>NZ_CANUAR010000007.1:0-156330 GCF_947855755.1 uncultured Coprobacter sp.
TCTTCCGGTCTTTTTTCCCGTTTTCACTCGTCAGATAGCCCGCTATCCTCCTCCTGAAAACAGAAAAACATACTCGGAAGAAATTCTCAAATCTGACCCGAGTAAAATTTAAACAGGCTCTAAGTATTTTTCGAAACAAAAAATACGGCAAAATTTAATGATAACCCTCAAAAAGTTACCCATTTAACCTTTTGAGAGTCATTATTTTTCGTACATTTTTCAATTTTATTTTATTCTGTAACAAACAGTATTCAAAGACTCAGTATCTTTATTTCTTAACTGTCCGTAGAATACGGTAATCGCAGAGTACATATAAAGAATAACTCAAATAAAACAAATCGAAAGAAATCATATAAACAATAAGCAGATAACCATAGATTATCTGCTTACTGTTCGGTGATCGGGCTGGGATTCGAACCCAGGACCCACAGCTTAGAAGGCTGTTGCTCTATCCAGCTGAGCTACCCGACCGGCCTTTACTTTTTGTTCAAAAGCGATGCAAAGGTAATGTTTTTTATCATATTTCCAAAATATGATAACTGTATTTTTTACGTATCCATCAGAACGGATATCCCACGGCAAAATGCAAAGTCGCATCCCGACCGAAGTTTTGATATGTAATCACCCATTTACTTTTATCGACAACAGACGGATCATATAATTTCATACCCAAATCAAGGCGTAAAATAAAATAATTGAAATCTAATCTCATTCCCAGACCATAAGCCATTGCAATCTCTTTATAAAACGACTTCAATTGGAATTTACCTCCGGGTTGTGATGGATAATTCCGTATAGTCCAGATATTTCCTGCGTCTAAAAATGCCGCAAGTTCAAGTTTCCAAATTAACTTACTACGATACTCCGCATTCATATCTAATCGAATATCCCCACACTGATTCATAAAATCAGTCATAGGGTTTGTTCCTTTATAACGTCCCGGACCGAGACCTCTGACCGACCAACCTCTTACACTATTAGCACCACCTGAAAAATAACGTTTTTCAAAAGGCAACATTTCAGAATTTCCGTACGGTACTGCAATCCCCGCTCCTACATGTAAGGCTAACGAATTGCGCTCATTAAACAAAATAGTATAAGCGTAGTCCAAATCCGCTTTTGCATACTGTGCATAACGAATTCCCAATATGCTATATTCACCATATTCGCCCGGCTTATGTCCGGTGAGTTTAGATATACCATATAGCAAGTTTCCCGCTATTTCTCCTGCTGCTCGTAAAGTATAAATATTTCCGGATATTTTTTTTATCCCCGGCCTCAAGTTCGATTGATAAAAAACATAAGAAGATCGCATAATAAAATGGTTTTCATAGCTATACCTCAACAAAGGGTTACTCGAAGCAATACTGTCAAGATTACTGATAAACCGTTCGGTCGTCTTCGGCAAATAAATATAGCTAATATCTACCAAGTCGAGATGATGCCGATACATATTATTATGGCTATACCATTTATAATTCCATCCGCCTCCTGCAATCACTCTAGTGTATTCGGGGCGTTGCTGATAATTGAAATTTAATGTGAATTCGGTTGTCGCACGCATACGCCGACGCACCGCCGGACTGACAAAGGGAAAAAGAAATTTCGGAAATGATATTCCGACCTCCGCACCCAACTCAAGATAATTATCATTTAAAAGTCCGCCCAAATCTCCCGAAAGACTTTCATAAGCCGCTCTTAATTTGGTCGTAAATGTTTCCGATCCATGAAACATGTTCCGGTGCTGATGCGTCAAACCGAGAGCAAAACCCAAATCACCCGCCGAATTAGTGCCTTCAACATCTACAGAAATCGTCTGAGGCTTGCCTTCAGTCAACAAAATATAACAATCCAAAACAGGTTTTCCGTCAATATTCAGAGGATAAAATTGTATATTGACATATTTAACCACCCGAAGACGACCGAATGCGGAAAATGTATTATCCACCGCTCTATTACTATAACGCATTCCGGGACGTATATAACAATTTTCCACCAAAGTAGCCGGTTTCAGATATTTCTTATTCCCGTAAAATATCCTAAAACCTTTATAATCGACCGTATCTTTTACATTAAAACGCAAATCCTGCTCAATATTCATCGGATTATAATCGGTCATAAAATAAACATTCCGGATATGATATACTTCATGTCTGCTAAATACCATATCCGAACGCCCGGTATCTTGTACCAAAGGAGGCATTAAATTAAGTTCCAAATCTACTTCATGATTCCGTAACGTCGTATCGGCCGTATAAGTTATATACTCTTTATTAAAAGCATAATACCCCCTATTCCTTAATAAATTAGAAATACGCTGACGTTCCTGTTCCAATAAGTTCCGATCAAAAACAGCCCCCTTCTTCAATAAAAAAGCCGAAGTATCAGCTAATATAATACGAGCAATACTGTCATTAGGAATATTATAAGTTATATTTTCAATATGGTATGGTTTTCCCGGCTTAACTCGATAACGAACTTTCATCTTTTTTTTCCGGGCAACAGTATCTACCGTCACCACAGCATTTTCATATCCCCGATTGCGTAAAGCTTTCGTAATCTCCAAGCGGGACTTTTCTGTCAAATCCGGATCATAAATCACCGGCGGCGTCCCAACCTTTCTCAACCATCTATTCCAGCGTGTATCTTTATCTCCCGAAAGATTATAGAAAAACAAAGGAAGCCCTACTAAACCGAAAGTTTTATGATTCGGTTCTTGCCTTATATACGATTTCAGTTCCGATGATTTCACATCCTTGTTATCAGAAGTAACATTTACCTTATTCAAAAGATACTGTCCCTCTCCTACATGCCGAGTCGTATTGCAAGACGCAACAAGCAATAATCCGAACAAATAAAACAAAAGGCGGAAATATCTCATATTTTTACTCTATCCGAAAACAGATATAACTCCGAAATTTTCTTACAAACGTACAGAAATATTGTCTTACACACAAAAGTAACAACTCAAAAATATGTCGCCAACGACAAAACACAACCTCTTTAACACGTAGAGTCGATTTAAATTTTCCAATATAAGGATCATTATCCGGACTTTTTGAGGTTCTTCTCGGTCTGTTTTCTCATTTCTGCACGCCACGTAGCCCATTATGTTCCTTATCGAAACAGAAAAACTTCCTCAAAAGCATCATTCAAAACCGTTCGTACAAAATTCAAACAGGCTCTTAAAATACAGATAAAAACCAAGAACCGATTTGAGAACTCAAATCTCCTGAAAACCATTCTTATCCATACCGGATAAAATCCCCAACAAGATTTAAAATTAAGAATGATTCATTTTATAATAATTTATCATCAAAACAGACTTATATATAATATTTTTTCACTATCAATGTTTTTTTTCTACTATTTTATTTGGAATATAAAATGAAACCTATACCTTTGCACCGTAATACAAAATGAAAATGCAATACAGATAACGATTATGATTAGTATTATTCTACATATCATTAACCTTCTTGGTTTATCTCTACTCGATGTCGTCGTGAGGGAGTAAAAGAAGAAAGGTATGTAGTTACTTTATGTGTACAACATAAATTAAGAAATAAAGTAAAAGGCCTTTCTTCATATAACAGAAAGGTCTTTTTGTATATAAAACAATAAGAGAGATGAAGCACCTATTACATAGTGCAACCAGCACACAAGGACGCAGAATGGCCGGAGCAAGAGCTTTGTGGCGAGCCAACGGAATGAAAGAAGATCAGATAGGAAAACCGATCATCGCTATTGTCAACTCGTTTACGCAATTTGTTCCGGGACATGTACACTTGCACGAAATCGGACAAAAAGTCAAAAACGAAATTGAGAAATTGGGATGTTTTGCAGCCGAATTCAATACAATAGCGATCGATGACGGTATTGCAATGGGACATGACGGTATGCTATACTCTCTCCCTTCGAGAGATCTCATTGCCGACAGTGTTGAATATATGGTAAATGCTCATAAAGCGGACGCAATGGTTTGCATCAGCAATTGCGATAAAATTACCCCGGGCATGCTGATGGCAAGCATGCGGCTTAATATCCCGACAATATTCGTATCCGGAGGCCCTATGGAAGCCGGTAACCTAAACGGTCGTTCTCTCGACCTCATCGATGCGATGATAGAATCGGCTGACGAAACCATAAACGATAAACAAGTCGCAGAAGTAGAACGTACAGCTTGCCCGACTTGCGGTTCATGTTCAGGCATGTTCACGGCAAATTCCATGAACAGCCTGAACGAAGCCATAGGTCTGGCACTTCCCGGTAACGGCACTATTGTGGCTACCCATGTCAACAGAGAAAAATTATTTATCAAAGCTGCAGCGCAAATCGTTGAGAACTGTTATAAATATTACCGAGATGGAGACGAATCGGTGCTGCCCCGCAACATAGCCACCCGCAATGCATTCCTTAATGCTATGACTCTCGATATTGCTATGGGAGGATCTACCAATACAGTACTGCATCTATTGGCGATAGCTCAGGAAGCCGGTGTCGATTTTACAATGGACGATATAGATCGTCTATCTCGCAAATCACCCGTACTTTGCAAAGTCGCTCCCAACTCACATTATCATATTCAGGATGTAAATCGTGCCGGCGGCATTTTATCCATTATGAGTTTATTAGCAAAACAGGGATTATTGGACACACATGTACACCGAGTCGATGGTCTGACTTTGGAACAGGCAATAGCCCGATATGCCATCGACGGATCAGAATACACAGAAGAAGCTGCTGAATTGTGGAAAAGTGCACCCGGCAACACATATAATCTCAAAATGGGTTCTCAAAATAATCGGTATGATTCTTTAGATAATGACCGCATCAATGGATGTATTCGGGATTTTGAACACGCATACGTAAAAGATGGCGGACTTGCCGTACTCAAAGGGAATATTGCAATTGACGGATGCGTTGTAAAAACAGCCGGAGTGGATGAAAGTATCTTTCACTTTACCGGTAAAGCCAAAGTATTCGAATCACAGGAAGAAGCTTGCAAAGGAATCTTGAGGGGCGATGTCGAAAAAGGAGACGTTGTCGTCATTATCTACGAAGGTCCGAAAGGAGGTCCCGGCATGCAAGAGATGTTATATCCGACCTCTTATATAAAATCAAGACATTTAGGAAAAGAATGTGCCTTGATCACCGACGGACGTTTTTCTGGAGGGACATCAGGGTTATCAATAGGACACATTTCCCCAGAAGCGGCAGCCGGAGGAAATATCGGACTTGTCAAGGATGGAGATATTATCGAAATCGATATTCCGAAACGTACGATCAATGTCAAACTCAGTGACGAGCAATTAGCCGAACGCCGTTCTGCAGAAGAAGGTCGAGGGAAAAAAGCATTTACTCCGACAAAACGGGAACGGAATATCTCTAAAGCGTTAAAAGCATACGCCGCTATGGTCAGTTCTGCCGATAAAGGAGCGGTACGTATTATAGAATAAAAGCAATATTGTTTTGCAGAAAATATTTATATGGCAACAGATAAAATATCAGGATCAGAAGCTTTGATCCGTTCTTTATTAGAAGAAAATGTAAAATTGATCTACGGCTATCCCGGAGGAGCTATCATGCCGGTTTTTGATTGTATGCACAATTACAAAGACAGGCTAAAACATGTCTTGGTAAGACATGAACAAGGAGCAACTCATGCTGCACAAGGCTTTGCCAGAGTATCCGGTGAAACGGGAGTAGTATTGGTAACTTCAGGTCCGGCAGCTACAAATATCATTACAGGAGTAGCTGACGCCATGGTGGACAGTACTCCTTTGGTTGTTATTACCGGACAAATCAATTCCTCATTATTAGGTACTGACGCTTTTCAGGAAACCGATGTCGTAGGAATTACTCAACCGGTCACCAAATGGAGCTATCAAATACGCCGTACCGAAGATATTACTTGGGCTGTAGCAAGAGCTTTTTACATTGCCCGTTCGGGACGCCCAGGCCCTGTAGTGCTGGACTTCACCAAAGATGCACAAGTAGGGACAGCAGAATTTCATTATCAAAAATGCAATTTCATACGAAGCTACAATCCCTATCCCAAAATTAATGAGGATGAAATAAACCGTGCGGCAACATTAATCAATCAGTCAAAAAAGCCACTGCTTCTGATAGGACAAGGTGTTATTTTGAGCCATGCAGAAAATGAAATATTAAGATTAATGGAAAAAGCAGACATTCCTGCAGGCTGCACATTATTAGGATTATCGGCAATACCGACAGCCCATCGCCTAAATAAAGGGATGTTGGGAATGCATGGAAATATCGGTCCGAATATAAAGACCAATGAATGTGATCTTCTCATTGCAGTAGGTATGCGTTTTGACGACCGAGTAACCGGAGGATTAAACACATACGCCAAACAAGCTAAGGTGATCCATTTCGATATAGATCCGTCAGAATTCAACAAAAATGTTCATGCAGATGTCACTGTCTTAGGAGATGCAAAAGAGTCACTTTCAATACTAATTGACAAAGTCTGTGCAAACAAACACGCTGAATGGTTATCGGAATTTGAAATCTGTGAGAAAACCGAATATGAAAAAGTTATTCGCCCGGAAGTATATCCAGAAAACGGAGCTTTAAAAATGGGGGAAGTAGTCCGGAAAGTTTCTGAAGCAACAGGTAACAATGCTATTTTGGTTACTGATGTCGGACAAAACCAAATGATGGGAGCACGATATTTCAATTATACTCGTACACGAAGCATTGTCACATCCGGAGGTTTAGGAACTATGGGATTCGGTCTACCTGCCGCCATCGGAGCTAAAATGGGAGCACCTGACCGTACCGTTTGTTTCTTTACCGGAGACGGAGGTATTCAAATGACTATTCAGGAGTTAGGAACAGTCATGCAAACAGGCACAGATATAAAGATCATTATCTTAAATAACAATTTCTTAGGCATGGTACGCCAATGGCAAGAGTTATTTTTCGAAAAAAGATATTCCGAAACACACATGCTTAATCCCGATTTTGCGGCAATAGCAGCCGCATACGGTATCAAAGGACGCGATATCACAGACCGTTCTCAATTGGACGAAGCCATTGCCGAAATGATCGCCCACAAAGGAGCATACTTATTAAATGTCGCTGTGGAAGAAGAAGGCATGGTATTCCCCATGATTCCCGCAGGCGGATGTGTTACCGACATTTTATTAAACAGTACTGAAAAATATTAATTGAACGAAGCATATGGAATCTATATTATATACAGTAACGGTGTATACAGAAAATCAAGTCGGTCTCCTAAATCAGATATCGATTATTTTCGGTCGCCGTCGTCTGAATATCGAAAGTCTTTCTGTTTCTGCTTCGGCAATCGAAGGGATACATAAATTTATCATTACGACAAACAGCGACCGGGATACTATTCAAAAAGTCGTACAACAAATAGAAAAACGGGTCGATGTACTTCGGGCATTTTTTTATACAGAAGACGAAATATTCTACCAAGAGGTAGCTCTTTACAAAGTCGCAACAGAAAAACTATTGGACGATAGCGGAATAGAAGAACTTATTCGTCGCCATAACGCCCGAATTCTGGAAGTAAACCGTACTTATACGGTAATAGAAAAGTCTGGTCATACGGAAGAAACTCAACAATTATTTGAAGAATTGAGTAAATTCGGAGTTATGCAATTTGTCCGTTCAGGACGTGTTGCAATCACCAAATCGACCGTAGAACATGTAAGTTTGTTTCTCGAAGCACAAGAGTGTCGACGTCTCTCTACCAAAGAATAACATTATGGAGAATGAACAGAAAAAGATAGCGGCATATATTTATGATTTAGAGCCTGCCGAAGGAAATGCTCAACAAGAAATTCCATTGACCTTATTGGTCAAACGAATACTCGAAACAGCAACATACCATGCAGAAAATTGGGGAGTAGGATATAGTACCCTAATCAAGGAAAACCGGGCATGGGTACTGGCCAGACTGGCAATAGAGATGTCTTCCTATCCGGGTATTTACGATAAATACAAAATAGAAACATGGATAGAAGGCTACAACAAACATTTTTCTGCGCGAAATTTTTGTTTCAGCAGTCCCGACGGAAAACTATACGGATATGCCCGTTCTATCTGGTCAGTTATAGATATACAAAATCGTACTTCGGTAGATATTACTACATTCCGACACATCGAGAACAATGTAGGGGACAAAGATTGTCCGATTGCCCCGCAATCAAAAATAAAACCGGTAAACGACGAAAACCCGATCATCTATCCTATTCGATACAGCGATATAGACATCAATCGTCACATAAACAGCGTAAAATATATCGAACATATACTCGATATGTTCTCGATGGATATGTATGACAAAAATTTTATCCGTAGGTTTGAGATCAATTATATCAATGAAGCCCGTTATGGTGACAAGTTGAGCTTTTATCGTGAACAACTTTCAAAAAATGTCTATACATCGGAAATACGAAACAGCAACGGAGAGACCGTATGTAGAGGAAAAATAGAATTTTCAGAGCGCAATTAAAAAGAGAATATATATACGGACTTTTTTTTGGATTGTATAAATATATTTTTTAACTACTTTATAAATTAAAACATTATGGCAATCATGAATTTTGGCGGTGTTGAAGAAAATGTTGTAACCCGCGAAGAATTTCCTTTGGAAAAAGCGAGAGAAGTTTTAAAAAATGAAACCATAGCTGTTATCGGATACGGCGTTCAAGGTCCGGGACAAAGTCTTAACCTTCGAGACAACGGATTTAACGTAATTGTGGGACAGCGCAAAGATTCCAAAACTTGGGATAAAGCTGTTGCGGACGGATGGGTTCCCGGAGAAACATTGTTCGATATTGAAGAAGCCTGTGAAAAAGCGACCATTATCCAATATTTGCTTTCTGATGCGGCACAAATCGAAGTATGGCCTAAAGTAAAAAAACATCTTACCGCAGGCAAAACACTCTACTTTTCACACGGATTCGCCATCACATACAAAGAACGTACAGGAATCATTCCTCCTGCCGATATAGATGTAATCCTCATTGCTCCGAAAGGCTCTGGAACCAGCTTACGTCGTATGTTCCTTCAAGGACGTGGTCTTAATTCAAGCTATGCCGTATTTCAAGATGCAAGCGGAAAAGCTAAAGAAAAAGTCATTGCATTAGGAATCGGAGTCGGTTCAGGTTACCTATTTGAAACAACTTTCAAACGCGAAGTATATTCCGACTTAACCGGAGAACGCGGTACTCTGATGGGAGCTATTCAAGGTATCTTTGCAGCACAGTATGATGTATTGCGGGCAAACGGGCATACCCCATCAGAAGCTTTCAATGAAACGATAGAAGAACTTACACAGTCTTTGATGCCGTTAATCGCAGAAAACGGAATGGACTGGATGTATGCCAACTGCTCTACCACAGCCCAACGAGGAGCTCTTGATTGGTGGAAAAAATTCCGAGATGCAACTAAACCTGTTTTTGAAGAATTATATAGCGAAGTTGCTAAAGGGAATGAAGCTCAACGCTCTATCGATACCAATAGTAAACCGAACTATCGCGAAGGATTAAATCAAGAATTGAAAGAACTTCGTGAAAGTGAGATGTGGCAAGCCGGTATGGTAGTGCGTAAATTACGTCCCGAAAATAACTAATTCAATATTTCATAATAATACAAGAGGCTGAATTCTCAAAACAGATTTTAGAGTTCAGCTTCTTGTATTTTTTATATAATAATTCCTATTTCCCCTCTCCATATCGAGAAAGGAAGATATCAAATTTGCATATTACTATACCCCACATATTATCTGGCAAGTAGCATGTCCTATATCGTATTTTTCTTTTCCATTCTTCTCTCTCCAGTAATTTCATGAAAAACAAATAATATCCTCAAAAAGAACTCTCAGCACCGTTCCAAGGAAAATTAAGACAAACTACAAAACATACAACCTTTAACTGACTGTCTTATAATTCGTTCAACATAACAACCTTTCTTATATAAAAACAAAAAATCCGCTTATGTGGAAAAAATGGGCACAATTATGTCAATTAATCCTCTCATCACAAAAAACTCCGGACTAAATTTGTAGTGTTTCAAAATATAATATAGCAATAAAAATATTACACCATACAAAAAACTATGAAAACAAGAAAAATGACTTTATCCGGAATTTTGCTGTGTGCATCGATATGTTTCATTTCCTGCGGAAAAGATAACGAAACATTTTCCGCCGGAGGTAATATGGGCACATCGGGGAATGGCAACGGCAATACACAAATACAAGAAACAGCATACGCTTTTCCCGGTGCAGAAGGAGCTGGACGTAACACGACAGGAGGAAGAGGAGGAAAAATATACTATGTCACTTCGCTTAATGATGAACTCAGCGACAACACTACCTTAAGGTATGCTTTGTCTCGAAACGAACCTCGCATTATCATTTTCAAAGTATCGGGAACAATCAAACTTAAAAAAGAACTATCTATCGAAAACGGAGACGTAACCATAGCCGGACAAACAGCTCCGGGTGATGGAATATGCCTTGCCGGATATCCGGTAATGATAAAAGCCGATAATGTAATTATCCGTTACATGAGATTCAGATTAGGTGATGCCCAAATGAAAGAGGATATTGCAGCAGGGAAAATAGACCCTACTTATGCCGACGGGGCGGATGCTTTCGGGGGAACGAAAAGAAAAAACATCATGATAGACCATTGTTCTGTCAGTTGGTGCGTAGATGAATGCGCCTCATTTTATGACAATACCAACTTCACAATGCAATGGTGTTTGATTTCGGAAAGCCTCAGACTTTCACTACACAGCAAGGAAGCTCATGGATACGGAGGAATATGGGGAGGTAAAAACGCATCGTTTCATCATAACTTGTTAGCGCACCATGACAGCCGTAATCCTCGTTTCAACGGTAGCCGGATGTCTGCCCTCCCCGATCTTGAAAAGGTCGATTTCAGAAATAACGTTATTTATAACTGGAGAGGGAACAGCAGTTATGCCGGAGAAGGCGGATCTTATAATCTGGTAAACAATTATTATAAACCAGGACCTGCTACCGAAAAAAGTTCTACGACCGTAAAATACCGAATATTTGCACCGAATGCTGATTTAGGGGAATACAGTAACGGGCAAATGAGCGGTCAATGGGGTACATTTTACATCAACGGGAACTACATGGGAGCAACTACATCGACGGCTCAAGAAGCGAATAACGTATGCAATGACAACTGGATCGGCGTACATCCCGATGAAAGAAACCATCCGCTTCCGGGTGGAACAATTTCCTCTATCAAATCCTCTGTCATGTTTACCGATATGGGAGATGCCACCGAAGTCACTACTCATTCGGCAGAAAATGCATACACCCGTGTATGCGAATATGCCGGATGTTCTTTAGTTCGTGACGCTGTCGACAAAAGAATTGTCAACGAAGTAAAGAATGGAACAGCTACTTATAGCGGAGCTAATTATCCGGGTATAATAGATTCACAAGAAACGGTAGGTGGCTGGCCGACACTAAACAGTACCGAGCCTCCAGTTGATACAGACGGTGACGGTATGCCCGATGAATGGGAAAAGAAAGTAGGCCTGAATCCGAATAGTTACAATAACCCTAATGCTCACACTTTAAGTTCGGGATATACCGATATAGAAGTTTACCTCAATAGCTTAGTAGAAACCATTACAGAAGCTCAGAATAAATAATAAAAAGGAATTGTCGAAAATATTAATTTCGAAAATCCAGATAAATTTTAAAATAAAAAGAACAGCCGATATATAACTTTCCGGCTGTTCTTCTCTTTTTCTAAGGACCTAAATTTTCCGATACAGGAAATTCAACTATATCTTGTGTCCTCTTTCGATCTGTTTTTATTATTGATAACCCGCTATCATACTATAAAAACAAGAAAACATCTTCGAATGAAATCCTTAAATCTTCATATACAAAAATCAATCAACCTTTTTACTCAAAAATCTCCCATCCTTACTAAAATGTATCTCTGTCTCTTCGGGTTGTGTATTAAGGCTTACTTTAAAACCTTTTTTCTGACGTTCAATCTTCTCCACAGAAACACCTGAATAATTCGATTGCAAATAACTGTAAGAACGCTGAGGTAGAATTCCTAATATCGATAAAGAAATACCACCTTTTTCTTTCTGAACTTCAATCCAGTTCCCAGCCCGGTCAAATTCCAGTTCATAACCGTTAGCCATTCGCACATCGAATTGCGTCCAAGGAGATTCAACTTCACATTTAACAACCTTTACCCCTTTAAAATGGGTATGAATAAACTCTTGAGCCATTTTCGGCAACTTTTCAAAAGGAATCGGTTTTTCCGAACCTTTCGTAGCTGAAAAGGTCAACACTGCACTTGCCAGAAAAACCATGAGCATCATCAATTTTTTCATATCTATCGTATTTTATGTTTCAACGTTTATTAAAAACAAAATAAAGGATAGAATGTTTATATCTTATAAACAAAAGAGAGGTGTTTTTTGAATAATCACAGTAAATATAACCGCTTTTTAAGCAATAATATTTATTTTTATAGCATGATTCATTTTAAACGACCTGAATCCGAAAATACGAAATGAAGAAAATTCTTAAATATTGCTTTATATCCATAGGAATATTATTCCTGACTTTACTAATATTGCCTTTTACACTATATATTCCGGCAATACAAAGCTGGGCGAAAGATCTGGCAACAACGTATGCTTCGGAACAACTAAACATGAGTATCGCTGTCGAACGCATACGTCTCAAATTTCCGTTAAATTTGGTTCTGGACAACAGCAAAATTATCACGGCCGAAGGTGATACCATGTTATATTGCGATAATCTGCAACTTGATGTAAATTTCCGGCATTTATTACAAAAAAAAATCCAAATAGAAAGATTTTCATTCCAAAATACTCACTTTCATTATAATGACTCGACTTCACAGCTCGACTTGAAAGGCGATCTCGGATTATTAGCACTCAATGCAAAACCGGTAGATCTTGGAAATGAACGGGTTGAAATTCCGAATATAGAACTTCGAAACGGAACTGTATCATTAGATTTAGGAGAAAGCGAACCCGATACTACAAACAGCGAATCGAATCCTATTCTATGGATACTCGATATAAAACAACTGCAATTAGAAAATATTGCTTTCGGCATGACTACATCGCCTCAAACAAGCGATTTGCAAGTTAAAGTCGCATCAGCTTTACTAAAAAAAGGCATCGTTGATTTAGGAAAACAGTTTGTAGGAGTAGAATCGGTCATAATATCTGAAGCCGGGTTCAGCTATCTGAACGATACGACATCAGTATCTACCCTCCAACCCCAAACGGCAGAAACAGATACAACCACATCGCTCCCGTGGACAATCGATGTGCAATCTTTAAAATTACAAAATAGCTCAGGTATATACGGTCTCATGCATCATATTCCCCAACAAGGATTAGACCCCGACTATATTCAATTATCGGAACTAAACCTTGCTGTAAACTCTTTTTATAATAAGGGAAGTGAAATAAAACTCAAATTACAACAGTTGGCATTTACCGAACGTTCCGGATTATCGGTTTTACGAACGCAGGGAGACTTCGAGATGAATTCTGAACAAATCTCATTAACAGGATTCAATTTGAAAACTCTTCTTTCCCAAATAGATGCCGATATAAAAGTAGGAAGCGATATAATCGAACAAAAAAACGAAAGTCCTATTTCCGCATTGCTTTCTTTACGAGTTGCCATGCAAGATATTTATGCCTTGTATCCCGATTTACAAAAAGAAATAGCTTTATTACCGATAGAAACCTTAAAAGCCAACACCCATATAACAGGATCATTAGGGGAATTAGATATAAAACAATTTATTTTAACATTACCCGATCGATTCCTCTTTTCCGGAAAAGGTACAATGAATGAAATTATAAATTCTGACAAGTTAAATGGAATATTTTCTTGGCAAAGTACTCTTGTACATAGCTCTTTTGTTAAAAACATCTTACCAAAAGAACTGAACGATCAGATAGATATCCCTAACGGAATAACATGCAACGGATCGATACGCATGAATGGGAAACAATATTCTCCATCTATTTTATTGAAAGTCGGAGATGGGAATCTTTCTGCTAACGGGCAAGTCAATCTTGCTTCAGAAGCATACAAAATAGACATGGACGTGTCTCAATTCCCCATAAATTCATTTTTACCGAAAGATTCTTTGGGATGTTTAAGTATGCATTTAAAAGGGGAAGGAAAGGGCTTCGATCCTCTATCTGCTAAAACCTATACAGACATAGCTCTCACGATAGATCGGTTCGATTATAAAAAATATGATTATACCGACCTTACCACGACGTTACATCTAAAAGACGGTATTCTAAAAGGTGTTCTATCCAGTAGCTCCGAAGCTTTAAATCTCCACATGGACATATCTGGGAACTTATCTCCCGAAGAATACAAAGCTTATATCATCGGAGAAATAGAAAACATCAATACATGGCAAATGGGATTTACCGATACTCCTCTCTGCGTCTCGACACAATTAAATATCTCCGGTAGCGGAAATTCCAAAGGTGAATATACTTTAGATACCGAACTTCACAATCTGCAAATAAAGACAGATCAAATAAACGGAGAATTTAAAAGTCTCGCATTACAAGGTGAATTGTTAAATGACAAAATGCAAGTTAATTTCAAAACTCCCGATATTTATATTTCTTTCTCATCTCCTTCTGGTTTAGACGAATTTTTAAAACGGATAGATGAAACAAGCCAGCTTATTTCAAAACAGATCGAAAGACAAAGTATAGATATAGAAACCTTACAAAAAAATCTTCCTCGATTGGAATTAAAGGCCGATATCAAATCTGATAAAATTCTCAATAATTATTTAGAAAGATATGGTATTCAAATGAATTCTGCAAATATGAATATTTCTATTCTCGAAGATAAACCGTTCAGTCTGTCGGCATTCATCGATAAACTAACTACCGGAGGTATCAATTTAGATACGATTTCATTTAAAGCTCGACAGGACAGTGCACGGTTATTGTACGGATTGCATATCGGAAACAAACCGGGAAATCTGGATCAGGTCGCATCTTTGGGATTCAATGGATATATAACCGACAATCATCTGCGTTTAAGATGTTTGCAACGGAACCGACAATCAGAACAAGGATTCCGTTTCGGATGCGATGCCTACATGCAAGATTCTTTAGTGCACATTACATTTACCCCGACCGATCCCATATTGGGATTTTCGACATGGACGCTAAATGAAAATAACTATTTCGATTATTACTTCGATAAACACATGGCTGCCAATATCAACATGGAGAACGGAGAACAACGCATTTCTTTACAATCTGCAACTACCCGTCGTGGCAGACCGGGAGCATTAAATATCAATATGAAAGGACTTGATATAGCGTCATTGCTCAGCTCTTGGCCTTTAGCTCCACCGGTTGCCGGAACTCTATCGACCGACTTGGTTCTCGATTTTCCGAAAGAGCAAGTTAACGTATCCGGAGATATCTCCATTGCAGAATTATTATATGACAAACAGCGAGTCGGCAACATCGATCTGAACATGCGATACAGGCTCAACGACGAAAACAGGCAACAAGTACGATTAGGTCTATTGGTAGATCAAAAAGAAGCGCTTGCCGTCAAAGGATATTACCAACCGGATAGTACAAACGCCATACAACTAAAACTACAGCTATTATCATTACCTCTTGCAATAGCCAATCCTTTTTTACCTGCAGATGTATCAAAGATCGATGGAGCACTTAACGGAGAAGTAGATATCTCTGGAAAAACAGATGCTCCTATAGCATCCGGATATCTGCAATTTGCAAACACATCTATATCTGTTCCGATGATCGGAACTTCATTCGGACTATCCGACAAAAAAATAGAAATTATAGAGAACGATGTCATATTGAATAATTATGCTATAAACGGACCGAATAAACAACCACTTACGATAAACGGAGATTTAAATTTACGGGACTTTTCAAAGATAATGACGGATATTACAATAAAAGGTTCTGATTTTCAAATGATCAATGTTCCCAAGAATAACAAAACAATGTTATACGGTAAGGCAAATGCTGATTTGGATATTTCTGTCAAAGGTGCTATCGATGAGCTGAAATTACGAGGAAACATAGGATTATTAAACGGAACGGAGGTGACTTATGTCATGAGAGATTCTCCATTGGAACTTAAACAACAAGCTAATACCAACATGGTCACATTCGTATCTTTCAATGATAGCACGGCTTTAGCCGACACACTTTCTGTAACTGCTGCTAAAATAAGCGGGATGGACATTCTCATGAATGTAGATATCGCCAACGAAGTAAAAATGGCAGTAAATCTCTCTGCCGACGGAAAGAATCGCATCGATCTCAAAGGCGGAGGAAATCTTACTTATACAATGAATACTCTCGGAGACAGTCGTTTTACAGGAAAATACGAATTGACAGGGGGTACTGTCAGATACAATCCACCGATTATTTCGGAAAAGTTATTCAATATACAGCAAGGCAGCTTCGTCTCATGGAGCGGAGATATAGCCGACCCCAGCATGAATATCACAGCAATAGAGCCTCTGAGGATTTCAGTCACAGAAAACGACAACAATAGTCGTCCGGTTACCTTTAATGTCATTATCAATATCAAAAATACGCTCGAAAATCTCGCTATCACATTCAATGTTTCCGCTCCGGAAGACCTGACTATTCAAAACGAACTCACTGCTATGACTGCAGAACAAAGAGCTACTCAAGCCATGAATCTGCTTATCTACAATACATATAGCGGACCCGGTACATCGACATCATCAAGCCTGACATCGGGTAATCCTCTAAATTCATTCATACAGAAAGAACTGAATCAATGGGCTCAAAACAATCTGAAAAATATCGATGTAAGTTTCGGAATCGATAGCTACGATGATACGATGAACGGAGGACAAGGGACACGAACCGACTATTCGTATAAAGTTTCTAAAACTCTATTCAACGATCGTTTCAAAGTAATTATCGGTGGAAGTTTCAGTCCGGATGCCGCAGCAGACGAAAATCTGAAAGAAAATCTTGTCGATGATATTTCCTTAGAATACAGACTCGACAAAAGAGATAACATGCTTATCAAAATTTTCAGACATACAGGTTATGAAAGCATTTTAGAGGGTGAAGTGACACAAACCGGCGTCGGGTTCGTTGTCAGGAAAAAATTACTCAAACTGTCGGAACTTTTCCGATTAAGCAGCCGTAAAGAGAAAAAAGTGACAAAATAATGAAAAAATATATAGCGAACATAATTATTATATTATCGGGAATAGTCTTCATAACCGGTTGCTCTACGACGAAACGATTGGGAGAAGGAGAGATTCTTTATACCGGAGTAAAAAAAATGAAAATAGAACCGATAGAGGGCGTCAAAGTCGATGGAGATGTAATTTCTGCCGTAAAAGACCCTTTATCCGTACCTCCCAACAATCCGTTATACAGTCCTTATTACCGTACCCCGTTTCCTTTCGGATTATGGGTTTATAACAATTTTGTCCCTAAAAAAAATAAAGGATTCAAGCATTGGTTTTATAATAAATTCGCTAAAGAACCGGTACTCATATCCGGAGTACAGCCCGAATTGCGCGTTAAAGTAGTCGAAGACATCTTAGCAAATTACGGATATTTCGGAGCTGAAGCCAGTTATTCTTTACTTTATAATAAAAAAAACAAGAAAAAAGCGAAAATCAACTATTTTGTAAAAATTCCGCAAGCATGGACCTATGACAGTATTTCATATCCGAAGCCGACAGATGGAATTACACAATTGATTGACAGTACCAAAGCCCAATCTTTACTACGAGTCGGAGCTCAGTATAATGCCGACTCCCTGTCGGCAGAACGAACGAGAATCGCTACTCTCGCACGAAACAACGGATACTACTATTTTCGTCCCGAATACATAGAGTATCTGGCAGATACGACACAAGAACATTTGAAAGTCAACCTTCGAATGATTATAAAAAAGGGTATTCCGGCAATGGCTCTAAAAGCTTATACCGTAGGCAATATAGATATTTCATTACAAAATTCTACCGGGAAAGGCATCTGGGACACCATATATTATAAAGATATGAAAATGGCATATCAGAAACCGTTAAGAGTCAAGCAATCTATCATGCCGTCAAATATAACTTTACGTCCGGGACAGATATATTCTGTAAACGAACAAGACCAATCTCAAACCAACTTGAGCAGGCTGGGTATATTCCGGTATATAAATCTAAATGTTACGCCCATAGATTCCTTACGAGGAGCAGACTCTCTCAATGTACAAATAGACGGAGCTATGGACATACCTCTCGAATCGGAATTCGAAATAGACGTTTCTTCTAAATCGAACAGTTTCATCGGTCCGGGAATGACTTTCGGAGTAAACCATAAAAATATCTTCAGAGGCGGAGAAATTTTAAGTGTAAAATTGAACGGATCATACGAATGGCAAACCGGGAAAAAACAAAGCGGATCTAAATCGTCTCTTTTAAACTCCTATGAAATAGGTCTGAATGCAAACCTATCATTTCCCCGATTATTAGTTCCTAAATTTATTCCTCGTCCCCGTAAATACGGTGCACGTACCAATTTCCTATTAGGTACAGATTTGATGAACAGACCTCATTTTTTCCGAATGATTTCATTCAATGCATCGAGCGGATATGAATTTCAGACGTCTGACGTCAGTTATCATAATCTGACTATTTTAAAACTAACCTATAACAAGTTGCTGAATACTACTAAGAACTTTGATGAAACCATGGACAAAAATCCGGCAATAGCCATGAGTTTCAGAAATCAATTTATCCCGACAATAAGTTATACCTACACATTCAATAAATCGTTCGGAAGAAAAGGCAATAATCGTATCTTATGGCAAACAAGCGGAACACAGGCCGGAAATATACTTGCCGGAGTAATGGGGTTATTAGGAGACAAAGGTGAAAAACATCTGTTCGGCAACCAATTTTCTCAATTCGTAAAAGGAAGTACCGAATTGAAATATTATCGCCGCCTATGGGGAGATAACTGGCTGGCATCCCGTTTCCTTGTAGGAGCAGGACATGCTTATGGGAACTCAAAAGTAATGCCGTACAGCGAACAGTTCTATATCGGCGGAGCAAATAGTATCAGGGCTTTCACAATACGAACATTAGGACCGGGTAGTTATCGACCGCCACAGGATAATCCCAATGCTTATTTCGACCAAACCGGAGATTTTAAGTTAGAAGCCAATATAGAATTTCGGTTTAAGATTATAGGTGATCTGCATGGAGCTATATTCATGGACGCAGGAAATATCTGGTTATTAAAAGAAGATCCGCAACGTCCCGGAGGAAAACTAACATTAAAAAGTTTCGGAAAAGATATTGCTTTAGGTACTGGATTCGGACTCCGTTATGACATCAGTTATATCGTATTACGGGCCGATCTCGGTATAGGATTGCATACTCCTTATCCCAATCCCGATAAAAAAGGATACTACAATTTATCCAGTTTCAAAAACAGCCTGGGATTCCATTTGGCTATCGGATATCCGTTCTGACATCAAATGCAAATAAATATCACAATAACCGATATGGGTAAATAAGGCTATATCGGTTTTTAACTGAACACTCCACTTAAATATTGTTTGGTCAAATCATGTTTTGGATGATTGAACAATTCATCTGCAGTTCCTTGTTCTATCATTTCTCCCATATACATAAATATTACATAATCAGCAATACGCAAAGCTTGACGCAATGTATGCGTTACCATAATAATTCCATAACGCTCACGTAATTTCATAAACAGATCTTCTATATTTTTACTGGAAATAGGATCAAGGGCGGACGTCGATTCATCTGCTAAAATAAATTGTGGTTCGACAGCCAAACCTCTTGCCAGACACAAACGCTGTTGCTGTCCGATAGAAAGAGCAGAAGCAGGAGTATGTAAACGATCTTTTACTTCATCCCACAAGCCGGTAGCACGAAGGTATTTTTCTACGGTCTTATCCAAAGTTTTCTTATTTCTTATGCCATGTATCCGACAACCGAACGTAATATTATCATAAATAGACATAGGCAACGGCGTAGGACGCTGAGAAAGTAAACCTATCTTTTTAC
Source organism: uncultured Coprobacter sp. (assembly GCF_947855755.1). NCBI lineage: Bacteria > Pseudomonadati > Bacteroidota > Bacteroidia > Bacteroidales > Barnesiellaceae > Coprobacter > uncultured Coprobacter sp. Next base: position 20,190 of record NZ_CANUAR010000007.1, read on the forward strand.
GAATATGCGTAATCTCAGCTTTTTTATCATAAATATCCTCTCCATCTACCAGAACACGTCCTTCCACGCGCACATGTTCGGTCGTATCTATCATTCTGTTAATACTTTTCAACAATGTCGTTTTTCCACAACCCGAAGGACCTATAATACAAGTAATCTTTTTATCATGTAGCTGTAAACTTATATCTTTCAGAATATGATTATTCTGGATATAAATATTCAATTTTTCTATATCGATCGTAGCATCTTTTTTCGTATCCGATCCTAAATCCAACTCTTCATCGATTTTTCCAGAAACGGTTTTACTAACATTATTGCGCCACTCTTCAAAACGATTAAAAGCATTTGTAAACTTAGAACTGTCTTTCTCCATTATTTTATTTTATTTTTTGAGAATCTATAAGTAATCATCCGACCTATAATACTTAATATCAATACGATAATAGTTAACAAAAGAGCTGCAGCATAAGCCCGTTCCCGCACTTCCGGAGTAGGGCTGCTCAATTGAAAAAATATAGAAAGCGGAAGAGTTGCTGCCGGTTGATTCAACGAAGTAGGTATGCTATCGGTAAAACCTGCAGTAAACATGACTCCGGCAGCATCACCGATAGCTCGACCGACAGAAAGCAATGTCGCTGTCGCAATTCCCGGAGCAATTTGTCGTATGGCGACTTTAATAGCTTCTAACCGAGTCGCACCAAGCGAATATGTAGCATCAAGCAATTCTTTAGGCAACTGTCTGGCAACTTCATCCATCGACCGGACAAATATAGGGATAATCAACAACGTTATTACAATAATACCTCCTAATAAAGAAGTTCGTAATCCGAAAAAAATCATAATCGTAAATGCAAATGCACCATACACAATGGACGGAATTCCATATAATACATCAAAGGATAAACGTGTCAAATTTGCCAACTTCGAATCTTTCTTCAAATAAATATTGACAAAAAATACTATCGGAATACTGATGCACAAGCCTAATACAGTAGAAGCCCCGACAATATACACAGAACCCGCAATAGCATTCAAGACTCCTCCTTCTTTCCCTATATAAAAACCTCCACCCGGCAATTTCGTCACCATATCCCAAGACATAGCCGGCCATCCGTTCTTAATAATCGTTATCAGAATACTCCCTAAAAATGCAAAAACCAATAATAAAGAGAGCACCATCAAAACATAAAATATCTTCTCTACAACAAATTTCATTTTCATTTTAGTCCTCCCCTTACAACTTAAATTTTTTCTCGACATGCTGCAACATCATTCGTGACGCTAAATTGAATACCAAAATGATAAAAAACAAAATAAATGCAGCGAACATCAATGCCGACTCATACAAAGGCAACGACAACATCTCTCCATAATTATTAGCGATAAGAGCCGGAAGAGGGTAACACGGATCAAAAAGGGAATGCGGAATCTCTGCATAATTCCCACAAACCATCAATACTGCGATCGTCTCACCAAATGCCTTTGAAATAGCCAATACGACAGCTGCAATTATTCCCGGCATCGACTTTCGGAGAATTACTTTAGTCGATATTTGCCACTTTGTCGCACCTAAAGATGCTGCCGCATCCCTATAATCCTGAGGGACAATAGTAAATATCTCGATGAAAAGACTTACCAAAATGGGCAATATCATCACCCCAAGCACTATCCCGCTGGCCAATACGGTATAACCGCTGGTATATTCTACAAAATGAGGTCCTAACTTATCTGCAATCCAAGGTACGATAATCAATGTGCCCCACACACCAAATACCACAGAGGGAATCCCCGCTAAAATATCCAATACAGGAAAAACGACCCGTTTTGTCCAAGAATGAGCATATTCGGAAAGATAAATTGCCGATAGTAAAGAAATAGGCAATGCAATGAGTATAGAAAGTGCCGTCACGGCTAAAGTACCTATAATGAATGGAAGAAAACCGAATTCTCCGCTTAAAGGTTTCCAATCGGCATTGGTTAATAAATCCCATAAAGAATGTTCATTCAATATCATCCGAGACTTCATATAAAGCCCCACTCCCATAAAGACTAATACAAGCAATGACAAAATCGTCAATATAAACATAAACGATTTTGTCATTTTATCTTTAAATAATCTTTTTCTCAATAAAGAAATAGCCATCATTCTATTTTTTCAGTTTAGCGAGCTCCTGATTAATCGTCGTTTTAGACAAGCCTATATATCCAGTAGCATTAGCATACTTCTGACCTTCAGACAATATATATTTTATAAATTCAACAACCTCAGGCTTTTTTGGTACTCCGTTAGAAACCAAAAACAGATTTCGTGCAGGAGGAGAAGGATATTTTCCGCTAACTATAGCTTTAATCAGCGACAAACTGTTATCATAAAAATTTTCTTCCGGATCTATTTTCCCGTTCCCATTGACATCCAACGGAATAATGGCAAGTCCGGCATAAGGTCGCCTCGTTTTCTGGTCGTAAGCATAAGCTATATTATTGAATCCTATTCCAACCTTATCTTTTTGTACGGCCGAAGCCACGCCCGGATCTCCAAACACTGCCGTCCCCTCAAGGTCTTCTTGTCTTTTTCCAAACCAAGCAGCCCAAGTCTCCGCTGCTCCGCAAGCATCAGAACGAGTATAAACATGCACAGGTACTTTGGAAACAGTACCCAACACATTTCCCCATGTCTTATATTTTCCACTCCACAAATTCAAGGCCGCATCACGTTTAAGTCCTTTAGCTTTAATATCCCGAATTAAAGGATTAGCCGCATTGACGGTAGGTACTACCGCATCTTTAACAACAGCAAAAGCTACCGCCCCTTTTTTTAATTCGACATCATGAACATCTCTGGAAACCATTCCGAGATCGACGACTTTAGCTAAAGCATCCGTCATTCCTTTTCCAGCACCACCTCCAGAAATATCAATACGCACATTCGGGTGTATTTTTTTAAATTCTTCTGCCCATTTAACCACCATAGGATATAAAGCAAAAGCTCCGGATAAGGATATTTCACCTTTCAAATTATCTTTTGTCTGAGCTTTTACCGGTTGCACCAAACCTCCTATATATACAGCTAACAATAATCCTACAAAGGTTCTTTTCATACATATATGTTATTTAATTATCATTCTATTTTCCGAAAACGATACAATCGTTCTTTATGGGCATCCGATACTATTTAGAATCAAGAAAATTTATATGCTTCGCTGGATGAACAATTATAAAAAATTGTATCAATTCAACACAAAATCAAGGATATAAATATTAATATATCGATCACAAATGTATATAATTAAATTGAAAACGAAATAATTGTTTATAGTTTTTTAGATAATAACATGAAATAAGAAAAAACTATTTTTAAAACAAACAGGACAAACCTTTCAAACAAGGTCTGTCCTGCTTCTATCTTCATATATATAGTCGTTAGTCTATTCTTTTAATAAAACCGAAGAATGGTCACTTTCAATCACTCTCTTCGCTCCTACATAACGTTTGGCATAATAAAGGGCATCACTCGATTCTTCACAGATTCCTTTCGAACAAGAAGCGTGTATAAATTTAAATTTCCCTCCGGGTAGAACTTCTGATACCAAGCCCACATGTCCTACTCGTGAAGAAGTGCTATTGCGCCCCTTAAAAAACACAAGATCTCCCCGCCGGATATCCTCCTTATCAACAGATGTCCCTTGCAAATACTGGGCTGCCGAAGACGCATTCAATTTTAACGCGATTTTTTTAAACACATAATGCGTAAAACCCGAACAATCAAAACTCGACGGACCTTTACTTCCTCTGCAATAAGGACGTCCCTTAAATTGAAAAGCATACTCAAGTAAATGATCCACAACAGACTGTCCCGAATCTACAGAAAGCGAAGGCAATAACTCCTGCATATCCTTTGAAAGCCAAGTTTGCGTCAGCTTACCTTTTGATATATCAGATACTTCTTTCTGCGACTGGGCATAAACAGGTATTACAGAAAGAGAAAGCACCGTAATGAATAAAATGGCCAGCGTGTTGATCTTCCGACAAAAATAATTCATTCTTTACAGTTTCTTTTGTTTTTCAATGATTCAAATTTAAGATAAAAATTTTAAAAGGACAACTATTTCTAAGCCTAATCACTCTTTTTTAAAGAAACAAAACAGAAAATGCCCTTATTGTTAAACTGCTTTTTATTTAACAAAACTACGGAAAAACCATCCCCCGTTTTTTAAACATTGCTTCATCTTCTTTTTTAAGTCCACAATTATCAAGTGATTCCGGAAGATTATGATCATTCAAATAACTTCTCCTACGAGGAGAGAAACCGTTACTCACAACTGAAAATACCGAATCGAGATAAACAGTAGTAATACCTCCTAAATCGAGCATCGTATGAAATGCGGCTCTTGTAGATATAGGAGCTGAACGATGCAAAGCAGCATTTCTCATTGCTTCGGGATAACGATCGTTATACTCATCCGAAAACCAGATCAATAAAGGAATATGCAATTGATAATATGTCGGACACGGAGAAGCATGAAGAAAGCGATGCCGGTCATCATCCATAATATCTTCACCATGATCGGGAAGATAAAACATACATGTCACAGCTCCGGTATTTCTCAGCTTATCGATAACAGATGCCAAAAAGTCATCGGTACTCAAAATCGAATTATCATAGGAATTAATTAACAAATCACGATGACGATATTCAAGATTTGCACTATTATCAGGAACAAATACTCTGAACTTGCCAGAATAACGATCGCGATAATTAAAATGTGACCCATAAGTATGCAATACGATAAATTGTTTACTGCCACTTTTCGCTATAAAATTATCTAACAAAGGCAGCAAATCATGATCCAAAGGATTATCGCTGATAGCTAAAGGATCACCTCTCAAAAGTTCTACGACATCAGCTTCTCGTGAAAAAAAATCGGTAAATGTATTATTCGGTACTTGATTTGACAAAAATGCCGTTTTAAAACCGGCTTCCTTAAAAGCCGTAATAATACTTTTCTGACTGTATATTATTTCAAAATTATCGGCCGATGCTGCCGACAAGATCAATGGTACACTTTTATGTGTTGCATTACATTGCGTAACTACATCGGTAAAACAAACTAACGATTTTTCTTTCGACAACCGAGGATTGGTTTCTCTTTCATATCCATATAAACTCCAATTATCCGAACGAGAAGTCTCCCCGATTACCAAAACATAAATTTCTTTATCGCTCGAGGGATGCAAAGATTTAGCCTGAAATGAAAATGCCTCTGAAGTTTTTCTATAATTTTTACTTTTATGCCAACTTTCTCTGGCAAATTTCATATTATAAAACACATTAACCGGATATATATTCAATAATACGTTCTCGTCCGGTTCTTGAACTTTTGCCGTCACTCCCCCTATAGAACCGATCAGCAAACTGCAAGCTGCTATAATAATAGATTTTTTCCGGACGTTTGCATTCAAACGGTCTTCTATACGAACAGAATGAAATGCTAAATAAATCGCACCGAAAAATACAAAAAAGACCAATATCAACGCTGGTATAAGATTACCCAATAATTCGGAAGCTTCGCCAGTACTGGTTGTAAACAAATTTAAAAACATATCGGAAGCAATGATAGAGTTTCCGAATAAATAAAGCAACACTTCCTGGAAAGCTCCGAGCAGCAAAAGTAATGAAAGCCATAGCAACACGATTCCCGGCTTCTGCCGCATAGCAAGCAATCCCATATAGACCGACAAAGGCAGAAAAAAGTATGCTACTCGCATTGCTATACTCATTTCTTCTGTATATAAAAGAAGGCAAGTCGGTATCATCAATATGATCGTAAACAGTATATATAAATTTTGCTGTTTACTTAACCAATCCGATATTTTTTTCTTAAAATGCTTCATTTATATTAAACAAAAAACCCGTCTGTCCTTTTCCAAAACCATAATCTAAACGGACATTAACCCGTTTTTTAAATTCCCAACGATATCCAAGACCATAATTCGGTAATGTATGAGACCATCTGAAAGAGTCGAAGTTATGGAATACGTTTCCCGCTCCGACCCAAAAGACGACTCCATTCCGTTTCCAAATATGTTGCCTGAGCTCTACTTGAATTTCTCCGATATTTCTGTCTCGGTACTGACCTTCATAATATCCTCTCATACGGAATGAACCTCCCAGTTTAGGCATCATGGTCCAAGGGGTATCTCCGAATGTGAATTTAGCATGAATATCAATCGCCAAAATCCCTCCTTTCCATACTTTCTGATAAATATCTGCTAATAAATCGGTCGTATAGAAAACATTTTTATTCCCAAGAAAACAGGGAGATAAGCTCTGCTCTAATTTCAAATAAACTCCTTTATACGAATTAGTCTGAAAATCTCTCGTATCATAGGAAACCGAACCACCTACTCCAACCGATAGCGTCGATTTAGCAGCCCCATTCAATGTTTCGGGCTTTTTAAAATTCGACCCTGCAACATAGTCGAAACTTGCCAAAGGTCCTGCATAAAGGTTATTGGCCAAGCGAAAAAGGAAATCTATTTTGACCTGATTCTGAATACGCTTATAACTTCCTTTATTATCATCATTACTTCCGGCTTCATATCCCGTCCCCCAAAAATATCCGGGGAAAGAGAAGAAATACAAATTATATAACAAACGGTACTTATCTTTTGGAAAAAAATGAGTTCCTTTTACTCCTAAAAGATAAAATCCTGTCGTAGATACATCCCCATACAAAGACACCATCGAAGGCTGCATCAAAGAGTCTTTACCCTGATAAAGCCCGGCAGCAACCAATCCGAGTCCGAGTTTAGTATCGCTCGAATAATGAGGACCTCCAATTATACTGAAATCAAACTTTTTACGGGGTTTCGGTTTATTGGCATCATTAAAATAATTCAAAAAACGACGAAAAAAAGAAGGTTTCTTTTTAACCCCAGCCGTATCTGAACTCAAAGACAAAGACGAGCTGATAACAGTATCTGCATTAAAAGGTTCTGCAATGACAACTGATGTCTGTTCCACAGAATCGGTAGCTGACAAGAAAAACGATTCGGAAGCCGAACAAGCAGATGCCGAAACTATAACTCCTTCTGACCATATCAGAATAATACATATAAACATCCGAACCTCTTTCATACATTCGATAAATACCTATTCTTAATAACAAGCAAAGTCTCAATGTGTTTGACAGTAAACCTAAATATATTCGATTCATAAGTCATAAACGGGACAAATTTATAACAAAACGTTTTAACACACGATAGTTTTCTTAAAATTATAATCTTACATTATGCTTTTTTATATAAAGTACAGAAACTTAGCAATATCGTAGATTTTAAGAGCCTGTTTAAATAATTATCTTCAATTCTCATTTGTAAAAACATACCGTTTTTTCATACCTTTGTATTACAATATAACCAGAATTTTAAATGAAAGAAACAAGCATCGTTTTTAACAATCCTATTCCCCGTTTACCGGAAATACGATTAAAAAAAGCACTAAACTGGTGTATAAAACCAAACGAACAATGGGCGATTATAGGTCCTAACGGTGCAGGAAAAAGTATAATAGCCGGACTTTTACAAGGGAAATATGCTCTGAAAGAGGGAGAAATTATCAATAATTATCCCGGCAAAACATCTGACGTAATAAAAACTATTACTTTCAAAGACATTCATTCTATTACAGACAGCCGTACAACCTTCTATCAACAACGGTGGCATTCCTCCGAGAGTGAAGGAATACAGACGATAAGAGAACTATTATCGAACAATTTTGATGAAATATCTATCCGGGAATTATTTACTCAATTCCGAATAGAAGAAATGTTAGATAAGAAAGTTATCTATCTATCAAGTGGAGAATTACGTAAATTTCTAATCATAAGAACATTGCTTACTCATCCACAAATACTGATTCTTGACAATCCTTTCATCGGATTAGATGCGGCTTCCAGAATTTTGTTAACAGAAATGTTAGCACAAATGTCCGAAATGAAAGAACTTCAAGTCATTCTGCTTCTATCCAATCCGGACGACATTCCAGAAATGATCACTCATATTCTTCCTGTCCGAAATCGTATTTGCTATGATCCTATGTCCCGCAATGATTTTTTACAAAATAAAGATTTGAGAAATTACCTCTTTCCTGAAGTTCACAACCAAATACGACTTCCTGATCCTACTCGTAAAAAGTCAGAACACAATGTAACATTTCGAATGGAGAAAATCAATATCTCTTACGGATCACACCCAATACTTAAGGGATTAGACTGGGAAGTAAAAAACGGCGAAAAATGGGTACTACTGGGAGAAAACGGGGCAGGAAAATCTACACTCTTGAGTCTTATTTATGCAGATAATCCTCAATCTTATGCAAATACACTTTTTTTGTTCGATCGGAAACGTGGCTCTGGAGAAAGCATCTGGGAAATAAAAAACAGGATCGGATATGTATCGCCAGAAATGCATTTATACTACACAGAAAATGTTCCTGCTATACAAATCGTAGGTTCTGGATTTTTCGATTCTATCGGACTATATCGAAAATGTTCCCCAGAACAAGAAAATATTGCACTGGCCTGGATGCACACTTTTGGAATCGACGCTTTATATAACAGACCTTTTCTTACTCTATCTTCGGGAGAACAGCGATTGATATTGTTAGCCCGAGCTTTCGTAAAAGACCCGGATCTATTAATTTTAGATGAGCCTTTACACGGTCTGGACATCAGTAACAAATGCCGTGTCAGAAAAATTATAGAAAATTTTTGTGAACGACCGGGAAAAACCTTAGTGTATGTAACGCATTATAGTCACGAAATACCTTCCTGTATCCAATACCGATTTAAACTAATAAAAAATCGGGAAAAGAGCTTGTAACCTCTATAAATATTTTCATTTTAGGCCAACATAAAGCTCATTTTTTTGTTTACATTTGTAACAGAAATATATACTTATTATTCGCTATGAGCATCCTCAAAAAAAATATTCCGGTAGGTCTTGCAAGTGATCATGCAGGTTTTGAAATGAAACAATTTATCAAACAGTTTTTAATCGAAAAAGGAATCGAAATTAAAGATTTCGGTACATTTTCTTGTGAAAGTGTCGATTATCCAGATTTTGCTCATCCTCTTGCTAATGCAGTAGAATCAGGAGAGTGTTACCCGGGATTTGCATTCTGTGGGAGTGGAAACGGCATTAACATGACATTAAATAAACACCAAAAAATCAGAGCTGCCCTTTGCTGGAATGAAGAAATAGGAAAGCTTGCCCGTCTTCATAATGATGCAAATATTTGCGTAATGCCGGGTAGATTTATAAAAAACGAAGAAGCCGAAAAAATCGCTGAAACATTCTTAAATACAGAATTTGAAGGAGGAAGACATCAAAGACGTATAGATAAGATTCCTGTAAAATAAGTAAATAGTAAAGTCTCTCTCTTGTCGATTTGACAAAAGAGAGACTTCTGAATTTTTAAAACCTTCTGAAACTTAAGAACCTGTTTCAATTTTCCGACAAAAATATTATTAGGTCACGTTTATGTTTTTTTCCCCGGTTTCACTTGTCAAATAGTCCGCTATCATCCTTATAAAATCAGAAAAACATTCTCGAAAGAAACTCTCAAATCTAACTCGAATAAAATTTAGACAGCCTCTAAAATTTGCAAAAACTCTATTTTTACTTATTAAGAAGCAAGCAATAAATACTAAAAAAACAGAAGTTAAAATCAGACTGTCACTCTTTGAGTAACACCTCCGGCACTTACCAAATAAAGTCCTCTTGATTTAGGCTGAAGTTCAGACAATCCAGGACCAGCATACGTCTCCATTACCAGACTACCTACAATAGTATAAACTTTGACTTTGACTTTTTTGGAAGAGCGAACATAAATAGAACCATTACTGGCATATATTTGAACAGAATCTTCGGGTAAATCATTTTGCACCATATTGACTTCAGCAGACATAGGCATATAATTTGTCGTCCGGAAAAAATCTTGCCCATAAACAGACTCCTGACGAGCAGATACCTGAACTACAGCCCAAGATACCAACAACGTAAAAACGAGTAGTTTTATAGCTTTCATATTTTCCTCTCCCTGAACAGATTTCTTAATTAACGCCTAAAGATACATCTTTTTTGCCATCTTGAAAAAATTTCTGATGTTAATTATAAAAAAAATAATCGGTTTAGGGATATTCGAATATAATAAAAAGGCAATTACTCCGTTTTATTCGGTTCATTATCCCAAGAATACACTCTATTCGGATTTTTAGGAAACCATCCTTTCCGTACCCGTTCTTCCTGTTCAAATATCTCTTTTATAGTCCAAAATGATGAAAAAGAAAAAACTCCGAGCAAAGCAGCGAACAACACATTATCCGTTATCAAAGAACCTGCCACACCCAAAATTCCTAACAGTAAAAATACCCACCAATAACGAGTTCCCCAATAATATTCAACTTTCACTACTATAGGATGAAACAAACCTATAATTAAAAAAGTAGAAACCCCGATAACCAATCCCAATAAATGATACTCTTCTAAAAACTCCATTTCAAAAAATATTAAAAAAAGAGTGTCCGGATTTAATCGCAAACACTCTTAATTATATCATCAATAACCTAACTCTTTTTGCCGTTTAACTTCATCCAAAACCGAATCAAGACAAATGGCGAGCTGTTCGGCTATACCTTTGCCACAATTTTCATCAGCTTGATAAAAACGAGCTACAGCCCGTATCTGTATCTCTTCTGGAACTCCTTGCATAGCCGCCGCTACATTAGAATGAATCCGTAACTTTTCATCATCAGGCACAAGCCTGTATAATGCTCCGGGCTGAGAATAATAATCCTTATCCGTCCGGTTATCATAATTCCATGCATCTCCATCTAAAGTCAAAGGAGGTTCATTGAATTTTCTGTCATCCGTCGGTCCTCCGAAACTATTCGGTTCATAATTAACCCGAGCACCATTATTTCCATCAACACGCATATAACCGTCACGATGATAATTATGAACAGGACATATAGGTTTATTTACCGGTATCGTATCCGAATTCACTCCTAAACGATAACGTGCTGCATCAGCATAAGCGAACAAACGTCCTTGCAACATTTTATCCGGAGAAAACGAAATTCCCGGAACGACGCTTGCCGGATTGAATGCTGCTTGCTCAACTTCTGCAAAATAGTTTTCCGGATTCCGGTTCAACTCAAGAATTCCGACATCAATCAAAGGATACTCTTTTTGACTCCACACTTTCGTCAAATCAAACGGATTTTCTTTTCGGTTACGAGCCTCATCTTCTGTCATTATCTGAATGCAAAAACGCCATTTTGGGAAATTCCCTTTTGCAATATTTTCAAATAGGTCTCGCTGCGAGTGTTCACGATCCTTTGCAACAATAGAGGCAGCTTCCGAATCGGTGAAATTAGCAATGCCCTGTAAACTTTTAAAATGGAATTTCACCCAAAAACGCTCTCCTTCAGCATTAATAAAACTATAAGTATGGCTTCCGAAACCATGCATGTGACGATAATCTTGAGGAATACCCCGATCGCTCATCAAAATCATCACCTGATGCAAAGTTTCAGGAGAAAGACTCCAAAAATCCCACATGGCAGTATTGCTACGCAGATTAGTTTTCGGATCTCTCTTCTGTGTATGGATAAAATCAGGGAACTTTAACGGGTCTCTGATAAAAAATACAGGAGTATTGTTTCCTACCAAATCCCAATTCCCTTCCTCCGTATAAAACTTAACAGCAAATCCGCGCACATCCCGTTCGGTATCTGCTGCGCCTCGTTCTCCGGCCACAGTAGAAAAGCGAAGGAAAAGATCTGTTTTTTTACCTACCTCAGAAAATAGAGCAGCTTTCGTATATCGGGTTATATCTTCGGTAACGGTCAAATTTCCGTACGCACCTGAACCTTTTGCATGTACTACCCGTTCTGGAATACGTTCTCGGTTAAAATGCCCTAACTTCTCCATATACCAGACATTTTGCAACAAAGCAGGACCTCTTTCTCCAGCAGTCAGAATATTCTGATTATCCGCAACAGGAACACCTGCTTGAGTAGTTAATTGAATCTTTTCCTTTTCTTTCATACTTTACATAATTAATAATTATTTTTTTTCCGCTCGAAATAGGCTTGCGGATGAGTACATGCCGGACATTTTTCCGGAGCTTTCTTGCCTTTATGTACATACCCGCAATTGCGGCATTGCCATTCTATTTCTTCATCTTCTTCAAAGAATTTTCCGGCTTCCACTCTCGCCAACAGTTTACGATAACGAGCTTCATGTTCGGCTTCTACTTTAGCAACCATCTTAAATGTTACCGCAATAGCAGGAAAACCTTCTTCTTCGGCAACCCGAGCGAATTCAGGATACAAGTCTGCCCATTCTTCATTTTCTCCGTCGGCTGCAGCCTTCAGATTTTCAACCGTAGTAGAAATAACGCCGGCCGGATAAGATGCAGTAATCTCGACCATACCTCCTTCAAGATATTTGAAGAATTTTTTTGCATGCTCTTTTTCCTGTTCTGCCGTTTCCATAAATACTCCGGCAATTTGTTCATAACCTTCTTTTTTTGCCACACTTGCAAAGAACGTATATCGGCTTCTTGCCTGAGATTCTCCTGCAAATGACTTTAACAAATTTTGTTCTGTTTTTGTTCCCTTAATACTCTTTTCCATAATCTTGTTTTTAATTTAATTAGTAATTCTCTATATTTCCTATTAATTGTACTTTCACATCCTTCAACTCAAATCCGGGAATTTTTCTATTTTGGATAAACGTTCGAATCAATTCGGACAACTCATTATCATAAAAATCCCGTATCTCATGAGTTTCTTCACTATATAAATGATAATGCCGGCTTAGATTCGTATCGAAGTACATTTTATTGTCAACAGTCAATACTCTTTCTATCACTCCAGCTTTTGCAAAACAATCTAACGTATTATAAACCGTAGCGACAGTTACAGTCGGTAAGATACTTCTTACCCTCTCAAGCACTGCTTCTGCAGAAGGATGCTTAAGAGATAACAAAGCTTCATACACAGATATACGCTGAGGTGTCGCCTTTACCCCTTTTGATTGAAACAATTCTATGATTTCATTTACCCTCATCAACAACACTTATTTTTAAACTGCGGTACAAATATAATTAGAATATTTCTAATATTAGAATAATTCTAAAATTATTTTCAGAAAAAATAACCGATACGAAATTTATCCTTTATATACAACTTAGAGCCTATCTAAATTTTCCAATAAAAAAACACAATCAGGTCATCTTTGCGTTTTCACTCGTCAGACAACTTGCTATCGTCCTCATGAAATCAGACAAACATCCTAGAAAGAAACTCTTAAATCTGACTCGAGCAAAATTCAAACAGACTCTCAGCAAATGAAACTCACACCCTTATTTTTTATCTTCTTGATAAACCGGATTTATTTTTACACAAACTATATAATCCATATCTTCCGGAAGCCCATTGTGTGTACCGGGAGTCCATTTTGGCATGTTTTTAACCAACCAATATGCTTTATCCAAAATTTCTTTAGAAATATGTCCTTTCAACTTAAATATCGGAGTTTTCAATTTTACATCGGAAATTTCTCCGGAAGCAGTCACCACTATCGAATAAAGAATACGATCGACTAACCATTCGGGTGTATTTCCTTCAGGCATCAATACATCGATAACCAAATATTTTTTCATAGCATCCTCTCCTCCCGGAAATTGAGGAAGGACAATAACATCTTCATCTTCGATTATGCCAGACCTATATTCTACCAATTCCGATTCCGGGAAAGGGAATAAAGATAGCGGAACAAAAAGAAAAAAACACACCCAAAACAGATTTCTCAGCAATATGGACATAATACCCTCCTTTCCTTTTAGAGTCTGTTTATTTTTTCATCATTATATATACTCTGACTTTTTGAATTTCTTCTCGGACTATTCTCCCGCTTTAATATATCATGCAGCTCGTACTCCCCTCCTTAAATAGGAATAGAAAAACATCTTTCAAAAATATCTGAACAAAATTTAAACAAACTCTTGGTTTTCAAATTTAATAAAAAGATTAGAGAATAACAATTATTTACAAAATAAATTCAGTGTTCATCTAAAGCCCGTTTAAATTTCCCGATAAATATATACGATCTTTTGAGGCTTTTTTCGGTCTTGTTTCCCCATTTCTGCACATCGTATAAAGGAACAGTAAAAACACTTTTGAAAACAGGTCTCAAAAAAACATCCAGGTAAAATTTAAATTCAAATAGATTACAGACCAAGCCGTATATTATTATAACTATCGGCAATATCTACCAAAAGCGTCAAATATTCCACATTTCAATAAAGAGTCGAAACTTATTTTTGCATATAATTATAATTCTAACATTTATGAAAAACTCAATTTATCTACTATTAAGTTTATTATTTTGTTGCATGTCTGCATTCCCTAAAGAAATTACAATTCATACCATCGGAGATTCTACGATGGAGAGCAAACCTGAGGACACGGAAAGTAATCCGAACGGACAAAGAGGGTGGGCACAAATGTTACAGCAGTTTGTAACAAACGGTGCGACAGTAAATAACAGATCTAAAAGCGGAACTAGTTCCAAATCTTTTTATGAAGCCAAAGACGACAACAATAATTATCGTTTTTGGGCAACTGTGAAACCTCAGATCAAAGAAGGAGATTATGTTATTATTCAATTCGGACATAACGATGAAAAAGATGGCGGAGAAGAAGGTGAAATAGGAACTAATCCCTGGAAAAGTTACACGGAATATCTGACTAAATATGTAACGGAGGTAAGAGAATTAAATGCTACACCTATATTATTCACCCCTATCGTACGTAACTATTTTGAAAGTGACGGAAAAACAATCACAGCACGAGGAGCCCACAATCTCGGTATGGGCTCGGACGGAAAAGAACTCGACTATGTCGCAGCCATGAAAAAAGTTGCAGAAAACACGAATTGCCTTTTGGTCGATCATACAGCTCTTACCAAAAAAGTTTGTGAAGAATACGGAAAAACCAAATCGACAGAGCTCATTTACAATGTAGGAGACGGTACACATTTGGGAGAATACGGAGCTACTTTATATGCTCGTTTAGCAGTACAAGAATTAATAAAACAAAATATTCTAACAGAATATCTGAATGCAGATCCCGAATTAATATTAAGTAGTTCTGAATATAATTTCGGGAAATGTTATGCCAACACTGTCAATATCCATTCCTTTTCGGTAAGTGGAATCGATTTAGATCCGGTAAGCGGAAATGTAACAATAACCGTTCCCTCAGAATTCAGTATATCAAAAGAGCAAGACGGCAACTATACTCAGCAGATAACCATACCCTATGAAAATGGAAACCTCAGCATTACTCCATTTTTTGTAAAATATGCACCTGAAAATATAGGTATTTCAACAGGAAATATTACAGTAAGTAACGGGAAAAACTCTAAATTCATCACCTTAAAAGGTGAATGTGTCTCTTTCGAAGGAGGTATCAAAGCAAAAGCATTTTGGGAATTATCAAAAAACGAAAACAGTATATCTGAAGGTCCTATTACCGTCTTACCCGAAACATTTAAAAATATGTTTACCGATAGGTATGCAAAGCCGGGAAGCACGACAATATGGGAAGATAACCGCATTGATGGAGAAACAAAAACTCAACGCAATATTATCGAAGGAAGAACATGGCCTGCTGGAGAAATAGACATCGTACATGACCGCTACATTCAATTCGGAGTTAAAGCTACCAAAGGAAGTATTTTTAATGTCGATTCTATCGGATTATATGCAGGTGGATCTGGAAGCAATGGTATACGATTCAAAGTATATTATTGTAAAAACGAACTTTTCGGCGATGATGCCGTGATGATTGCAGACAGACAAAATAATACAAGCAATACTATGTACCCGATCTCTCACAAAAACATTATTGAAGTAAAAAGTGAAGAATCTTTATATATCAGAATCTACCCTTGGTTGAACAATGGAGGAGACAGCAAATCTATCTGCCTATACGGAGTCACGATAAGCGGAGTGGTTACAGAGGAAGAAAGTACCGATGGAATAACGACTTCTCTCATCGAGAATAACATATTTTGCTATCCCTCGAAAACTTCAGGTACAACCACACTCAATTATGTTACAACCGAATGTTCAGATGTTTTTATCGATATTTTTTCTGTCGACGGGAAAAAACTCAATAGTTACAGAAAAGATTCTCTACCGGCCGGACAGCATCAACAACAAATTAATCTGGAAGGGTTGAATAATGGTATATATATTTGCTCACTTACCAGCAACACAGACCGAAAAACAATCCGACTGATAAAAGAATAATAAGATCGGTTAAACAAAAGCGAAATGTGACGGAAGTCTTTCTTTAAAGATCCGTCACATTTTTATATATATAATTCTCGGTTTCTATCAAAACCTTATTTTTACATAATTCCTTTTTCACGCAAACGCAATTGCCATTTCCATGCAGAAGCTAATGTATCCTCGATAGACTCTTCCGCTTTCCATCCCAACACGGTATTCGCCTTTTCAGGATTAGCCCACACTTGCTCAATATCTCCTTCCCGACGACCGACAATTTTATAATTCAATTTTTGTCCTGTCACTTTCTCAAAAGTCTTTATCAACTCTAATACAGAAAGTCCCCGACCTGTACCCAAATTGAATGTTTCTACATTTTCAAGAGACTTTCCGGTAAGCATACGATCCACGGCTACGACATGAGCTTTCGCCAAATCGACAACATTTATATAATCACGAATACAAGAACCGTCAGGTGTATTGTAGTCATCACCGAACACACTCAATTGTTCTCGAATTCCCATAGCTGTCTGGGTAACAAAAGGAATAAGATTCTGAGGTACACCATTCGGTAATTCGCCGATCTCTGCAGTAGGATGAGCTCCTATCGGATTAAAATAACGCAATATAATAGCTTTATAAGGGACACCCGAATAGATCGTATCACGGATTATTTCTTCATTTATTTGTTTCGTATTTCCATAAGGAGACATTGCCGGTTTTATAGGAGCATTTTCATCGACCGGAAGCACATCCGGCTGACCGTACACTGTACATGAAGAGGAAAAAACCAATGCATCAACTCCATATCGGGGCATCAGCTCCATGAGCGTAAGCAAAGAATCGATATTATTACGATAATACAACAACGGTTTCTGCACCGATTCGCCGACAGCCTTACTGGCTGCAAAATGAATAATGCCTTTTATATTCTTCTGCTCCTCGAAAAGCTTTTCCATACCGGTCTTATCGTTGCAATCCAATTTCATGAAAACAGGACGCACACCCGAAATTTTCTCAATACCGTCGATTACGCTTTCACTTGAATTAGAAAGATTATCTACGATAACCACTTCATAACCGGCATTCTGCAATTCTACCGTAGTATGCGAACCGATATACCCGGCACCACCTGTAACTAAAATTTTCCCTTTCATGTTTTAAGTTAAGTTTAAGATGAGTTGCAAATATAACGGATTTTTGCCAAAAGGTTTTATCAAAATCTCTAAACCTTACGACCAAACTTTATTTTTTGGAACAAAAAAAATAGATAAACATTAAACAAGATGCATTATTTCAACGCAAACTTTTTGGATAACACAAAAATAAATTTTACCTTTGTCGCGCTTTTTGAGTATTCCGTGCGATGGGAAATTAAGAAGCTGATTATCTTAATTTTGAGTAACACAAAAAAATTAAAACAATGAAAACATTTCAATTAGAAGGAACTCCCAGAACCGATTTGGGAAAGAAAGCTGTAAAAGCTTTACGTAAACAAAATCTTATTCCTGCTGTTTTAAATGGCGGACAACTTGTAACCCTGCCTTATGATAATGCTCTTAAAGCCGGTGAAAAAGTAGTAGAAATTGCCAATAATCAAGCTTTGATCGTAACGGATTTCACCGTATCGGCAGATTCTGTACGTAAATTAGTTTATACTCCTGAAATTTTTGCTATCGATTTGACTATCGGTGACAAAAAAACCAAAGCCGTTATAAAAGATATTCAATTTCATCCGGTAAACGACACAATCCTTCACATGGATTTTCTTGAAGTTAACGAACAAAAACCCATTGTTATGGAAGTTCCTGTTGCTCTTGAAGGACATTCAGAAGGTGTTAAAGCCGGTGGTAAATTAAGCCTCGAAATGAGGAAACTGAAAGTAAAAGCTATCTATTCTCAGATTCCTGAAAAATTGGTTATCAACATCGATAATTTAGGTTTAGGTAAAACTATACAGGTAGGAGAACTTCATTTCGAAGGTCTTGAACTGATGAATGCTAAAAATGCAGTTGTTTGTGCTGTTAAATTAACAAGAGCGGCTCGTGGTTTACAAGCAAAAAGCGGTAAATAAAATATTGCATAAATGAAATATTTGATTGTGGGACTGGGTAATATCGGACCAGAATACGAAAATACCCGGCACAACATAGGATTCAGAGTATTGGACGCTTTAGCTAAAGCGTCCAATCTTGTTTTTACAGACAAAAGATATGGCGAAGTCTGCGAATTAAAAATCAAAGGCCGCACATTAATCTTGTTAAAGCCGTCCACGTATATGAATTTAAGTGGGAATGCCGTACGTTATTGGCTGCAAAAAGAAAATATTCCGGTAGAAAATTTGCTCGTAATAGTGGATGATTTAGCACTACCATTCGGCAGTCTGCGCTTAAAGCCCCGAGGCAGCGATGCCGGTCATAACGGGCTGAAACATATTCAACAAATATTAGGGAGTGATAACTACGCCCGACTTCGATTCGGAATCGGGAACGATTTTTTTAAAGGACAGCAAGTCAACTACGTATTAGGAAGCTTTCCCGAAGAACAAGAAAAAGAATTACCCGCCCATCTCGAACGTGCAGGAGAGATCATAAAAAGTTTCTGTCTGGCAGGCATACAACTGACCATGACACAATTCAACAATAAGTAAAATTGTCATGGAAAAAGAAAATGAAGTTCGAATAGACAAATGGATGTGGGCTACACGCATTTTTAAAACACGTACAATTGCAACCGAAGCTTGCAAAAAAGGACGAGTCTCTATCGGAAATATCCCGGTAAAACCTTCCCGTACAATAAAAGCAGGTGAAATTATCCAAGTACGAAAACCTCCTGTCACTTATTCCTTTAAAGTATTGGCTCTGACCGAAAAGAGGATGGGCGCAAAACTTGTCCCGGAGTATCTTGAAAACGTTACACCGCAAGAACAATATGAAATACTGGAAATGAATCGTATCAGCGGATTCATAAATCGGAGTAAAGGATTGGGAAGACCGACAAAACGAGAAGGACGGGAACTGAAAAAATTTACCGAAGGAGATTTTTTTGATGATGGATTCGACTTCGATTTTGATTTTGACGATTACGAAGAAAACGATTAAACAAAACTTATACGACACTTGATCTGTTATACTGCAGAAATTTGTTCAATCCGCATCAAGACTGTCTTTATAAGCTTCACATAGGAGATAAGTAACTTTTAACCGGAATGACATGATCATAGATCTGCAAAAGCGTAAAGAATTAAAAAAGAAACTATACACCATCATATTCAAAACCGATACGGAAGAAGGAAAAAAATTCGACATTATTTTACTGAATGTAATCCTTCTCAGTGTTATATTGGCAGCAATAGAAAGTGTAGTTGCATTCAACGACCGTTATGCACTCCCATTCCGTATTTGCGAGTGGATTATAACCATACTGTTCACGATCGAATATGCGACCCGTATCTATTGCAGCCCGAATCGAAAGAAATATATTTTTTCGGTCTATGGTATCATCGACCTTTTATCTATTTTGCCTTTTTTTATCGGCATTTTATATAGCAGTACCCATTATCTTATCGTTATCCGCGCCCTGCGTCTTCTACGGGTTTTCAGAATATTAAAACTAACCCATTTTCTAAAAGAAGGCAATCATCTGGTCGATTCTTTACGAAGAAGTGTAAAAAAGATCATGATATTTACCTACTTCATCATGATTCTCGTAACGATATTAGGAGCTTTGATGTATTTGGTTGAAGGAAGTGTAAATCCCTCTTTCTCCAATATACCCAAAAGCATATATTGGGCTGTCGTCACTATTACGACTGTAGGATACGGAGATATAACACCTATCACCTTTTTAGGTCAGACAATTTCAGTAATCGTCATGTTACTCGGATACTCGATACTGGCTGTTCCTACCGGTATTATTTCTTCAGAACTGATCAAACCTTTACGAAAAAAGAACATTACTTGTCCTAATTGCGGAGAGAATAAGCATGAGGCAGATGCTTCTTATTGTAAAAATTGCGGGACATTCTTGCCTCATAACAATAACAACCTGTCATAAATTTTCTTTTTTTTCTTTTAAACCGGAATTATGTTCAATATTTCGGACAAAAAACAGTTACAATATTTATAAAAATTGTAACTTTGTAAATCTTACATGTAAATATCGAAAAACAACTATAAAAATGGAAACTATCGATTGGGCTAATTTATCATTCGGTTACATGCCGACCGATTACAATGTACGGTACAATTACCGGAACGGAAGTTGGGGCGAACTTGAAATAAGTAGCAGCGAATATATCAATATGCACATGGCAGCCACTTGCCTGCATTATGGACAAGAAGCTTTTGAAGGATTAAAAGCTTTTCGCGGAAAAGACGGAAAAATACGAGTATTTCGCCTTGATGAAAATGCGGCACGACTGCAAAGTACTTGCAGAGGAATTTTAATGCCTGAATTATCTACGGAAAAATTCCGTGACGCTATCCTTAAAGTCATAAAACTGAATGAACGGTTCGTTCCGCCTTATGAAAGCGGAGCGTCTCTTTACATCAGACCATTATTAATCGGAACAGGTGCACAAGTAGGTGTACATCCGGCAAGCGAATATATGTTCATTGTATTTGTCACACCGGTAGGGCCATATTTTAAAGGTGGATTTTCAACTAATCCCTACGTCATTATCCGTCAATATGATCGCTCAGCACCATTAGGTACAGGAGTTTATAAAGTCGGAGGAAATTATGCAGCCAGTTTACGAGCCAATAAAATGGCACACGACATGGGATATTCTTGTGAATTTTATTTAGATGCAAAAGAAAAAAAATATATCGACGAGTGTGGTGCTGCCAATTTCTTCGGAATTAAAAACAATACATACATAACTCCGTTATCTACTTCTATCTTACCGTCTATTACCAATAAAAGCTTAATGACATTGGCAGAAGAAATGGGTTTGACCGTCGAACGCCGTCAAATTCCAGAAGAAGAGTTGGATACTTTCGAAGAAGCCGGAGCATGTGGTACAGCAGCCGTTATCAGTCCGATACAACGTATCGACGATCCTGAGAAAAATCGGTCATATATTATTTCTAAAGACGGAAAACCGGGTCCAATATGCACTCAATTATACAATAAACTACGGGCTATACAATACGGAGATGAACCGGACAAATATGGTTGGGTAACTATCGTCGAATAATATTCAGATTAATTAAATAATACAAAAACCCGGAATGTCCTTAATGCTGTTCGTTCCGGGTTTTTATTTTTATATACAAAATGAAATATCGAACAAAAACACATCTTAAAGAGTTATAAATAAGGAACTATTTCCTAAAAATGACATTATGAAAACATTTCTGCTGGCTGGAATCGCTATTATATTGGCTATCGCTATATGGGCACAGCATAAAAAACAAAATAATATGAATCTTAACAAGCTCACTCCGGAAGAAGAATATGTTATGTTGAAAAAAGGGACTGAAGCCCCTTTTAGCGGCGAATATAACAACTTCTACAAAAAAGGGACATACCTATGTAAACAATGTGACGCTCCGTTGTACCGTTCTTCTGATAAATTCGATTCAGGATGCGGCTGGCCGGCTTTTGATGACGAAATTCCTAACGCTGTTATCCGAAAACCGGATAACGACGGAAAACGGACCGAAATCATTTGCGCCAATTGCAAAGGACATCTTGGGCATGTATTTTTAAACGAACATTTGACCCCAAAAGAAACCAGACATTGTGTGAACTCGATTTCTTTAAAATTTAAGCCCGATAAACCAGACGAAGTATCCAAAGCTTACTTTGCATCCGGATGTTTTTGGGGAACAGAATACTATTTCCAAAAACTGAAGGGCGTAAAAGAAACTACCGTCGGTTTTATGGGAGGATCTACAAAACATCCGACATATAAAGAAGTCTGTTCTCAAGAAACAGGACATTTTGAAACTATCGAAATAGAATATGACCCGGAAATAGTCAGTTATGAATCTCTGGTAAAGTTCTTTTTCGAAACTCATGATTTTACCCAAACCGATGGTCAAGGCCCTGATATAGGAACACAATATCTCTCGGTAATTTTCTATGCCGATCAAAAACAAAAAGAAATTGCTGAAGAATATATACATAAACTTACCGTCATGGGATATAAAGTAGCTACACGACTTTTACCGGTTTCGACATTCTGGCCGGCAGAAAATTATCATCAAGATTATTACGAGAACAAAGGAACAACTCCCTATTGCCATAAATACCACAAAATTTTTTGACGCCAAATAATTGACATGCAAATATTTTAATGTTTCTAAAGCTCTGTTCTTTTATCTATATTGAACAGAGCTTTTATTCTAAGCCCGTTTAAATTTTGCTCGGGTTAGGTTTGAAAGTCGCTTTCGAAAATATTTTTCTGATTTTACGAAAAAATAGCAGGTTATCTGACAAGTGAAAACGGAGAAATAGACCGGAAGAAATCGCAAAGATGACCTGATAATATTTTCTTATTGGAAAATTTAGATTGGCTCTAAAATTTTTTTTGTATTATTGCACAAAATACAATAGAAATGAATCCTTTTACAATCATCGATAAATATTATACACAAGGAACCGCACTATATGATATTTTAGTAGATCATAGTCGTCAGGTTACACAAAAGGCTCTCGAAATAGCAAATACTCACCCCGAATTGAACGCAGACACAGAATTTATCTCTGAAGCAGCCATGTTACATGATATCGGAATCTTTCTTACCGATGCTCCTGATATAGAATGCCACGGCACACGGCCATATATCTGTCACGGTACATTAGGCAGCGAACTTCTGAAAAAAGAAGGTTTTCCTCGTCATGCTTTAGTCAGCGAACGCCACACAGGAGCAGGACTTTCATTAGAAGACATTATTAATCAAAACCTTCCGATTCCTCACCGAGATATGCTTCCGATAAGCATAGAAGAACAAATGATCTGTTTTGCTGATAAATTCTATTCTAAATCAAACCCTTTAAAAGAAAAAAGTATAGAACAAATCCGAAAGAGTATGAGTAAATACGGAGAGGCTTCTGTCGCCCGTTTTGAAAGATGGTATCACCTTTTCCTCCTCTAAAATATATTAAATAGGCTTCAATGCCTGATATGTTAGGGTAAATTGTGTATTTTTGCACCTCAATAACCTATTGGTTTGTGAATGTCATCGAGAAATAAGATTCATATAATAGTCCTTACCCTGTTTTGCTCTTTACTGCTGGTCAATCTTAGTGCCCAGCCTAAAAGGAAAAGCCAGATACGGCAAGCGATTTCCGCTTCTGCCGACACTGTCGCACCGGCAGACAGCAACAAAATAAAATCTATTTCCGATACTTTCCCTGTCTTACCCGATTCTATTTTTACCCGTCCTGACTCATTATTAAATACCGACTCTATTCCTGTCGATTCTGTCATGACCGATACAATACAAACTCCTCCTCCAAAAAAATCGCCATTAGAAGATGTAGTAAAATATACGGCAAACGACTCTATCGTATTTTTAAGTAACAACCAAGCTTACATGTATGGACAAGGCGTCGTAACTTATCAAGATATAGAGCTCGATGCAGACGAAATACGAATGAATATGGACAGCAGTACGGTGTTTGCTATCGGACGACCCGATACTACCGGTGAAATCATAGGAAATCCCATATTCAAAGATAAAAGCGGAGAATACGAATCTGCTACAATGAAATACAATTTTAAAAGTCAAAAAGGATATATCACCAATATCATCACTCAACAAGGAGAAGGTTATCTGACAGGTGGCAGTACAAAAAAAAATAAAGAAGGGGATTTTTACTTGAAAGATGGGAAATATACGACATGCGATGACCACGAATGCCCGCACTTTTATCTCCAACTTACCAAGGCAAAAATGCGTCCAAAGAAAAATATCGTTACAGGTCCTGCCTACTTGGTTCTGGCAGGAGTCCCCCTTCCATTAGCGATACCTTTCGGTTTTTTTCCTTTCACAGAAAAATATTCGTCGGGAATTATCATGCCGACATTCGGGGATGAAATGGCTCGCGGATTTTATTTGAGAGACGGCGGTTATTACTTTGCGATCAACGATTATATCGATTTAGCCCTCACAGGAGAAATTTATACAAAAGGGTCATGGGGATTGAATGCCATGTCTAACTACGTGAAAAGATATAAGTTTTCAGGAAATTTCAATATGGGTTATCTGGTAACCATACTTGGAGACAAAGGGATGCCCGATTATCAAAAACAAACAAATTTCCGGTTAATATGGTCTCATTCTCAAGATGCAAAAGCAAATCCTAACATGAGTTTTTCTGCCAGCGTCAACTTTACGACCAGCGGATATGACCGAAATAACTTAAACAGCTATTATAATGCAACCTCTTTTACGGAAAATACCAAAAGTTCGACAGTAAACATGACCTACAATTTTCCGAATACTCCTTTTAGCATATCGACAACAGCCAATATCACACAGCGAAGCAAAGACTCCACTTTGAACGTATCATTTCCGGACTTTACCCTCAATATGAGCCGGGTATATCCGTTCAAACGAAAAAATCCGGTAGGCAAAGAAAAATGGTACGAAAAAATCAGCTTAAATTATACCGGTCTATTCCGAAACTCTATAGAAACAAAACAAAATTTGTTTTTCAAGTCAAGTCTGATCAAAGACTGGCGAAACGGAATGCAACATACGATTCCCGTATCGGCAACATTCAGCTTATTTAAATATCTCAATATATCTCCGTCGTTCAACTTCACCGACCGAATGTACACCAACCGCATCATGCAACAATGGGATCCTCAATCGGCGGCTGTCGTAAAAGATACTACATACGGTTTTTATAACGTTTTTAATTATAGTTTCAGCGTCAGTGCTCAAACTAAGTTATACGGATTCTACCGACCTCTACCTTTTTTCGGAGGGAAAAAAATACAAATGATCCGGCACGTGTTCACACCCAGTGTCAGCTTTAGTGCTGCACCTGATTTCGGTAGTCCTCGATACGGATTTTGGCAAACGTATTCAAAAATTGAGAACGGAAAACGGGTAGATGTAAAATATTCTCCATTCTCTCATGGTATATTCGGAACTGCTCCTCAAGGGAAACAGGGTACGGTATCTTTCAATGTTTCCAATAATTTGGAAATGAAAGTCAACTCAGACCGAGACACGACCGGAGTGCGAAAAATCAGTCTTATCGAAAATCTCACCGCAGGAATCAGTTATAATATGGCTGCCGATTCTATGAATTGGAGCAATATCAATACATCGATATTAATCAAACTAACTAAAAATTTCAATCTGCAAGCTTCTGCCGTTTTCGATACTTATACTTATCAGCTCAATGAATATGGCAATCCTGTACGTGTAAATATTCCACGATGGAAAGCGGGGAAAGGATTAGGTAGATTATCCAGTACGGGAACTTCTTTCTCTTATACATTCAGTAACGACACATTTAAGAAAAAATCGAAAAGCAATACAAAAGAGACAGAGGCTTCGACAAACGAGACTCCAATTGATAATAATACTGAAAATACCGAAAACAGAGAAAACGAAAATCAGGAAAAGACAGAAGATACCGGATTAGAGATGAAAGACGGATATATGGTATGGAATGTTCCTTGGAGCTTATCGGTTAATTATTCGATTAATTACGGATATGGAACTTTCAATAAAAAGAAAATGGAATATAATGGAAAAATTACACAAAATCTTAGTTTTTCAGGACGTATTCAACCCACAAAGAATTGGTCATTCAATTTCTCGGCAAGTTATGACTTCGATGCAAAGAAAATAGCATATATGAACTGTGGTATTACCCGTGACATGCACTGCTGGACTATGAGTGCAAACTTTATTCCGGTAGGTCCGTACAAATCCTATAACTTCCATATCAGCGTGAAATCTTCATTATTAAGCGATTTGAAATGGGACAAAAGCGGAAATTCTTATGACCGCTTAAAATGGTATTAATCTATATTTTTATTTTCCAATAAAACTTTGAGAGCTTATCTAAACTTTTAAGAGAGCTGTACAAGAACATAAAAACAGCCCGAAAAGAGGGTTAAACAGTCCGGATATATAATTTTATCGGAAAATTCAACCCGATCCTCAGACAAATTCCAATACTATTTCTATCACAAAGCGATAAAAAGTTATATCTTTTTATCTTTTTGTTTACTAACTTTGTAAACAAGACTTATAAAAAGAAGAATCATGCACAAACAGACCTCGAACCTTCGGAAAAAACACCGGCACATAAAAAATAACCTGCTAACAGACGAATTTATATACACCGGAGATCGTAAAGGCGAAATGCATATTTATCTTACACAATATGATGCAGACAGTTATACTCAACATTCTTTCACATCTCCGGAAAAACTACCTCCTTTTATCCAAAACAGAAAAAAGAACTGGATACATATTTCCGGATTATCCGATACTCAAACTGTTGCGCTTATAGGTAAAACTTTAGGCCTTCATTCTACCGATATACAGGATATACTTACCAGCCAACATATTGCAAAAATAGAGACTTATGAAGATAAAACATTCCTTATCCTAAATACATTCTATTACTCTGAAAATAAAGAATTGCAGCAAGAACATATTTGTATAATTATGGGTAAAGAGTATGTATTTTCTTTTCAGGAATCAGATCTTCCACTCTTCGATAACGTAGAAAAGGCTATTACCCAAAATACCGCCCGCGTACGTAATCGCCCGGTAGATTATCTATTCTGTTTATTGATAAACAATATTTTCAGCAATTATTTAGATGTCATTGCAACACTCGAAGACGTTTTGGGTATAATGGAGGATGAAATCATCACGGGAAACCCTCATGACGATTTCGGTAACCGGATACAAGCAAATCGAAGAGATTATTTACAATTGAAAAAATCTATACTCCCTTTAAAAGACGATTTTAATAAACTGATGCACAATGAGAACAAACTCGTTTGCGACGATGACATGATATATCTCAACGATCTTGAAGATCGAATGTTGTTTATTATCCAATCCATAGAAATATGCAGAGAAACCTTAGCCTCTTTACTTGATCTATATTTCTCAAACAACGACTTAAAAATGAATGAGATAATGAAACGACTGACCGTAGTCACGACAATATTCATTCCTTTAACCTTTGTTGTAGGAGTTTGGGGTATGAACTTTAAGTCAATGCCGGAACTGGAATGGCAATATGGATACCTAATGGCATGGGGATTAATGGGGATTATCGTTATCGGAGTATGGTGGTATATAAAAAAACAACACTGGTATTAAAGCTTGTCTAAATCTTGCACGGATCGAGTTTAAGAATTTTTTTGAGGATATTTTCAGTTTTTATGGGAAAAATAGCAGGCTATTTAACGAAAGAAAACGAGAAAGTTTGAAAGAAAATATAAAAATGACTTGAGAATTATTTCTTTATCGGGAATCTTAAACCGGCTCTTAAAAAATAAAGCAATGAAACTTAATTCACTGCTTTATTTTTATCCATATAAAATCAATTAAAAATCATTTTTTGATAAATTGCAAGCGAACAACGTCCGTATCTGACTTAATCAAAATCGAATATATTCCTTGAACAAGAGACGAAACATCTATTTTGTTATCTACGGGAGAAACAGACATGAGAAGTCGTCCGTTTACCGAATATATTTTTGCCTCTTTGGCCACTATACCCTTAATAAAGATATTCGAAACAACCGGATTAGGATATATAGTCACGACTTCGGCGGAAGTCGTACTTAATCCGGTCGGAAGAGTCATTACTGCAATTTTTTCCGAAGCAGTAAAATAATTTCCCGAAATGGCAGTGATAACTACAAAATATTGAGTAGAACCGGTCAAGTCCATAAACGTAAAATTCGTTTCGTTCGTCACAATATTATCATATCCGTCCACTGGAGTTTCTCCCTTATACAAAGTTACATGGTACTCAGCAGCGCCGGCAACGGCATTCCAACTTACCGGAATTTTACCTTCACACACATCACCGACAGCAATAACAGGTTTTGCCAGTGAAGATGTTCCGTTTAATGTTACATTCACCGACTGGGCATAATCCGAAGTCAATGAAAGAATCGCTTCATGTTCTCCAGCCTCTTCCGATTCATAAGTTATCGTAATCTGCTTAAGCCCCAACTTATCTAAAATTACCACATCTGTATCGAACTTATCAGCATCCGCACCCATTATAGAAACTGTAATATCGCCATACAGGTCTGTAGCTGAAACTGTTATTTGCTGTTCAGCAACAACAGAAACTTCTGTCGCAAATTTTGAAATAACAGGTGTCTCAATAACCGGAACTACAGATGTCGTTATCGCTTCGGAAACGGCTTCCGGCGAAACAAACTCTCCATATTTGGCTATTATCTTAAAAATATACTCCGTAGCCGGATTCAAACCGGTTATTTGACAAAAAGTAGCGGTATCCACTTCTTTAGCAATATATCCGTCAACAGGTTCTCCCTCTACAGTCACAACAGTAAGTTCATACACGGTAGCTCCCATAACAGCATCCCAATTAGCAGTAAAACCGTCAGGTGTAATTTGCGTTGCAACTAATCCGGTAGGAGCAGACAATACTGCTGTACCATTCAATATCGTTGTTACCGGCTCAGCATACTCTGACACTAAAGTTAACTTAGCCGTATGAATTCCCGGCTTCACCGGTGTATAAGTTATATGTAACTGCTTAGAATCGGCATCCTTACCAATAGTTTCTTCTCCCTCTCCCAAAGTAAATACTGCTGCGTCATCTCCCGATATAGTAACTGAAATATCTCCATACAAATCGGTCACACCAACCGTTAAGGTTTGCAATGACGGCATGCCTGCAACCGATTCAAAGGGTTCTATAACAAAGGGATCGATCACCGGTTTCAATGTCGTTATTTCTTTTACAGAAGAAGACTCGGAAACAAAGTTTTCAATTTTTGTTTTCACCGAATATTTATATAATGTACCAGGTACTAATCCTGTAATGTCGACCGATGTCGCCCCAGCAACAACAAAATCTTTATACTCCCCTACTATATTGCCGTCAGCATCTGTTACCGTCAACAAATATGAAGAAGCATTTATTACCGGTTGCCATGTTGCTCGAAATGAAGTCAAATCGATATTATTATCATCTGCTTCTACAGAAGGAGCTTCAGGAAGAACGGTTACAATATTCAACCCCAATACTTTCGAATACGTATTATTTCCCTCATCTGTCACAGTAATATCTGCATGTTTTGCTCCCGTTACCGAAGGATTGTATATATATGATATTTCTTGACTGTCTTCTTGCCCGGAAGCTCCATTGATTCGAGTGGTCTGAAGAACAATATTCGGATCGGAAGATGTCAATATTAAATCGCCTGAAGGGTTGGAATAATTCACTGTGAATTTTCCGGTAAACGATACGCCTCCAGTAATCGTATCCGTAACCACTGAAGAAGGGAAAGATATAGGCTCTGTAATCGTAATAGTAGGTATCCAGCCATGAGCACAGAAATTTGTTCCCAAAAAACTCGAAGTCACATCATAATAGAAACGTATGTAACGATCATCTTTATTCAACGGCTGGTCAAACTCCACAGTACCACTTTTATGATTAAAACTACCCAACTGCCGATAAAAAGAATTATCGCTTGAGGCATACACTGTTAATGAGTTCGTATGGCTTGTGCAAACAAAACCATCTTTGTTTACAGACATTTTCAAACGTCCGGGAACATCACCGATCCAAATAACAGCCGAAGACTCTCCCGTTTTTGAACCATCCTTTATAAAAGAAATCTGATTCGTTCCCGAAACAGATGCTTTAGCCGTACCACTTTCAGAGCGGGAAAAAAGCTGATCATTACTTGTAATATTCAACGGCAACGACTGTGCCTCCTGTGCCGAAAGTCGTAAATTACCTAAACAAAATAATAAACTTAAAAAAAACGCGAGTCGTAAATCTTTCATATTACTCTTCTTTTATTGATTAATACCTATTTCTCTAAAAAATCGAAGCAAATGTAGATGTTTTGATTACAAGTATTATAATATAAAACATTGTTAACGTTTCCCTAAAAGATTTACTATTTATATAAATTCTAAATAATCAATTCTACTATTCTATTATACGGTAAATTCAAAAGATAGAAACAACGTATTTCAAAGAACTATACTTTCTATTCCAATTTCAAGAATTAAATTTTTATCTTAAAAATAGAACACGATCATTCAATCTTCAGAAATGTTAATAAATATATAAAACACAAACTATAACATCTAAACATTATGATAATATACTTATTACACAAATTTCCGACAATACTAACAAGAAAGAATATATTACCAACTAATTAAAAAAAGAATAGTAAATAAGCATTTTCGCATTAACTCGATCGATATATCCGACAAGAGACAAAAAATACACAATTAAAATCCTGCATAAATTTTCCGACAAAAAATATTATCAAGAAGCGTTTGAATTTTATGAAAATATTTTTTTTACAATCAAAAAAAGGGTTTCAGAACCCTTTGTATATCAAAATAAATCACTACCTTTGCCCCGATTTTGAGACCATATAATGTCTAACTTATTAACAAGAAAATCAATTATTTAAACAAATGGATCAAGAATTAAAAAACTCACCCGTCGAAAATTTCGACTGGGATGCCTATGAAAAAGGCGAAGTGTTAGGTGAAAAAAGCCGTGAGGAATTGGTCAATACCTATGATCAATCTCTTAACACTGTAAAAGACAAAGAAGTAACTGAAGGAACGGTTATCTCGATGAACAAAAGAGAAGTTGTCGTAAATATCGGTTACAAATCGGACGGCGTTATTTCGATGAACGAATTCCGTTACAACCCTGATTTAAAAGTCGGAGACACTGTCGAAGTGTATATTGAAAGTCAGGAAGATAAAAAAGGCCAATTGGTGCTTTCTCACAAAAAAGCTCGCGCTACTCGTTCTTGGGATCGTGTTAACTCGGCTCTTGAAAACGATGAAATCATTAAAGGGTTTATCAAATGCCGTACCAAAGGCGGTATGATCGTTGATGTATTCGGCATCGAAGCTTTCTTGCCGGGTTCTCAAATCGATGTTAAACCCATTCGCGATTACGATGTATTCGTAGGTAAAACTATGGAATTCAAGGTAGTAAAAATCAACCAAGAATTCAAAAATGTCGTTGTTTCTCACAAAGCTCTTATCGAAGCTGAACTAGAACAACAGAAAAAAGATATTATCGCCAAACTTGAAAAAGGACAAGTACTTGAAGGAACTGTTAAGAATATCACTTCTTACGGTGTATTCATCGACTTGGGTGGCGTAGACGGCTTGATTCACATCACAGATCTTAGCTGGGGACGTGTCAGCCATCCCGAAGAGGTCGTTTCACTCGATCAAAAATTGAATGTCGTAATCCTCGATTTCGATGATGAAAAGAAACGCATCGCTCTCGGTCTGAAACAACTTACTCCTCATCCTTGGGATGCTTTGAGTTCTGAACTGAAAGTCGGAGACAAAGTCAAAGGCAAAGTAGTGGTTATGGCAGATTATGGTGCATTTATCGAAATCGCTCCGGGTGTCGAAGGTTTGATTCATGTTTCTGAAATGTCTTGGTCACAACACTTGCGCAGTGCACAAGACTTCATGAAAGTAGGAGATGAAGTAGAAGCCGTTATTTTGACTTTGGATCGTGAAGAACGTAAAATGTCTTTAGGTATCAAACAATTGAAACCAGATCCATGGGAAAATATCGAAGCTAAATATGCTGTAGGTTCTCGCCACATGGCTAAAGTTCGTAACTTCACTAACTTCGGTGTATTTGTTGAAATCGAAGAAGGTGTTGACGGTCTTATCCATATCTCCGATCTGTCTTGGACTAAGAAAATCAAACATCCGTCGGAATTTACTCAAATCGGTGCAGAAATCGAAGTTCAGGTTTTGGAAATCGACAAAGAAAACCGCCGCTTGAGTCTTGGACACAAACAACTCGAAGAAAATCCTTGGGATGTATTCGAAACAGTATTTACTGTCGATTCAGTTCATGAAGGAACAATTATCGAAATGCTCGACAAAGGTGCTGTTATCGCATTACCTTATGGCGTTGAAGGATTTGCAACTCCGAAACATTTGGTAAAAGAAGATGGTACTCAAGCTCAATTGGAAGAAAAATTACCTTTCAAAGTAATTGAGTTCAATAAGGATGCTAAACGTATCATTTTGTCACACAGCCGCATCTTCGAAGATGAAGCTAAAGCAGAAGCTAAAAAAGAATCTGCAGCTAAGAAAGCAGCTAAGAAAGCAGCCAAAGCAGAAAATGAAACTGCAGCTATCAACAACAATGTAGAAAAAACTACTTTGGGTGATATTGAAGAGCTTGCCGCATTGAAAGAAAAGTTGGAATCGGAAAAGAAATAATCTGAAATCAAATTATAAAAAACAGGCTATCTAATTTTGATAGCCTGTTTTTTTATATTCTGAAAACTCATTACAGAACTATTTTTATTTAATTGTTTCAATATTAAAAGTCCTAATCTACAACAAACTGTATTAATTCCACTTCAAAGTATATAATCAACTAAAGGGGGACAACTTTATTATTCTTTCTTTTATGTGTTACTTTTATACTCACCGAATAACATACACAAAGCAAAATCAAAGGGTTATCTAATTTTTATACAGACATTTTCTAAGAACTGTTTTCGAAAACATTTTTCAGTTCCAACAAAGAACATACATAGTCGACTATCTGACGAATGAAAACAACAAGACATCCTCAAAAGAAACTCTCAAATCTAACTTGAGTAAAATTTAGACGACAGGTTCTAATTTTTAGTGGAAAATTTAAAAAGCTTTAAACAAAGCTCTATAAAATCTAAACAAATCCGATATTTTTTCGGTTGAAATCTATATATTTGTTTGCATAAACAGCAAAAAACGACTCCAGAATTTTTCCGAAACGTTTTTTGTCTGGAGTTCAAATCCGGATTACATTATGAAAAATTTCGAGTTAACGATTTTAGGTTGCGGATCAGCGATGCCTACTACCCGTCATTATCCCAGCTCTCAGGTATTGAGTTATGGGGAAAAACTTTTTATGATAGATTGCGGAGAAGGAGCTCAACTACAATTCAGAAGAAACAGACTGAAATTCAGCAGACTACACCATATATTTATCTCACATTTACACGGAGATCACTGTTTCGGACTGATAGGATTAATCTCTACACTGGGCATATTGGGACGTACCGGAGAGCTTGTTATACATATAAACTCCGAAGCCGAAAGGATATTCAGACCTCATCTCGATTTTTTTTGCCGAGAACTCCCGTTTGAAGTGCGATTCGAACCCTTACCAAGAAAATATGAAGTAATCTATGAAGACCGCACTATGCGCGTCTCCTCTCTACCGCTAAAACACCGTATACAGTCTTGCGGTTTTTTATTTGAAGAAAAAGAGAAACAAAGACATCTGATCGGTGATATGGTGAAGTTTTACAATATTCCGATTAAAGAACTTGCCGGAATTAAATCAGGTGCTGATTTTATCACACCGAAGGGAACGATTATCCCGAACGAAAGGCTGACACGCCCGGCCGATCCGATATCACGCTACGCTTATTGTTCAGACACTACCTATCTGGAAAAACTGATTCCCATGATCGAAGGGGTAGACCTGCTATATCACGAAGCGACTTTCGCCGAAGATAATAAAGTCCGGGCTAAAGAAACTTTCCATTCTACAGCTATCCAGGCCGCTACAATAGCTCAGAAAGCCCATGTTAAAAAACTGCTTTTAGGTCATTTCTCTGCACGGTACGAAGAAGATTCGATTTTCCTGAAAGAAGCTGAACAGATTTTTCCCAATACGATCCTCGCCAAAGAAGGTTTGCATATAAATATATGATTTTCAATAAATTATATAAATTTATACGGATCAGTTTCAAGAGTTTTTTAAGGATATCTTTCTATTTTCACGAGGAGAACAACAAGCTATCTAACAAATGAAAACGGGAAAAAGAGCGGAAGAAAACACAAAAATGACCTGATAATATTTTTTTGTCGGAGAATTTAGACCAGCTCTTATATCCTTTATTTATTTACGTACAGGTTGTTCTGCCGAATAACCATTTCCACCTCGTATCCATTTTCCGGCTTCTCCTGTCAGCCAAAGATAATGATCAGATTGTAACTCATCGTCTATTCCGATAAACATACCGCCATCACCTTTATAGTCGTTCAAAGGCACATCATTACGCCGTAGACACTTGAAGATAGCCGTAGCCTCGTCCAACTCGTCGAACATAGCGACATATAAAGCTTTCGCTCCGGCAGCCTGCGCTCCGGCAACCTGAGACCAGAAGAAATCTCCGTGATTGCGAGAAATAAAATCATAAGGTCTATTCCACTGTTTCATATTTTTCCACGAAAAACCGGGAAATACACAGGGAACATACAAGATATTATTCTTTTCACACCACTCGACATCGCCTACCAAAGTCTCTCCGCTCCTTTTTTCATATAATTCCTGATTATAACGTCCCACTGCCCAAGGCATAATAATATCGGCACGACGTATGCAGTCGTGTAGTTCCTGCAACTTAGAGCTACCGGCATCATAACAATCTCCGCCACCCTTACGCCAATCATAAGAAACGCCCAATAAATATGAGAATTCATGACCGGTAAATTCATCGATACGGTCCATCAATGTCACAAATTGTCCCGGAGTGCTTTTTTTGGCTTTAAAACCGACACCCCACAATGCAACCACCGGACGTCCGTTTTCATAAAGATACGACGGGTTTTTCTTAGTATCGGTAATATTGTACTTTTCCACTTTCGCTTTCCAATCGGAAGCAACAGCTGTAATATGATCGTCGTTGGAGAGACCGCTAAGATCATACATAAGAGCAAAAGCTCGTCCATACTTCTCTGCAGCTTTCAAGCACAATCCGAATATCTCATCCCGTTGAGGATTAGGTTTGACCACACTGCTCAAAAAAAGTTGCAGATAACACCCGTCTATACCATAATCTTTCATCCATTTGAAATGGAGGTCTATCGTGCTTTCGTCTGCCGAACTGAAAAGAAACGCCGGTTTCCCGTCTTTAAATATAAACGGAGTCTCATACACCTTTTTATACTCGCTTACATCAGGCCACAGTTCGATATTAGCAGCCCCCGCACCAAATGGCAGACGTTTTCCATTTTCATCTTTTCTTCCGGTATAATAATGTGTCCAAGAACGTTTCGATCCATCCTTATCAGTTGTAAACCAAGCCTGATAACCCACCATTACCAAACCTTTATAAGTAGGATATTGCACTCCCTTTATCTTTTTAGTCGAAGATTTTGCCGAAACACCCGGCAAAAGAAACAATGAAATCAATCCGGCACAAACCAGCCTCCGATATATTTTCATAATAATCGTATGTTTTTTATTTATGGCAAATATACCGGCGGAATATAAAAAAGTTCTTAAATTAATGGGGAAAACAGAATTAAAATAACAATACCTTCCGTTTATACTAATCTTTTTTATCAAATAATAAAAAGCAGAAAATACGTCCTATATTCTCTGCTCTATAAATATCAAATATGTCATCTCAACGCCTGTCTGAATTTCCCAATATAACTGCCTCTGCCTTTATTTTTTCGATTCAGCACTTCGGAGTTCTTTAAAAAAGGCCAATTCTTCCGGATTGAGACGTGCCAACAATTCTTTTTCGTATATGGCCATATCACGCTCCGATTCTACCTGATCTATAATACTCTGACCGATGTCATGAAGATCTTTCAGACTTTTGGGCGTCAATAACTTACTAACCACATTATAACCGTATGTACCCCCATGCAATACCATACCTAATAACAGAGCCATTTCCGGTTTTATCTCCAATTCTACTTTTACTCGAGTGTTTTCCATATTCTATACGTATTTTCAGGTTTTACTACTTACTATAATTTATCTACCAATTTCTCATCTATCAGTCTGAAACAGACATCATCCAAACGCTGTGTCGCCAACAAAAAATTATCATTGAACTGTTCCGGAGTAGAATGTCCCGCATCTACCAAATCGGTAATAGCTTTCACACACAGCAGTGGAATATTATACAACGATGCTACCCAAGCGACAGCCCCCGCCTCCATATCTTTCACTTCACCTCCGGTTTGCTTCATCTGTTCTAAATCATCTCCGGTTATATCCAGCGAACTGCCGGATGTACACACTCCCGATTTAGCATTTATTTCGGATATAATATTCAAAGGATCAACACACGGCAGATAACCCTGTCCCATTTTGTCCCAACCGGGAATCGGGACTCTGCGATCATGAAATACAACATATTTATTACTTAAATAAACATCTCCTATCTCTGCCCCTTTCGAAACAAAACCGCCTGCTGTCCCGGCATTAATAATAAGATCGGGTGAAAAAGACGATACAGCCAAATGCGCCGAAAGCACAGCCGCCTCACAACCGATATAGTCCAATCCCGTTTCCTGCTCTATCCCGTTCGTCACCAAAAATATTTCTTTTCCGGCATAGGATGCCCTATATGCCTGTGGAGGCAACGATCCGAAACAGCCTTCAATATGATGCAATCCGAAATGGCGTATCAACGGTTTTGCTTCGCCTTGCATAGCTACGATAAAACATACCTTTTTCATTATTTCCTATCTTTTATTGCGAAAAAA
Source organism: uncultured Coprobacter sp. (assembly GCF_947855755.1). Taxonomy (NCBI): domain Bacteria; kingdom Pseudomonadati; phylum Bacteroidota; class Bacteroidia; order Bacteroidales; family Barnesiellaceae; genus Coprobacter; species uncultured Coprobacter sp. Next base: position 57,300 of record NZ_CANUAR010000007.1, read on the forward strand.
GCTTTGCATCAATTGTGTACATTCTTCTTGTAAAATCCCTCCCTGAATCTCGGTCTTAGGATGCAAAGCCTTCGGGGCAAATTTTTGAAATCCGCGCTTATCATCGGCTGCTCCGTAAACAATCCGAGAAACTTGCGACCAACCCAATGCTCCGGCACACATGATACAAGGTTCTAAAGTCACATATACAGTACACCCTATCAAATATTTACCACCCAATACACCTGCCGCCGAAGTAATCGCCTGCATCTCGGCATGAGCCGTAACATCGTTCAGAGTTTCCGTCAGATTATGACCTCTGGCTATTATACGATCTTTATAAACAATCACCACACCGACAGGAATTTCATCTCTATCATAAGCTTCTTTCGCCTCAAGCAGAGCCTGACGCATAAAATATTCATCCCGGTTTTCTTCCATTGAGTTTTCAATCTTCAAGATAATAATCGACAGTCGTCACAACACGTACGCTTTTTATATACGGAGTATTTACATCCCTGTCCTCGATAATGAATTGTCCTTGATTGGCACGTTTTATTTTACCTAATTCACTATCAGAATCCTTTGCAAATTTTTCGGCCGAAGAACGAGCATTTTTAGTTGCTTCTTCTATCATTCCCGGCTTTATTTCATTCAATTTGGTAAAGAAAAACTGTGGGTTATATTGATATTCTCCGCCTGTAATAGCAACTCCCAATTTCAATAAATCGGCCTGTTTATCCATTAATTTACGCACCCGATCAATCTGTCCCGAAGTGACGGTTATCACCGATGTAATATTATAACGATAAGGCGACTGAGTATTCGAATATCGTTCTGCTTTCATATCGATAATCTGAGGTGCAGACAAGGATATTTCGTTATCGGTTATTCCGTTATTTTTCAGAAAAGTTACAATGATCTGATTTTTACGGTTCAATTCATCATACATCGAAATCATATCATTACCGATTTCTTTAAATGCCAAAGGCCAGATCACCTTGTCGGCAGGAACTTCCTTTTCCGCCAATCCTTTAACCGTAACAATTCTGTCCCTATCTTTAATTTCCATCAAAGCATGGCTTAATGTCCACCCTAACAAATAAAGACCGATAGCAATCAATAATCCGGCTATCGGCAATTGAAATCGTTTTGAATCCATTATCTTAAGTTTTTAATTAATAAATTCTTCTATTCACAAATATAACATTTAAAAGAGAATAAGAGTCATCTTCCTCCGTTTTTTTAAACAAAAAATAAAAAGCATTGAGATGCATTTTGCGTAATTCATCGGAAAGGCGTATTTTCGTAAATAGATTCATCTTCAAAACTCCCGATTATGGCAAAACATAACCAAACAGGAAAAACCGGAGAAGAAAGGGCTGCCGAATATCTTATTGCCAGAGGTTATGTGATCCGGGATATTAATTGGAAAAACGGAAAACTCGAACTGGATATTGTCGCATATAAGGACCGGACGCTGATCATTGTCGAAGTAAAAACTCGAAGTTCCGATTTATTCGGACATCCGGAAGATGCGGTAAATACTCGAAAAATACGGCATATCATAGATGCGACGGACGCATATATACAAAAATACGATCTCCCGTTCGAAGTCCGGTTCGATATTATTTCCATCATTAAAAAAGGAAATGAGTATGAAATCGAACATATTCCGGATGCTTTTTATCCGCCGTTACTGTAAAATATAAAACAATATGGATATAGAACAAATACGGGAATTTTGCTTATACCTTCCCGAAACGACAGAATGTTTTCCGTTTGACGAAACTACTTTGGTCTTTAAAGTCGCAGGAAAAATGTTTCTTTATACGAGTCTCGAAACCGAACAACACTGGGTAAATGTAAAATGCGACCCTGATCTGGCAATCGAATTACGGGAACAATATGACTATGTAATGCCCGGATATCACGCCAATAAAAAATACTGGAATACGATCGTCTATGATAAAGCGAAAGAGAGACAAATGAAAGAATGGATACTCCACTCATATACTGAAGTCTTAAAAAAATTACCAAAAATCAAAAGAGAAAAGTTATTCGCGCAACTCGAAAACCTGGGAATTTAGAGCCTGTTTAAATAAGTCATTATTATAAAAACAAAACATGAGCAAAACTTTTATACACCTAAACGAAACTCATTCGACCAATTCTTACTTAAGAGAATTGATTATGAGAGAAAAAGAGCAACCCGAAGGTACAGTCGTAATCACCGATTACCAAACTGCCGGACGTGGACAAAAGGGTAATAGTTGGGAATCGGAACGGGGTAAAAATCTAACGTTCAGCATCCTACTTCATCCGAACCATATTCCACCGGGAAAACAGTTCATTCTGTCCCAACTCATTTCCATAGCAATCGTCAAAGTTCTAAAAGAATATGATCGGTATTTCTCCATAAAATGGCCGAACGATATTTACTGGAAAGAAAAAAAAATAGCCGGAATGCTGATCGAGGTCGACCTTACTGGTTTATCCCTCAGTAATGCTATAATAGGAATCGGCATAAACATAAACCAGAAATATTTTAAATCAGATGCCCCGAATCCGGTATCGCTTGCCCAAATTACAGGTAAAGAACACGACCTTCCCGAACTTCTTGAGAAAATTCTCGACAGTATTGCCGATGAATACAATACATATTCACCTGATAACGAAGAAAAAATAAAACAAAAATACATGGAGTTTCTTTTTCGAAACAGAGGGTTACATCCCTACTTATCCGGAAAAGAATTCTTCAACGCCTCTATCGAAGGAATAGAACCTAACGGACAATTGATATTGAAAAAAGAGAACGGCTCTATCCATACTTTTGCATTTAAGGAGATCTCTTTCGTGATTTAGACTCGTTCAAAATCATCTCCGCTTTTTCTATTTCCGCCAAACGTGTATAAATAGAATATAACGTTTTACGCAAATAAGGAGTAGTATATTGTTTATCGGCTTTCTCAAGATAAGATGCAGCTTCTCGGAAATCGGTATCCAGAATTCTGTTTTTTTCCCATTCATAAGAAGCATATTGCATTCGTGTAGGAGATATCAAACTATCATAATGCATTTCCAGCTCTTTTAATTGCTCAGTTCCCCGATTATACATAAAATTGCCCAGAAAGATCAGAGCATCCCGATTGGTCGAATCTTTTTGATATATCTGTTTATAACAGTCAAAAGATTGCAATTCTTCTCCCTGTTCAAGCAAAGCATCTCCTTTGAATTTAAGAAGTCTTTCATCACCCGGAAACATCTCTAAAAGTTCGTCCGAAATCTCTACTATACGAGGCGCATCATTTCTAAAACGATAAAAGCGAATTAAATAAGTATTGATCAATTTTTTCAACCATGGCTGCTCCTTCTTGATCAACAATAACATATTCTCATATATTTCAGATTTTCGATGAGCCATAGTCAAAGCATTCACACCGACGAATAGAGAATCCAAAGACACGCCGTTACGTTCCGAAAGTTCAACATAATGCATTACCGACTGAGGAGCTTCCCGGTAAGATGCCGCTACAACAGAAGAGACGTATAACTTTACTTCTTTCGGATTCTCGACCAACAAAATGTTATACATAGAAAGCGCCTCGCTCCATTCCCGATTCTCAAAATGAGTCTCTGCTTTACGATACAATTTCTCATTAATAATCGCCCCCTGAAGCGAATACACCATACTCAAAAATAATATGATAACAATCTTTCTCATCTACATTTTCCGAAACAAAGCAACAGGCTCTTATGTTGCAAATTTAATAAAAAAGGATCTATATATTTCTCTTTTTTGAATAGTAGTTTATCCCGTTCATTTAAAATGTTTAAATTTGGCAAGGAAACGATAAAACATGGAATTTTCTCAATTATAAAATCAAAAATATGAATATCAAGTACAAACGTATATTACTAAAACTGAGCGGCGAATCGCTTATGGGTGAAAAACAGTACGGTATAGACGAAAAACGACTGAATGAGTACGCTGAACAAATCAAAGAAATTGCAGAGCTGGGCATCGAAATCGGCATTGTAATCGGAGGTGGAAATATCTTTAGAGGATTGAGCGGAGCAGCCAAAGGATTCGATCGTGTTAAAGGCGACCAAATGGGCATGCTCGCTACCGTAATCAACAGTCTCGCCCTCAGTTCGGCATTAGATTCTCTGGGACAAAAAGCTCACGTATTCACTGCGACCAATATGTTTCCCATAGGTGAACATTATAGTAAATGGAAAGCGATAGATGCCATGAAACGAGGTGAAATCGCTATTATTTCGGGTGGTACGGGAAATCCGTATTTCACTACCGATACAGGGTCGGCTTTGAGAGGTATAGAGATAGAAGCCGATGTAATGCTAAAAGGTACTCGTGTCGATGGCATTTATACTGCCGACCCCGAAAAAGATAAAACGGCTGTAAAATTCGATAAGATCAGTTATGATGAAATCTATACCCGAGGACTTAAAGTAATGGACCTGACGGCAACAACGCTTTGCAAGGAAAACCGACTTCCGATCATCGTATTCGATATGGACACCAACGGTAACTTGAAAAAAGTCCTCACCGGTGAGAATATAGGCACATTAGTTTATTAATCCGAGAAACGTTTTGAGATTTGCCGAAACTATTTTATATTTGTTCCATAAAGAAATACATTAACATATCGGTTAAATAAGATCGAAAACATTTATTCTTACTGAGAACCGAATTTTATAAACCATCGTATATAAAACCACTATGACAGACGTAAAAACATATCTGGATGCCGCTGAAGAAAAAATGGCGATGAGTGTTGAGTTTTTAGATGAAGCTCTGGCGACAATTCGTGCAGGAAAAGCCAGCGCTCGCATTCTTGACCCGGTACGGGTAGAATACTACGGCAGTATGGTACCCATCAGTAATGTAGCCACCATCACTACTCCCGATGCCAAAACCATCGCCATACAACCGTGGGAAAAATCGATGTTCAAAGAGATCGAAAAAGCTATTCAAAACTCCGAAGTAGGCATTACCCCTGAAAACAACGGTGAAATTATCCGTTTAGGATTACCTCCGTTGACAGAAGAGAGACGTAAAGCTTTAGTCAAACAAGCAAAGCAAGAAGCTGAAAATGCAAAAGTAAGTGTACGGAATGCACGCCGAGACGCTATCGATGGATTGAAAAAAGCTATTAAAGCCGGAATGCCCGAAGATGTTGAAAAAGACGGAGAAGCCAGTGTTCAGAAAATTCACGATAAATACATTAAAAAGATAGACGATATTTTCACTGCAAAAGAAAAAGAGATTCTAACCGTATAATTCATAACTCCGAATCTCACTCTTATTTTCGTTGTAAAAAGAATTTTTTGAACAACATAAAACATATTGGAAGAACTAAAAGTCAGAACGGTTTGTTTCGCTTTTAGTTTTTCTTTTTTAAAATGTTCCGGATTTCCCGGACACATAGTCTTATCAAATAATATGGAACACGGACTCGTAATAAAAAATACCGGTAGTTGGTATATCGTAAAAACGGATGACGGTAAAGAGATCAAATGCAAAATAAAAGGTAATTTCCGTTTAAAGGGAATCCGCAGTACCAATCCCATTGCAGTCGGAGACCGGGTAGAAATAGAAAATAATAAAGAAGGGACGGCTTTCATTTCGAAAATAGAGCCACGAGAAAATTATATTATACGAAAATCGTCAAACCTTTCTAAAGAGTCTCACATTCTGGCGGCCAATATCGACCAAGCTTTATTAATTATCACGGTCAGTAATCCTTCTACCCATACGATCTTTATAGATCGTTTTCTTGCTACCGCCGAAGCATACCGAATCCCGGTAAAAATCGTCATCAATAAAACAGACAGTTACAACGAGGACGATACAGAATACATGAATGCTTTGATACATCTTTACGACACTATCGGATATGATTGTTTTAAGGTATCGGCATTGACGGGAAAAGGCATCGAGGAGATCAAGTCTCTTCTAAAAGGAAAAATTACCTTGCTGTCCGGTAACTCGGGTGTTGGAAAATCTACTCTGATCAACACTATTCTTCCGGGATTAAATCTGAAAACAGGAAATGTATCGACTTCACATCATAAAGGAATGCACACAACAACATTTTCTGAAATGTTCCCATTACCCGAAGGAGGATATATTATCGATACTCCGGGAGTAAAAGGTTTCGGTACTATCGACTTCGAACCGGAGGAGGTCGCTCATTTTTTCCCCGAAATATTTAAAATTTCCCGCAATTGCCGTTTCAACAACTGCACACATCGCCATGAACCGGGTTGTGCCGTACTGACGGCTGTAGAACAACATGTAATCAGCGAATCCCGATATGCAAGCTATCTAAGCATTATAAATGATAGCACTGAAGGAAAATATAGAGAAGGTTACTGATTTTTATTACCATACAGTCATCGATACGCCATCGCCCCCGAATGCCCGTATTGTACGACATCCGGAAGACAGAAAGCAATTAGAAAACCAAAGGTTTCCCATTATAGAAGTCTAAGACTTTTGAACGAAACAAAAAATCATAACGCGCCTGAACTTGTTCGGACAAGCTTTTCTCATATTTATTTTTTGCATCGCTATATTCAAAAACCGTTGATTTTCCGGCATCATATTTTTTCTGTTCATACTCGAATGAGATACGGGCTGCGTCCACTGATTTTTGAGAAGAAACGAACTTTTTATGTGCAGCTACTGCAGCATAATAAGCTTGCTCAATCTCTTTATAAAGCTGTTGACGGGCATTATCCAGAGCCAGTTCTTGCAAACGGATTTGCAATCGGGCTTGCTTTACCTGATTGCGGGTTACCAAACGATTAAAAAGCGGGACAGATAATGTAAAACCGAGTGTTTCGCTCCCATTATTACGCATCTGTTCGGCAAAAGTCCAGTTATTTTCATCTCCCCCCTTATAAGCATGATAATAGCTCGTCCCGTAAGACGCTCCGAAAGAAAGTGTAGGATAATATCCCGAACGAGCCTGTTTCAAATTATACCGACTGCTTTCTAAAGAATATAAAGCCGATTTTATGCCGGGACGATTTTCCACAGAAAACCTGAACGCATCCGATGGAGATACCAAAGTTGCCGTCTGTTGCAAAGTAACCGCCTTCATATCAGGCTCTTCAATATCAAAACCTTCCGCCTTTTCTAAATTCAGTAGTTGAGAAAGATCAACTAAAGATAAAAGCAGATTATTTTCCGATTGGGTCACATTCATTTCATCTTCAGCAACCAAAGCCCGACTTTCATACAAAGATGCCTCAGAACTTTTACCTTGCTCCACCATCTTTTCTGTTTTCTTCAATTGCAAACGACTAATTTCTAACTGTTTTTGTGCTATACACAATATCTCTTTATTAAAAAGGACCTGTAAATAATAAGATGTTACATTCAAGGCAATATCCTCTTTTGCTTTGTTCAGCTCCTCTACGGCGGCTTTCAAATCGAACCGAGCAGAACCGATCTCACTCTGAATCTTAAATCCCGTAAACACAGGGACTGACGATGATATACGAAATGACGTTGAAGATTGAGATTGATCTTCATAAACTCCTGTACGTGAAGGACTCCGTCCGAAGTAAAAATCTTGTCCGGCACTTCCGGTCAAATCAGGTAAACGGCTCATACGAGCTGTGTTCAACCGTATTTCACTATTTTCTTTTTCCAGCTGTTTCTGTTTTACCTGAATATTATTTTGTACGGCATAATCGATACATTGCGACAGCGACCATTTTTCTTGTGCGACAAGCGAAAAACAACACGATACCATACCAAAGCTTATTCCGATTATTTTACGAATATTCATCATTTCATTTCTTTATAATTCTATTTCCACGAATAAATTCCCCCTCTTTCACTCCTGAAATTATCTCTATCGATATTCCATCAGATAACCCTGTTTTTACCGGCCTTTGCAAAAATATCTGAGGACGACTCACACTATCCTGTACCAGTTGCACAAAAGTTGAATCCCCATGAAATTCCACCGCACTTTCCGGTATAGTAAGCACATTTTCTCTCCGATCCAAAATAATTTCAGCATTCGCACTATATCCGGCACGAACAAATACGGTGTCAGGAATCGAAGCCGCTGCTTTAATTTCGAACAAGACTGTTCCGTTCTCCTCTGTACTTTTCGGCGATATATATTCCAGAACCGCATCAAAACAAGCATCTCTGAGAGCACCGACCGTAAGTTTGATCGGCATACCTTCATGAAGTTGACCGACTTCTGTTTCGTCTATTTTACCTTTGAAAATCATGTCATTCATATTTGCAATAGAAGCTATCGTAGTACCGTCATTAAAATTGTTTGATTGTATTACGGAATTACCGACTTTTACCGGAACATCGAGAATCATACCATCGATAGTGGAACGAATCTGAGTATTGCTGTACTGTGCCGAACGTTTGGAGATTCCATCCCTTACAATCTCCAGATTATCTTGAGCATTCTGCAACTCCTCCTTCGCCCGGTTATTTTCCAATTGACATTTTTCAAATTCTTCCTTTGAAATCACACCGGAACGGAACAAATTTTGAGCCCGGTCGAAGTCCCGCTGAGTCTGACCGAAATTGATCCGAGCGACATTAACCCGAGACTCTGCAGCATTCAACGTTCCCATCTCCGGAATCACCTTTACCAAAGCAATCACATCTCCGGCTTTCACCATCTGCCCTGCTTCTTTATAAACCGCAGACACAATACCCGAAATTTGGGGTTTTATCAAAACTTCATCACGCGGCTCTACTTTTCCGGTAGCTATTGTTTTTTTCTCTATCGTCCCTTTTTGAGGAGCAATTATTTCATATATGACTATCTCCGGGCGAGACTTTCTCCATAAAAATACAAACGTACCGACAAGCATTATCGCAAATACCAGCAACAAAAAAAACTTTACATATTTTTTCATAATCTCTATTATTATTTTTCCTATTTATTCTTCTCGTATCGCATCTATCGCTTTTATCTGTAAAGCCCTCCATGCAGGCAAACATCCCGCCAGCAAACCGGTAACAATCAAGACAAAAGATGCTGAAACTGCTGTTGCAAAAGAAATCTGAGGAGAAGCGAAAAACATCTGTTCCCCGTGCGACAGATTTTGCATAAGTATATCTATCACATATAAAAGTCCCACTCCCATAAACAGACCGGCGAAACCGGCAAGTAATGTCAAAATGAGACTTTCGGACATAATTTGCATTAATATAGAACGGGGATAAGCTCCCAATGCCCGACGGATACCGATCTCTTTAGTCCGTTCCCTTACGGTCACTAACATAATATTACTTACACCTACCGCCCCTGCCAATAATGTTCCTATTCCTACAATCCAAATCAAAATATTTATCCCCCCAAACAAAGAAGAAAACATTTTAAATTCTTTCTCAACATTTATACTGCCGACGGCCTGCAAATCGTCAGGAGAAATTCGATTATGTTTTTTAATGGCTTTTTTCATTTCCTCCTCCAAAACAGAAACCGAAAACTTCTCATTGACAGACAACGCTATACAATCCATCTTATCCCCTCTATTATAACTCTGCTGCATAGTACTAAACGGCAAAATAATAGATGCTTCGGAACGGCCTCCTATCTGTATTTTCGTTACCGGAATATTCACGCCTACCACCCGATAAGCCACTCCATTAATTTGTAACAACTTTCCTAAAGGATTCTCTTCCGGCATAAACATCTCTTGATACACCTGTTCCCCTATTACGCAGACTTTTCGTCTCTCCCGAATATCCACCTCATTTATATAACGCCCATAAAGCATCCGTTGGGGTTCTATAAAAAGATAATCGGGAGAAAGCCCTTTTACCATGTAAGCTCCATATTTATTATTCCGTAATGTGTTTTTTTCATTCCATTCAAACATAATAGCAGATATTCGTTCTATTTCGGGAAAACGCTCCTTCAATATCTCCATATCCGATGTATGTATAGACCAATTACGCCCTTTTGCAAAACCGGCATAAGGTTCAGAGGTCCTCTCAGAAAAAAAATAACAGGAATTTTTCGGAAAATCTTTCACTCCGGAAATTATACCCTCCTCAAGTCCATTTCCCGATCCTGACATGAGTACCAACATAAATATTCCCCAAAACACTCCAAATGCAGTCAAAAGACTACGCATCTTATTCCGCATGATCGTAAGCCATATTTCCTGCCACTTGTCCTTATCAAACATAACTTCAAAACTTAATTATTCACTTCGTAATGCCTCTATCGGTTTTACCCGCACAGCTTTCCGAGCCGGGAAATATCCGGCAAGAACTCCGGACACAACAAGGACCAATGTTGCAGAAACCGCTATCGAAAGATCTACCGTAGGATTCTGAAATATCATATCTTTACCCATTTCTCCACCCACCAACAAAGCATTTACACCTTCCGTTAAACCGATTCCGGCAATCATTCCCAAATAACCGAAAAAAAGCGTTACACAAACCGATTCAATTACGACCAGCCTCAAAATAGAAGCAGGAGTAGCCCCTAATGCTTTTCGGATGCCTAATTCCCGAGTCCGCTCTTTTACTGAGATCAACATAATATTACTAACTCCTACAATGCCGGCGATAAGAGTCCCGATACCGATAATCCAAATAAAAATTTGTATCCCGTTAAATATTCCTTGTGTCTGCAAATAATCGGATATCGTATTTCTGACGTACAACGCATTCCTATCGTCCGGAGAAAAATCCCCGATCTGTCCCAACGTTTCCCGCATCCCTCGTTCAAAAGCAGCATTTTCCTCTAATGAGTTTACACCCTCTACCAACATTTCCAAGCTCTTATATTTTTCGTCAGGAAAATAAATTTTTCCGGCAGTCGATAACGGAATAAATACATCTGGCGAACTCTGCATAAGTTCTTCTGTATAGATACCGACAACCTTATAAACCACATCTCCGGCTCTGATAAGCTGTCCTATAGCCGATTTGGATTTAAATAACGTCTCGGCCGTACGCTCGTGAATTACAGCTACTTTACGAGCCATTTTCATATCAGCTTCATTAATGAAACGCCCTCCTCCCGCTACAATTTCTATATTACGAATAGACGGATATTCGGGAGAAACAGCTTTTATCAAATTAAACATAGATTCTTTTCCTACCGACAAAGTATCTCCCCAGCGATCGAGAACAGCGGTGAAACGGGTAACCTCCGGATGAAGTTTACGAAATTCGGATACATCCTCAGGGCGAAAACTTACTTGTCTGTTTTTGGGCATACCTTTATACGGAAGATACGTCCGCCCCGTCCATAAGGCTACGGCATTTTTTGCACGCCATGAGAATTTACTCTGTACCCCGTTCTTCAACCCATTACCTGCACCCAATAGTAGGATAAGCATAAAAATACCCCATGCAACAGAAAAGCCGGTCAGAAATGTTCGTAATTTATTATTACGCAAAGCACCCCATATTTCCTGAATAATGTTCCACATACTTATCCTATCTTAAAACCTCGACCGAACCGATAATCCCGTCTTTGATATGAACGACCTTATTCGTCTGAATGGCAATATCTCTCTCATGAGTTACGACAACCAAAGTCATTCCTTCTTCATTTACCTCTTTCAATAAATCCATAACCTCCTGACTCGTCTTACTGTCCAATGCTCCGGTCGGCTCATCAGCCAATATAATCTGCGGACGGGCAATCAACGCCCGTGCTATGGCAATCCGCTGTTTTTGTCCTCCAGACAATTCAGAAGGCAAGTGCAGAGCATGTTCTCGAAGTCCCATTTTTTCGAGATACTCCATTGCCTGCATATTTCTTTTTTTACGTGATACATTCTGATAATATAAAGGAAGAGCGACATTCTCCATCGCATTTTTAAAAGATATCAGATTGAATGATTGAAAAACAAATCCGATCATCCGATTACGATACTCAGCAGCCTTAGTCTCCGATAAATTCTTAATAAGCACATCATTCAAATAATAATTACCCGAGTCATAATCATCCAAAATACCCAATATATTCAACAGAGTGGACTTTCCAGATCCGGATGCTCCCATTATCGAAACCAACTCCCCCTTGCCGATCTCCAAATCGACACCTTTTAGCACATGTAATGGAGAACCATTATGGTAAGTTTTGTGAATTTGCTCAAGACGTATCATAGTCAAATATTCTATATAATTTTAATCTTAGACGCGTATTACAGCTCTAAAGGTTGCAAATAATAATTTTCAGTCAAAAAATACCTGTACAAAATTTTAACAGGCTCAAATTTACCTCTTATTCTACTCCTCAAAGATACAAAACATAAAGTACCATGTAATACATAGTACCATTAAATACGAACAAGCCAACATTATTTAACATTCGCAACCAAAAACTATAAAAAGGCTATTGAAATCGGATCGATGAAAATTCGATAACGATCCAACAGGAAAAGATAGTCATGTCGATAAAGGCCGTCCAAACCTGCCCATAAAAACAAACCGACACTACAAATTAAATGTTAACCCTCCCAAATATATTTCTTTTCTATATAATAATTGACATAGAATTACTATTTTTGTGTTCTTATTAACTACCGAACATGAAGCAATATTTAGACCTTTTACAACGTGTATTGCAGGAAGGAATCCATAAGGAAGACCGTACCGGGACAGGTACGATCAGTGTATTCGGACACCAAATGCGATTCAATATGGAAGATGGTTTTCCACTATTGACAACAAAAAAGCTGCATTTAAAATCGATTATATACGAACTTCTATGGTTTCTTAAAGGTGATACAAATGTCAAATATCTTCAAGATAATGGAGTAAGAATATGGAATGAATGGGCCGACGAAAACGGAGATTTGGGACATATATACGGTTATCAGTGGCGATCATGGCCTGATTATAATGGCGGTCATATAGATCAAATAACCGAAGCTGTAGAAACGATCAAACACAATCCCGATTCTCGCAGAATAATCGTAAGTGCATGGAATGTCGCCGACCTTCCCCAGATGAATCTCCCTCCCTGCCATGCATTTTTTCAGTTTTATGTAGCAAACGGACGCTTGAGTTTACAACTCTACCAGCGTAGTGCCGACATCTTTTTAGGAGTTCCGTTCAACATTGCATCATACGCTTTGTTATTACAAATGATGGCACAAGTCACCGGACTAAAAGCCGGAGATTTTGTTCACACATTGGGAGACGCTCATATTTATAGTAATCATATCGAACAGGTAAAATTACAATTAACTCGGACGCCTCGCCCATTACCGCAAATGAAAATAAATTCGAATGTAAAAGATATATTCGGATTCAAATATGAAGATTTTATACTTACCGGATATGATCCGCACCCTCACATAAAAGGTGAGGTTGCTGTATAAATACCGGTAAAAACTATTTAATAATAACCTAATACAGATAATATTATGCCAACAATTTCTTTAATCGCCGCAGTAGCTGAAGATATGGCTATCGGCAAAAATAAAGAGCTTTTGTGTCATATGCCCAACGATCTGAAACGGTTTAAAGATCTGACCGTAAATCATGCCGTTATCATGGGACGCCGTACATTCGAATCCCTACCCGACGGGGCATTACCTAATCGTAAGAATTTGGTTCTTACCTCTATACCCGAATCATTTTATGATAACGCTTTTGCTTGTTCTTCGATAGAAGATGCCCTTAACTTATGCGAATCTCAAGATGAAGTCTTCGTTATCGGAGGAGCTATGATATACAAGCAAACCATCGAAATAGCCGATAAATTGTATATTACGGAAATTCATCATAAATTCGAAAATGCCGATACGTTTTTCCCTGTCATCGACCCCAATAAATGGAAAGAAGTTTTTCGGGAAGACCATTCGGCAGATAAAAAACATCCTTACTCCTATTCTTTCGTAATCTACGAAAAAAAATAATATAAAATAAAGCGGCAATATCGACCGAAAACTTCGATCGATATTGCCGCTTTTAATAATTAATCAACAATTTCAGTGATGATTCCTCCATCACGATTAAATTTTAATTTCACTTCCGGCTGAGTTTCAAGACTTACCTCATAGCCATAACTATGCTGGCTGATTTCAACAATCGAAGCATCCGGATATTCTTGAGCGACATACGTCAAAATAGCTCCCGGTAACAGATCATACAAGACAGGTCCCGGAATTTCAACGCCATTGCCATCCACCTCTTGCCACCCGCCATTCCTGTAAAACCTCAACACAAAACCATTTGCAAGTTCTACTTTATAATGAGGCTCTCCGTCCTCTTTCTCAACTGAAGTCACATCTACCCCAGAGAAATAATTTTCTATAAAATGTCGGCTTTCGACCGGCAAATTATTATAAACAATTTTCTTATCATCATCATCACATGAGAAAAATATTCCCATGACCGAAAACAATAATATTACAACTATCCCAACAGATTTCAAATTCATAGCTCTTTCGATTTATTATTCGTAGTATATTGGATAACAAGGCTATATACAAAAGTTTCACGGGATTAAGATTATTTGACTACATTTAAGAGCCTGTTTGAAATTTTCGATAAAAAAATATTTTCAAGTCATTTCTACATTTTCTTTCGGTTTGCTTTCCCGTTTTCACTCGTCAGATAGCCCGATATCATCCTCGTAAAAAAAGACAAAATATCTTCGAAAGATACTCCCAAACCCGACCCAAGTGAAATATAGACAAACTCCAATTCATAACAAAAAATCCGCATTTTATAAAAAATACGGATTTCCAACAAATATCAATCAAAGTATCCTTACTTCATTTTATTTTCAAAAGTCTCGATTCCCCCTTTTAAGAAATTCAAATAAGCAGGAATATCCTCATTATAAGAGTACGAAGGAGCTATGGGATAACCCTCTGTATCCAACAAAACATAAAACGGCTGTGCATTAGCACCGAATTTCGACCGCTGTAAATAACTCCAGCGATCCCCTACCGTACGAAGCGTGCGTGTCTTTCCATACTCCTCTATTTTCACCGGTTCAGATAACGGAGTCTTGTCATCTACCATTAAAGTAATCAGTACGTAATCATTATCAATCATCGCTTTTACGGCCGGATCAGTCCATACAGCAGCCTCCATTTTCCGACAATTCACACAACCGAATCCGGAGAAATCGATCATAACCGGCTTATTTACTTTCTTGGCATACGCCATACCTTCATCATAATCCGTAAATTTGGCATGTACCTCTTCTTTATAAAGATTAAAATCTTGTGTATTCAACGGAGGAGTAAATGCGCTGATCGCTTTCAAGGGAGCTCCCCATAAGCCAGGAATCATATAAATAGTAAAAGCTAAAGAAACGATTGCCATAAAAAGGCGTGGAACAGAAACATATTTTATATCACTATCATGAGAAAACTTAATTTTACCGAGTAAATAAAATCCCAATAAAGTAAAAATAATAATCCATAAAGTCACAAATACCTCCCGGTCAAGGATATGCCAACCATAAGCCAAGTCGGCAACAGACAGGAATTTTAAAGCCAAAGCCAGTTCTAAGAAGCCTAACACCACTTTTACAGAATTCAACCAACCTCCCGATTTGGGCATCGATTTGAGCATAGAAGGGAATATGGCAAACAAAGAGAAAGGAATGGATAATGCAACCGCAAATCCCAACATTCCGATCGCAGGACCGGCAATCTCTCCCATCGATGCCGCCTGAACCAGAAGCGTGCCGATAATAGGACCGGTACAAGAGAAAGATACCAGAACCAAAGTAAATGCCATAAAAGAGATGCTCAAGATGCCGGTAGTCGCATCGGCTTTACTATCCAGTTTTGTAGTCCAAGAAGCCGGTAAAGTTAATTCGAACGCTCCGAAAAATGATATAGCAAACAGCACCAACAACGCAAAAAATATAATATTGAATATTGCATTCGTCGCCAAATTATTCAAAGCACTTGCCCCGAAAATAGCCGTAATAATCAAACCCAATACTACATAAATAATAATAATGGCAATACCGTACATAACGGCATCCCGTATCGATTTTTTACGATCCTTCGTACGTTTCAGGAAAAAGCTTACAGTCATCGGAATCATAGGCCACACGCAAGGAGTAAGCAAAGCAAGCAAACCTCCTCCGAATCCTAAAAGAAAAATAATCAGAAGCGATCTTTCGGCAGTACCGCCATTTTCTCCAAAAGCATTAAGTTCATCTATTACCGGAGTCCACAAATCGTTTTTCGAGACCTCTGTCCGAACAGCAACAGAATCGGCTGCAACAGACCGAACAGCTATAAGCGTATCAGCTTTTAAAACTTCGTTTTTTTGTTCCGGCTCAAGCGAAGATTTTGAGTCTTCTTTTTTCAAAGATTTCGATTTCACCTTCTCTGCAGATGTCCCTTTTCCCGTAAGAGTAAACTCTTCGGTCGTCGGAGGAAGACAACTTTGGTCATTACAAGACATCGCCCTTACGTTTCCTGTTATAGAAAATGTCGGTGCGGTCAATTTTATTTTCTGAACAAATACAGCTTGCTTTTCATACCAACCGAGTTCCATTTCGAACTGTTTGTCATATTTCTTTATCAGATGAGACGACGAGGTTACTTCCCCATCCAAAACCGCGCCTTGTATCTCATCAAATGAAAATGTCGTTGCCGCAGGTCCTCCATCCGGAATGTTCATCCCGTAAAGATGCCATCCTTCATCAATATTGGCAATAAATACAAGCTCTTTTTCAGAATCGGAAATATCTTTCACCGAAAAGGTCCAATGTACTGCCTCGATAATTTGAGCATAGCTTATAACGCTCAAACATAAAAGAAGCAGCAGCGAAAATAATTTCTTCATTATCATTCAGTTTTTTAACTCATTAGCGGAACTTTACGATTCCGGTAAAAACAGTTTTATATAATCAACAGAAAAGTCGAAAAAAAGATTGTCTCAAAACAACTGTAAAACTCATTTTAAAACAATCCAGTCCTACTTTTTACAAAAGTATTTAATGACTACGGTATTTGATATAATTTCACCTGCTTTATTAACAGTTTTTACAGAATAAGTTCCAGTAATCAGGTTAGATATGTCTATCGTTAGAACCACTTTTTCCAATGTATTACAAATATCGAACCATAAAAACATCTCCATATTCATTAAACTCCCAATAAACCTCGTTCAAATTTTCCGATAAAGTAATTTAGTCAGATTCTAAAAAACGCTCACATGAATCAAATTTGTTTTGTACATTTGTTTTATCAAGATCATAATCGATATATGAAACTAATTCATACGGCAGATTGGCATATAGGACAATCATTTTACGGATATAACCGAGACAACGAACATCAAATGTTTTTTGAATGGTTATGCACTGTGGTACAAAAGGAAAAAGCTGATGTATTACTCATTGCCGGAGATGTTTTCGATTCTCCCAATCCTCCAGCTTCGGCACAACGTTTATTTTACCATTTCCTAAGGAATGTCACCGAAAGAAACCCGCATCTGCAAATCATAATCATATCGGGAAACCACGACTCGGCTGCCCGCTTGGAAGCTCCCATGCCTTTGTTGGAATCGATGAACATCACGATCAAAGGTGTTATAAAAAGAAATGAAGACGGAATCGACTACTCAGATTTGTTAGTTCCCATTTATGATAAAGAGGGAAATATCCTCATTTGGTGTATGGCTGTCCCCTACATAAGACAAGGAGATTATCCTCCTTCAGACAGTTACGCAGAAGGTGTAAAAAATCTGTATAACGCCATATATAACGAGGCTTTGAAGCATGCAGAGCACGACCAAATGATTATCGCTATGGGACATTTGCAGGCCACAGGATCTGAGATTTCAGAAGACGACCAGAGCGAACGTACCGTAATCGGCGGTTTGGAGTGCATTTCTCCCGAAGCCTTTGCTCCCGGCATTTCTTACACGGCTCTCGGCCATTTGCACAAAGGACAGCGTGTTTCGAAACGAGAAAATGTCCGTTATGCCGGAAGTCCGTTGCCGATGTCTTTCGCTGAAAAAAATTATAAGCACGGTATAGAAGTCATTGAATTAGAGAAAGACAAAGCGATAAATATACGCAGAGAAATTTTCGATGCGCCGATTCCTCTGCAATCGATACCGGAAACGGCTCAACCGATAGACAAAGTTTTACAGGCAATAGATCATATAGACCCGTCTTCAAAAAATTATATAGAGGTGCTTGTATCGGTTGGTGGTCCTGAACCGTCTCTTAATTATAAAATAGAACAAGCACTGGAGAATAAGCAAGTACGTCTTACTCGTATTTTGCGAAAATCGGCGGTTGTTTCCGAATCAGGAGAACAGCAGATATTGGATTATAACGAACTTAAGAAAATCAGCCCTATAAAGATGGCAAAAGAAGTTTTTCTAAGGAAATACGGATCAGAAATGCCTACAGACATAGAAAGCTTATTAAACGAAGCAATCGAACAAACTGAGAGTTGAGAATATGAAAATATTAGCCATACGAGGAAAAAACCTCGCCTCGTTAGCCGAGGAATTTACAATAGATTTTACAACCGAACCATTATGTTCTGCCGGAATATTCGCAATTACCGGAGCTACAGGCTCTGGTAAATCGACCTTACTTGATGCGTTATGTCTGGCTCTATTTGATAAAACTCCCCGTACCGAAGGCAGTTCGGACAGTATATCCGTTTCTGATACCGAAGGGCAAAGTATCGGACAAAAAGATCCCCGTAGCATTTTACGCAGAGGTGTGACCCATGGATATGCAGAGGTAGATTTCAAGGCATTAAACGGTCTTTGTTACCGTAGTTCGTGGTCGGTAGCACGCGCCAGAGATAAAATAACCGGAAAATTGAAAAATGCAGAGATACGAGTATTCAGACTTGATAACCAGGAAGAAATACAAGGTACAAAAACCGAGGTTCTGTCTCATATTCAGGAACTGCTCGGCATGAATTTCGAACAATTTACTCGATCGGTACTATTAGCTCAAAATGATTTTTCCACATTTTTAAAAGCTAAACAGAACGAAAAAGCAGAATTGCTGGAAAAACTTACCGGAACTGATATTTATTCCCGTATATCGAAAACTATATACATGCGTGCCAAAGATGCTGAAGAACAATGGCAATTTATGCACAACCGCATTAAAGACATCGAACTTTTGCCGGAAGAAACTGTAAACCAATATCTAACAGAACAAAATTCGATCATCGAATCTCTTTCACTTCTACAAGATCAACAAAAGAGTATCGAAGAAAAACTGAATTGGATTAAAAACCGAGAAACACTTTTCCTTGAAAGGGAAAAAGCACAAAATGATCTGAAACAGATACAACAAGAACTTCTTGATGCTCAGCCCCGTTTCAACTATCTGCAACGTATCGACCGCATACAACCGATAAAAGAATACTATCTGAAACTAAAAACAGCGGAAGAACAACATATTAAAGCCAAAGCTCTCTATCAAACGCTACAAAAGCAACGAAATGAAATTTCAGAAAAATATAAAACAACAGAAAAAAATTATAAGCAAAATGAATCTCAACTGAAAAAGATAGAAGATACCTATATTCTTATAGAACCTCAATTAAGAAGGGCTCGCGAACTGGATATACGAATCGAGAACGGAAAAAAACAGACCGACACTCTAAAGTCCGATATAGACAAGATTACAAAAGAATTGGACGCAGAACAACAAATATATAAAACTCTGCACAAGGATATATTCACAACCGAGACTCAAGTAAAAGAAATTAAAAAATGGTTTACCGAACACGACCACTTTAAAGATATAATCCCTCACATAAGCTTGATCTTGAATTTAATCCGCGAAACGGAGATCGCCCGTGAACAAAAACGATCAAATGAAAATATACTTACATCATTAAACAAAACTCTCAAAGCGCAAGAGAAAAAATTAACGCAAGCAAGAACAGAACGTGAAAATCTGGAAAAACATCTTCCCAAAGAAATCATTCAATGGCGTTTACGGCTTGTCGAAGGCACTCCGTGCCCGGTATGCGGAAGCATACACCATCCGATAAAACAAAATACCGATACCTCGGAAGAGTTTTTACAATCGGAAAAATTGGAAGAACTCAAAGAAAACACCGATAAAATGATCTCTTCTCTTTCGGAAGAGATCGGACAAATCTCGATTTCTATCGAGCGATACCGCACTTTAATACAAAACTACGAAACATCGTATAAAAATGCGTATGCAAAGATTGCCGGATATTTCGATACTTTTCCTGATTGGGAAAAGTTATTGCAGGAGGAAACGCTGGAAAAACTATTAAAAGAAACAGAGTCTTTCTGGCAATTAAAGCAAGAGTCTCTTTCCCATTTATCAGAAAAACAAAATACTTTTAACGAAAAGCTCTCTGCAAAAGCTGATCTTATCAAACGATTGTCAGAAACCCGAAAAGAAAAAGAGCAACAACAACTCTTTGAGTCTTCCCGATTGTCTCAACTGCTCGAAGAAAGAAAAAGTTTATTTGAAGGACGACCGGCAAACGATATACAAACAAATTATGAGAAGCGAAAACAAGAAGTTTCAAAATTACTCGAAGATTCTCGAAAAACATTAAACGATATTGCCGGAAAGCAAGAGCATCTAAACGGCATATCCGCTGCAAATGAGAATGAGCTGAGACAGCGTTCTAACGAAATAGAAACGGAAAAACAAAACATAAAGGAATGGCTCTCCGATTTTAACCGCACCTCGACCTCCCCTCTTTCACCAGAAGATTTGCCGGAGCTTTTATCCCGGTCTCCGGAATGGATTACTCGTGAACGGGAACAATTGACAGACTTTTTCCGACGGGAAAGCATCTGTAAAGCAACACTTATCGAAAGAGAAAACAAACTCAAAGCTCATGAATCGAAAAATCCGGGAGTTATAAGCACAAATCATGATGAATCTCTGATAAAACAAATTGAAGAGATCAATAATAACATAAAATCATGCCAACAAAGAAATATCGACATCTCTGCATTGTTACAATCCCATCAACGTAATTCAGAAAAAGTAAAACAGTTTACAAATGAACTCGATCGGTTAAGTCTTATTTCGGAAAAATGGAATAAACTAAATGAATTATTAGGTTCACAAAGCGGTGATAAATTCAAAAAGATCGCACAAGGATATACTCTCGACATATTATTGTCGTATGCAAACAGACATCTGCAAGAGTTATCAAAACGATATGTATTACAGCGCATTCCGGACACACTCGGACTACAAATTTCCGACCTCGATATGGGAGGAGAAATAAGATCGGTACACTCTCTATCGGGAGGAGAGTCTTTCCTCATCTCTCTGGCTCTTGCCTTAGGCTTGTCTTCCGTATCTTCGAACCGCATGCAAGTCGAATCCTTATTTATCGACGAAGGGTTCGGTTCTCTCGATATAGATACCCTACGCATCGCAATGGATGCTCTTGAACGATTACAGACAGGAGGGAGAAAAATCGGTGTCATATCACATGTACAAGAAATGACCGAACGTATTGCCGTACAAATACGTGTAGAAAAAATAAGCAACGGGAAAAGCCGAATATCGATAGCGGGATAAAATCGGATGATAAAACCAAACGGTCTGTAAAAATGTTTATACCATATAAATTCTAAAAACAGATTGTCATGAGTTTTTTGTGGTATATATTGATCGGTATCCTCGCAGGATGGGTAGCCGGAAAAATTATGAGAGGTGGAGGTTTCGGACTGGTCGTTAATTTAGTAGTCGGCATTATTGGCGGTCTGCTCGGCGGCTGGTTATTCGGGCTTTTCGGTCTTATTCCTGTCGGCTCGATCGGCAGCTTTATCACATCCGTAATCGGAGCTATCGTTCTGTTATGGTTGGTTTCATTCATGCAGCCTAAACAAAAACAATAAAAAGTTCTACTGAACTTTTTTTCACTTAGAATCTGTTTAAAGAACCCCTCAAACCTGACCCGGGTAAAATTTAAACAGGTATTTATAAATACCGAAAATGGTATATCCTCAAAAAATATCCATTTTCGGTATTAATGTTCACAATCCTCTTCGAGACAGAATATATTCTCTACTCTGAATATTAAAAATTATCAAAATATCCTCGTTCTTAAAAATATCGTCACATAATCATCCACTTAATTTTATATTTATTTCCTCTCCACGATTATTAATCTCAAATTAATCGAAATACAATTAATTCAATAATCGCCTTATCTCATATTTGTCATGTTAACTGAAAGTTATTTCAAATTATTATTTCTAAATAAACATACTTATGAAAACATGTACATTCAAACAGGCAGCATCTTTACTATTATGTTGTCTCATTACTACGGCTTCGGCCAAAGAAATTTATCTATCATCCAATGGAAAAGACAAAAATGACGGTACAACTCCTGCTACTGCCGTAAAAACCCTTTCCAAAGCGTTATCCCTCGCCGATAAAGGTGACGAAATCAAAGTATCGGGATTTATCGATATTTCTAAAGAGCCAACTTCCGATCAATACGGAAACGGATGCTACAACCTGAAAGGTAACCAAGGGGTCAAGTTCCCCAACAAGGCGTTGACTATCACGGGAGATGATCGAGAAACTTGCGGATTCGACGGAAAATCAAATTCCGGAAACGGAACAGGCTGCCTTCGCTTAGATGGTGTATATGACGGATTAACTGTCAAGAACCTTACTATAAAAAATGGTGATCCTTGCGGAGATAAAGGAGGCGGTGCTTATATACGAGGAGGTAAAATTACATTCGATAACTGTGCTTTCATTGACAATCGAAACTATAAACAGAATAACGGTACTACTCGAGGAGGCGCTATTTATTACGAAGGAAATCATCCGGACTCTAAGTTGACCCTTAACAAATGTATATTTAAAGGTAACTTGAACAAAGAAGGTAGTGATATCTTTTTCAGTAACGGAGCATTACTTGCCGACGGTTGTTCTTTCGAAGGAACTGACGCCAGTGGATACGCTGGTTCGGAAGGCGGAGTTCTGAAAACGACTACACAGGGAGATTTCAATGATATCGTATTCCGCAATTCAGTTATCAGAAACTATAAAGTAGATACGAACGGTGCTGCATTTAGCCTAAAACATCTCGTAAAAGATAAAAACTTAAATTTACGAGTTGAGAATTGTCTCATTTACAATAATCAATGCTTGAAATATCAAGGTGGAGTATGTATTGTAGATAACAGCCAACCTTCGGGCACAGATAAAGTAACTTTTATCAATACGACCATGTACGGGAATAAAGCCATGTCCGGCGGAGCTATCATGCTCGACCAAGTTCCCGAGACAACAAGCACATTCGACCTTATCAACTGCACTATCGTAGGCAACGACTCCCAATCCGGCGGAGGAATACGTATCAATAACAGAGCTGTAAATATGACTAAACGCATCTATAACTGCATTCTGGAAGGCAATACTGAAAAAGGAGAACACCCTTCAGACCTGTCCATACAATATAATGATGTCAACGGAAACGAACTGGTTATCAAAAATTCATTTATAGGATCAGAATCCAGCAATAAACTAAGCGACGGCTTTGCCGCCAAAAGCCAAATAAATTATACCTCGAACGGCATATCATGCGGTCTTGTGGAAAATCCTGCCGAGTATATACAAAAATTAAGATGTATTCCTTTAAAAGACGATGTTCAAGCGTTAAAAGCCGGGAATGCACAATATTTGAAAGAAGTGGGTGTATATGTCGATCAACTACAAAAAACAAGACCTTATAGCGACAATAAATGTGCCGCAGGAGCAATAGAAAATCCGATCGGTAAAATCGGAAAGTAACTTTATAAATTAAGAGTTTGTTAAAATTTAGACTAAGCTACCATCCGAGAAAATCATTCGAACTCCGGATGGTAGCTTTATTCTACAAATTATTCTTTTAATACTTCATCAAACATCACGTGATTATTTCAGGTTTTCCTTAAAAAATACTTCCAATTTATCAAAAGGAATAAGATTTATACGGTCATACAGATCTACATGCCCGGCACTCGGAACAACATAAAGTTCTTTGGGTTCAAACGCCCGTTTATAAGCATCTTCGCTGAACTCCCGAGAATGGGCATTCTCTCCGGTAATAAAAAGCAACGGACGAGGGGAAATGGTTTCTATATCGTTAAATGGATAGAAATTCATAAATTTCACATTACCGGTAAGAGTCGGATGTGTCGTTGTAAGCGGAGTCGCACCTTTAGGTGTATATTCGCCACGTGAAGTACGGTAAAAATCATAAAATTCTCGCTCAATAGGGGTTGAATTTGCATTCAACTCATGTACTGTTCCACTGGTATATTTCGTTTCACCGCCCGTAAATTCGACATAGCGCTGTTCCGCTGCCTCAGCAAGAATTTGCCGCCGTTGTTCAAGTGTTACGGCATGTTTCAATCCATCACGATTAGCAGCTCCCATATCATACATACTTATCGTGGCAATCGCTTTCAATCTCGGATCTATCTTCGCTGCACTAATAGCAAAGCTACCACTACCGCAAATTCCTATAACCCCGATTTTCTCACGGTCAACAAATTTTCTCGAACCGAGAAAATCAACTGCCGCACTAAAAGTCTCAGAATACATATCAGGAGACACGGCATTGCGAGGCAAACCTTCACTCTCTCCCCAAAACAGAAGATCTATAGATAAGGTTACAAATCCCCGTTCAGCCATTTTTATCGCATAAAGGTTGGCACTCTGTTCTTTAACCGCGCCCATCGGATGCCCGACAATAATGGCAGGATATTTTTTTTCTGTCTCCATTTTTTCGGGGAGAAACAGGTTACCTCCTATTTTCATTTTATATTGATTAAGAAAAGAGACCTTTTCCATTTTCACGTTATCACTTTTGTAAAAGTTATTTGCATCGGTTTGTGCGAAAGAGACATAATGCACTGTCATAACCAATATAGCTATAAAAAATATCCGTTTCATAGTTCTAATAATATACATATTTCTTACTTTTTATTTCTTATATCCTGTCTCAATTTTCCAATAAAGAAATAAAACAGGTCACTTTTGCGCTTTCATTTGTCAAATAGTCCGCTGTCATCTTCGTGAGAACAGAAAAACATCCTCGAAAGAAACTCTCGAAACCGACTCGGGTAAAACTTAGACAGGCTCTTAAACATCAACTCTCATTTCAAACTTTTCTTAAAAAACGTACCCAATTTGTCAAACGGGATCATATCGACACGATCATAGAGGTCGATATGGCGCGCTCCCGGTACGATATAAAGTTCTTTCGGTTCAGCAGCCCGTTCATAAGCATCTTCACTGAAATAACGCGAATGCGCATTCTCTCCTATAATAAAAAGTAAAGGACGAGGAGAAATGGTCTCGATATAGTTCATCAGAGGGAAATTAATAAACGATAAATGACTCGTTTCGGAGAAACCTCCTCGAGCACGAGGATGATGCCCTCGCTTAAGAGCATAGTATTCCCAAAACTCAGTACCTATTGAATCGAGTCCTGCAGGTATCTCTGTCGCAGTCTCGACCGGGAATGACGGATTATACTCAGGTTCTCCGGCCTCAAAATCTTTCCAACGTTGTTCACTGAGACGTTCGAGCATCTGATCATATTCAACTTTCGTCATAGAATCTTTCCATCCATAATGATCTGCACGACTAATATCATACATACTTACTGTAACAACGGCTTTAATACGTTTATCTACCTGAGCTGCCGTAACTGCAAAGCCTCCACCCCCGCAAAGCCCGATCGCACCTATACGATTTCGATCAACAAACGGTCGTGTACCGATAAAATCGACAGCAGCACTAAAATCCTCGACAAAAATATCCGGAGAAGAAATATGGCGAGGTTCACCGCTGCTTTCTCCATTATAAGACTCATCAAAAGCCAATGTTATAAATCCTCGTTCGGCAAGTTTCATAGCATAAATACCTGCACCTTGTTCCTTCACCCCACCATAAGGTGTTCCTATGACAATTGCCGGGTATTTTCCAGATTTGTCAAAGTCTTTCGGCATATACATATCTGCAGCAACCGTAATCCCGAAACGATTTTTATATCGAACATTCTCAACTTCCACGTTATCACCGACAACAAAAGTCTTATCATTTTTTTGAGCACCAAGCGTATTCATAATTAGCGACATAAAAAATATCAAAAAACAAAATTTTCCATTCATCCTATCCTATTTTTAAGAATCACACACTTTTAGCCATTTCGTATGCCTCTTGCATTGCAGAATTACCCTTAATCTCACCCATGCGCCATACGCCTAATCCGAACACAATTCCTTTAATCGAAGGATTTTCCAAGCAATCGAGAAAACCTTGAAAAGTATCGATCGTGCGCAACATTTTTTCCTTATCGTCTTCTGCCGCCGTTACAATAAAAAAGAAATCTTTATTTTTCATCTCTGTATAACGCGCACAACAACGATCGATAAGAGTCTTCATTTGTGCAGACATCGTATAAAAATATACCGGAGTAGCCATAACAATTACATCTGCAGCAAGCATTTTCTCTATAATTTCAGACATATCATCTTTCTGAGGACAAGGCTTGCCATACATACTGCACACGCTACATCCCGTACAATAATTAATATTTTTATCCCGAAGAAAGATCTTTTCTGCCTCATTACCGACTTCTGTAGCTCCTCGTAAAAATTCATCACATAAAATGTCGGAGTTGCCGCCACGACGCGGACTCGACGAAAGAATCAATATTTTTTTCATTTTCTTCCTTAATGTTTTTTATTCGGTACAAAAATAATAGCTCTTCTATTACAGATTTGTAGATAAATCTTCGATTCTATTAACCAAATTACGGATTTTTCTATCGGAATAATTTTTACATGAATATGTCATAACATAAAAAAGGCCATCAGACAATCTGCCCGATGACCTTTTAGGAAATAATATATAGTTTTAGAATGCCAAACCGAGACGGAATCCGAAATTATTTAATCCGTCGAGCGAATAAGTAAGCACATTCCCTTTATTGGTAGCATAACTATAATATAATGCTACATGGAAACCGACCGACTTGTCCTGAGTAGGATACATCGTAATACCTACTTCAGGAGAAATATAGAATCCCCAATCATAATCATGAGATTTATACACATTATAATATGATGACATCTCACTATATTCAGGACCTAATTTCAATGACAAATAAGGAATGAACTGACTTTCGGGAACAAAACGATAACGGAAAGATGCTCCGAAAGGCAATTGGAACAATGAATGCTGCTGATCTGTGGTCATTGCCGCCGTTTCGGAAATATTCAGTGTTCTCTGCCCAAAATATTCATTATTCGTACTGTAAGCCAAGAAAAGACCTACTCCAATATTATCGGTGATAAAATAACCACCTTCAAAATTCATACCCCAACCACTGGCAGTGCTTGCAAATTTATTACTTAGCGGTACGTTGAATTGCCAGTCCACATTGGCATAACCATTTTTCACCTGAGCTTGTCCTACCGCAGGAACAGCCATGAAAGCCGCCATTATAACGGCGAGTTTCAATCCTATATTTTTTATTGTTTTCATCTTGTCTGTAATTTTATTTTTTCAAATAAGGAGATTGGACATAAGCTTGATTTACAGCTGTGATAGCAAGTTGTGTGTTAAAGCGGTTAGAACCGGAAAGCAAACCGGTCATATACGCACTCCACAAAACAGGAAGTTTTTCTTTTTGTCCGGTCGGCGCACTCAAATTTACCAATTCTGCAAGCATAGAACCTACATTATAGCTATAAACTACACTATAAGGATAGTACCAGCCACCACCCCAGTAGCCGCCCCAATAACCGGGATACCAATAACCGGGATAATCCCACCACCAATAGGGGTTGCTATAACCTGTAAAATAGTATGAATCTTCGACATAACTTACTTGAATACCCAAATCGGCATCCTCTTTCTCCTCGACCCTTGTGTAGCCTCTGTCATCCATATTTTTCACATAAGTGTCGATAATATTCAACGCATTTTCATCTTTCCAGTATTTTGCTTCTTTACTGTCTGAGATAAGTAAAATACTGTCTGGGATATAATACGTTGAAAACTCGCTGAAATTTTCTTTTTTATCATAATCGGTATAGACCATGAAATTGTCATCCAATTTAGACATATCGGGGTCTTTTTGACACGATGTTGATAAAAATAATACGAATAGTACCGGTAGTACAGAAATCATTTTTTTCATATTACTTTCCATTTAAATTTATTATTAGAAACGATTATGATTCCATAACAATACTTATAAAAGAAAGTTTGAAAAACAGGTGTTAATAAGCTATAACCGAATATGATTTTAACATTTTATCTTTTAAGAAGCTGTCTGAATTTCCCGATAAAAACTGTATTTCCTACAAAACAGCTCTCTACAACACGTTTTTCGTTATTTTTATGTAAGTTTGCCGGGAAATGCAAAAAACCGGAAAAATGCAAATCGATAATTGTTTTCAACTTCCTAAATACGTTATTATCGTGGCCGGAGGAAAAGGATTGAGAATGGGTGGAGAAATTCCCAAACAATTCCGCCCGATCTCAGGTCATCCGGTACTGATGCACACTCTCGAAGCTTTTTATAGATATGATCCTGAAATAGAAATAATTTTGGTATTACCCGAAGAACACCAAAATTATTGGAACGACTTATGTCTTCAACATCGATTTACTCTTAAACACAGAGTCGTTACAGGAGGACCGACCCGTTTTCATTCAGTAAAAAACGGACTCGATACTTTGCCTGATAACGGGCTGGTAGCCGTGCACGACGGTGTACGCCCATTAGTTTCCGAAGAGGTAATCGACAACGCATTCGAAGAAGCGAAACGATCAGGTGCGGTAATTCCGGTCATTGAAGTAACCGATTCTCTACGAGAGTTGACCCCAAACGGAAAAAGCAAATCTGTCCCGAGAAACTTATATCGGAGTGTACAAACTCCTCAAGTTTTCAAAACCGCGCTTTTGAAAGAAGCGTACCGTCAGCCGTTCTGCAACTTCTTTACCGACGATGCATCAGTCGTTGAGGCCACAGGCAAAGAGGTCAAGTTGATAAAAGGAAACACAGAAAACATAAAAATTACAACCCCAAAAGATTTGTTATTGGCAGAAATGTTATTATCCCATGTCTGACTTATCGACCCGCGACATAAAATTTCTACCGGGAGTAGGTCCGAAAAAAGCGGAACTATTCAATAAAGAACTGAAAATATTCAGCTTCGAAGATCTTTTATACTATTTCCCTTATAAATATATAGACCGCAGCCGTACCTATAAAATCAAGGAAATCGACGGAAATATGCCCTATATCCAACTACGGGGAGAGATATTGAATTTCGAAACACAAGGCGAAGGCAAAGGTCGTCGACTCATCGCCCGTTTTTCTGACGGAACAGGCATCATCGAACTGGTATGGTTTAAAGGGATAAAATTCATTATCGAAAAATACAAACCGGGTACAGAATACACTCTGTTCGGAAAACCGATCCGGTTCGGTAACAAATTCAATATCGCCCATCCCGAGATCGATCCGATCGACGATATTATCGATAAAGCTCCGGGATTACAAGCTTATTATAATACGACAGAGAAAATGAAGAGCCATTTTCTTAATTCGAAGGCTATACAAAAAATCATGTATAATCTTTGGAAAAGTATTAATGGTCCTCTTCCCGAAACATTACCGGCACAGGTTATCGCCCGTTCCCAAGTCATCTATCTGACCGAAGCCATACGAAATATACATTTCCCACAATCTCCCGACCTGCTTAGAAAAGCGCAATTCAGACTTAAATTCGAAGAACTGTTCTACCTGCAACTGAATATACTTCGTTTTACCCGACAAAGACAAAAAAAACTGGGAGGTTTTCGGTTCGACCACATCGGAGACCATTTCAATAATTTTTATCATCAATGTTTACCTTTTGAGCTGACAAACGCTCAAAAAAGAGTATTACGGGAAATTCGTGCAGATGTCGGAAGCGGGAAACAGATGAATCGTTTGTTACAAGGAGACGTCGGAAGCGGAAAAACCCTGGTAGCCCTAATGAGCATGCTAATGGCTGTCGATAACGGATTTCAGGCATGTCTCATGGCTCCCACCGAAATATTGGCATCTCAGCATTACGAATCGATCAGCGAATTAGTAGCCCCAATTGGCATACATGTAGAATTGCTGACCGGATCGACACGGAAAAGAGAAAGAGAACGCATTCATGAAGGATTACTGACGGGAGATGTAAATCTGATTATCGGTACACATGCACTGATCGAAGATACCGTACTCTTTTCAAATCTGGGATTAGTAGTCATCGACGAACAGCACCGCTTCGGAGTAGAACAACGTGCACGACTGTGGAAAAAAAACAATCGGCCTCCCCACATACTGGTAATGACGGCAACACCCATTCCCCGAACATTGGCAATGACCGTTTACGGAGATTTGGACGTTTCGGTAATCGACGAACTCCCTCCGGGAAGGAAGCCGATACAAACCATACACCAATACGATAATAAACGAGGAGCTCTATATGCATCTATTCGTAAACAAATCGAAATAGGCCGACAGATTTACATCGTATATCCGCTTATACAAGAAAGTGAACGTTCGGATCTGAAAAATCTGGAAGACGGATTTAAACATATACAAGAGGTCTTTCCCGAGTTTAAAGTTTGCATGGTACACGGCAAAATGAAACCGGCCGAGAAAGAAGCCGAAATGCAGAAATTTGTTTCAGGAGAAGCCCACATCATGGTGGCGACTACTGTAATCGAAGTAGGTGTAAATGTTCCGAATGCCTCGGTAATGATCATAGAAAATGCCGAACGTTTCGGATTATCGCAATTGCACCAATTACGAGGACGTGTAGGACGGGGAGCAGATCAATCATATTGTATCTTGATGACTTCGCACAAGCTCTCCCAAGAAACACGAAAACGACTCGAAATCATGGTACGCACGAACGACGGCTTCGAAATATCGGAAGCCGATCTGCAATTACGAGGTCCGGGAGATATGGAAGGTACTCAACAAAGCGGCATCGCTTTCGACTTAAAAATCGCAAACATCGCTAAAGACGGACAAATATTGCAATTAGCCCGTGATATTGCTAATGAAATTTTAGATAAAGATCCTGAATTGTCTCTGACAGAAAACTATGTTCTGAACCGCCAATTACAAAAAATATTCAAAAAGAAAATCAATTGGAGTCTGATCAGTTAAAAGTCTGTCCAAATCTTTATTTCTTAAATTGTTCAAACATGTTGCAAAACATATTTTTCAATAAACACCTAAAATACAAGTAATTATCAGCAAACAAAGCATTATTCTCCTCTCCGCTACCATAAAAGATGTTAATCAAAAAATCCTTTTTCCGGACAAAATCATTACCTTTGAAAATGTGAGCCTAAATCTGGGCACATAGCGTATCGATTACGATATCCACATTTACATTATCCATGTTCCGGGAATCCGGAAAAGTAAGATAAAAAATCATCGGAATGAAATTGATTGGATTAAAACAATTTATTATTACAGGCTTATTAACAGTGATCCCCTTTGGTTTAGTTTCAGCGCAAACCACAAAGCCGGCCACTAAAAAACATACCTCCATTCAAGAAGATCTTATCGCCTATAACAAAGTAATTCCCCGCATTATGAACGTGGTGGATTCAACAGCTCTTAAAAAAAGGCTGGAACAGGAATATAACGAATATCCCGCTCTTGATCTTTACGGAGACAACTGGAATACAGAATGGGTAAATCCTTACAAATCGACCGTACAATTTCCCGATTCGTTCTCAATCGACGTCTCTAATTATTGCATGCCAGTTCCGGGATATAAAACCTCTGATTATGGTCCTCGCTGGCGCAGAATGCACAGAGGCGTAGATTTAAAACTTCAGGTAGGCGATACTGTGAGAGCCGCATTTTCCGGGAAAGTAAGAATTACGAAATATGAGGCTAGAGGATACGGTTATTATGTATTATTAAGACATCCGAACGGATTAGAAACAATTTACGGACATCTTTCAAAAATATTGGTTCGACCCAACCAGATCGTTAAAGTAGGTGATCCTATCGCATTAGGAGGTAACACCGGAAGATCAACAGGCCCTCACCTGCATTTTGAAACACGTTTTTTAGGTTTGGATATAAACCCGAACGAAATTTTCGATTTTGTCAATCAAGTTCCTCACACCGATACTTATGTATTCAGAGCAAAGTCGACAGTCAAAAATGCTTATTCGGCACGCACCGCAGCATCGAAAAGCGGAAATAACGGAAGCAAATACGTCACTTACAGAGTGAAAAAAGGAGATACGCTCTCTTCTATTGCCGTCAAATATCGTACAACGGTAAATACATTATGCCGACTGAACGGTATCAGCAAAAATAAGATATTGCGATTGGGACAACCTATTCGAGTAAAATAAAAGAAGTGAAAATTTGACATTCTGATTAAAAGCTGTTATCTTTGCCGAGATTTTGAAAAACAGGAAAGATATGATAATTAATATTTATCTGAATAGTGGCATACCGCATTCAAGCATGTCGAATCCCGACAGCAATTTCCCGTTTTTCGTTGACGATGAACTCAAATTTTTTATTATATAATGCGTTGGCTTTATTGCTAACGCATTTTTTTTGATCGGACAACAAGAATTTAAAATAATATCCATTTATGCAGAAATCTATTAAAAAAGTACTGGTATTAGGATCCGGCGCTTTAAAAATCGGACAAGCGGGAGAATTTGACTATTCCGGATCTCAAGCATTAAAAGCATTAAAAGAAGAAGGAATCAAGACAGTCCTTATCAATCCTAACATAGCGACAATACAAACGTCGGAAGGGATTGCCGATCAAGTATATTTCTTACCTGTAACCCCCTATTTCGTAGAAGAAATTTTCAAAAAGGAGCAACCCGACGGTATTCTTCTCGCATTTGGCGGTCAAACTGCATTGAACTGCGGAACAGAATTATATAATAAAGGTATTCTGGATAAATACAATGTAAAAGTATTGGGTACTTCGGTAGAAGCGATAATGAATACCGAAGACCGGGATTTATTTGTTAAGAAACTAAATGAAATCGGCGTTAAGACCCCGAAAAGCATAGCTGTAGAGTCGATGGAAGATGCCTTTAAAGCTGCCGAAGCAATCGGATATCCTCTGATCATACGCTCGGCATACGCTTTAGGAGGTATGGGTAGCGGTTTTTGTTACAATGAAAAAGAATTAAAAGAGCTTGCCGAGAATGCATTTTCTTATTCTAATCAGATTCTTGTAGAGGAATCTCTAAAAGGGTGGAAAGAAATCGAGTTTGAAGTCATACGGGATAAAAACGATCACTGTTTTACCGTTGCGAGTATGGAAAATTTCGATCCGCTCGGCATACATACCGGTGAAAGTATCGTTGTCGCACCGACTTGTTCTCTTGACGAAAAAGAACTGGCTCTGTTACAAGAACTTTCTAAAAGAACTATCCGCCATCTGGGTATCGTCGGAGAATGCAATATACAATACGCTTTCAATTCCGAAACAGACGATTATCGGGTAATCGAAGTCAATGCTCGGTTAAGCCGTTCTTCAGCTTTAGCTTCAAAAGCGACCGGTTATCCTTTAGCATTCGTCGCTGCAAAACTCGCTTTAGGTTATTCTTTAGATCAAATCGGAGAAATGGGAACTCCCAATTCGGCATACGTAGCACCGAGTCTCGACTACTATATCTGCAAAATTCCCCGCTGGGATTTGAACAAATTCGCCGGAGTATCCCGACTAATCGGATCGAGCATGAAATCGGTAGGAGAAATCATGTCTATCGGTAAAAGTTTTGAAGAAATCATTCAAAAAGGTCTAAGAATGATCGGACAGGGAATGCACGGTTTCGTAGGAAACAGCGACCTGAAATTCGACAATCTGGCAGAAGAACTTTCCCACCCCACCGATATGCGTATCTTCGCTATTGCTGAGGCATTCGACAAAGGTTATACGATCGAGAAGATACATGATCTGACAAAAATAGACTCATGGTTCCTCGGTAAGCTGAAAAATATTCACGACTATAAATTAAAACTTCAAACATACGATCATATAGAAGATATTCCTGCAGACGTAATGCTCGAAGCAAAACGTCTCGGATTCTCTGATTTCCAGATTGCCCGTTTTGTGGAGAATCCACAAGGGAATATGGAAGCTGAAAATATCCGTACCCGCAATCATCGGAAGAAATTAGGAATACTTCCTTCTGTAAAACGAATCAATACCGTAGCTTCGGAACATCCGGAACTGACCAATTATCTGTATTTGACGTATGACGGAAGCGATCATGACATTCCTTATTACAAAAACGACAAATCGGTCGTAGTGCTCGGATCAGGAGCATACCGCATAGGTAGTTCGGTAGAATTCGACTGGTGTTCGGTAAATGCCGTGCAAACAGCCCGTAAATTAGGATATAAATCGATAATGATCAATTACAATCCTGAAACGGTATCGACAGACTACGACATGTGCGACCGGCTTTATTTCGATGAGCTGACCTATGAACGGGTACTTGATGTGATCGACTTGGAATCCCCTAAAGGGGTCATCGTATCGGTAGGCGGACAAATTCCGAATAACCTGGCAATGAAATTACATCGTCAGCAAGTACCTATTCTCGGGACATCTCCGGTCTCCATCGACCGTGCAGAAAACCGTCACAAATTTTCCAGCATGCTCGATCAATTGGGTATAGACCAACCGGCATGGAAAGAACTCACCAGTATGGACGAGATCGATGCGTTTATCGAAAAAGTAGGATTCCCGGTATTGGTACGTCCGTCATATGTACTTTCCGGAGCTGCCATGAATGTTTGCTACGATAAAGAAGGATTGAGAAACTTCCTTGATCTTGCTGCTCACGTATCAAAAGAATATCCCGTTGTAGTTTCTCAATTTTTGCAGAACGCCAAAGAGATAGAATTCGATGCCGTAGCTAAAAACGGAGAAGTTGTGGAGTATGCCATCTCCGAACATGTCGAGTTTGCAGGAGTACATTCAGGAGATGCGACTCTGGTATTCCCGGCTCAGAAAATCTATTTTGAGACTGCCCGCCGCATAAAGAAAATCAGCCGGCAGATCGCAAAAGAATTGAATATCAGCGGACCTTTCAACATTCAGTATCTTGCCAAGAATAATGAAGTGAAAGTTATCGAATGTAACTTGCGGGCATCTCGAAGTTTTCCGTTCGTTTCTAAAGTATTGAAGCGAAACTTTATCGAAACGGCAACCCGCATTATGCTCGACGCCCCATACTCACAGCCTGATAAATCGGCCTTCGATGTTGATTGCATCGGTGTCAAAGCCTCTCAATTCTCCTTTGCCCGGTTACAGAATGCCGATCCTGTGTTAGGTGTGGATATGGCATCTACCGGAGAGGTCGGATGTATCGGAGAAGATTTCAATGAAGCACTTTTGACTTCTATGATTGCAGTAGGATATAACATTCCTAAAAAGAGTGTAATGGTCTCTTCAGGATCGGCAAAATCTAAAGTCGATTTATTGGAAGCTTGCCGACTACTCGATCAAAAAGGATATGACTTATATGCTACGGCCGGGACACAAAAATTCCTAAAAGACAATGGCGTAAAGAATGTGCAAGTCGTTTCATGGCCGGATGAAAATAAAGAAAACAACGTCATGGACATGATCTCGGAACACAAATTCGAATTGGTTATCAATATTCCTAAAAATCATACTAAACGGGAACTGACCAACGGTTACAAGATCCGCCGTGCTTCGATAGATCACAATATTCCGCTATTGACAAATGCCCGTCTGGCAAGTGCATTTATAGAAGCATTCTGCAACATAGGAATGGAAGACATAGAAATCAAGAGTTGGAAAGAATATAAATAAAAGATTATTTTGAAAACCTGTTTAAGTTTTATACTTAGACGGTCTTAAATCATACGATAAAAAGTAAGGCGGATAAAATTATCCGCCTTACTTTTTATCGTATGGTTTAGAAAATTCCACTACAACACGCCTTGTGCCATCATTGCTTTTGCAACTTTCATAAATCCGGCAACATTAGCTCCCTTGACATAGTTAACAGTACCATCCTCTTGTTTACCATAACGTACACATTGAGTATGGATGTCGAACATAATCTGTTTCAAACGAGCATCGACTTCTTCTGCCGTCCAGTTTAATTTGATGGAGTTCTGAGTCATTTCGAGACCACTTACAGAAACTCCTCCCGCATTAGCGGCTTTACCCGGAGCATAAAGAATCTTCGCTTTCAAGAACTCATCGATAGCCTCAGGAGTCGAAGGCATGTTTGCTCCTTCCGACACGGCAAAACATCCATTTGCAAGCAAAGCACGAGCATCATCTCCATCCAATTCGTTCTGAGTAGCACTCGGCATGGCGATGTCGCACTTTTCGCCCCAAGGACGACCACCTTCTACATACTTGCAACCATACTGTTCTGCATATTCCTTTATACGTCCGCGATATAGATTTTTCAATTCAAATATATATTTCAATTTGGCTTCATCAATACCGTCAGGATCATAAATGTAACCGTTACTGTCAGACATGGTAACAACTTTAGCTCCAAGACTGATCAATTTTTCTACTGTATATTGAGCTACATTTCCCGATCCCGATACCGTAACGACTTTACCTTTAATATCTATATTCCGGGTTTTCAGCATTTCAAGAAGGAAATATACATTGCCATAACCGGTAGCCTCCGGACGAATCAAAGACCCCCCGAATTCAAGACCTTTACCGGTAAAAGTTCCAGTATTTTCACGAGCCAGTTTTTTATACATACCATACATATAACCGACCTCGCGTCCTCCTACTCCGATATCACCGGCAGGAACATCAGTTTCCGGCCCGATATGCCGCCATAATTCGGTAACAAAAGCCTGACAAAAACGCATGATTTCCGTATCGGATTTTCCTTTCGGGTTAAAGTCCGAACCTCCTTTACCCCCACCCATCGGCAATGTCGTCAAAGAGTTTTTAAAAGTCTGTTCGAACGCAAGGAATTTAAGGATAGACAAGTTTACGGATGAATGGAAACGAATTCCCCCTTTATACGGTCCGATTGCATTATTATGCTGTACTCGATATCCCATATTGGTTTGCACTTTTCCTTTATCATCCAACCAAGTTACACGAAATGAAAAAATACGATCAGGAATACAAAGTCTTTCAATAAGATTGTAACGGTCAAACTCAGGATGTTCATTGTAGGCATCCTCGATAGTTGACAACACTTCTTCCACAGCCTGATGATATTCAGGTTCATTCGGGAAACGTCTTTTCAGTTCACTCAGTACGTTTTGTGCATTCATTTTTCTTGATAATTTATAGTAATAAATAATTCAGATTCTAATCATATTTCTACATAAAGCAAGCCTTTACCTTCACTCTTACTTCTGACTTTTTACTTTCCAGGCGTTCATTAGTAATAAAAATGCAAGAAATAGAGGCTATATCTTTTATTTTGACGCAAATTTAAAACAAATAATTTGATAATTGCAAGAAATAACAGAAAATAAATAACAAAAAGCGCAATAAAATTATTTTTAATGGCAAAAAGATCTGTTTTTATCTATTTATGAAAAATTTTGACACAAATAAAAATACGGTATATTCAAACATTCTATCTAAGAGCCAGCCTGAATTTTCCGATAATATTTCTTATTAGAAAATTTAGACCGGCTCTTAATCGGTTATTAAATTATATTTCATATCTTTAATGCAGCCAGAATTATTTTATGAAATCATAAATATGCCATCATCTAACTACACATAAATTACACACTTATGAAAAAAAAATTTTCAACACACAAAAAAAGGTTTTCCTTTTCAGCCCCAAAATGGATATTAGCAATCTGCTTAGCGAGTATTGCAGGAAATGTCTCGGCAACACAACCCCAAAAATCAGGTAAGGCATACGTTGTCTCCAATGCACACCTGGATACGCAATGGTTGTGGACGGTACAAACATCGATCATTGACTATATTCCCCGCACCATTCATCAGAACTTAGCGCTTATACGTGATTATCCCGATTATATTTTCAATTTTGAAGGAGCTGTAAAATATAATTGGATGAAAGAATATTATCCTCTTGATTATGAAAAAGTAAAAGAGGCCATAAAAAGCGGAAGATGGCATATATCCGGATCTTCATGGGATGCTAACGACGTGAATGTTCCGTCTCCCGAATCCAGTTTCCGAAATATTCTGCTCGGACAAGAATTTTATAAAAAAGAATTCGGACTGAAATCGACTGACATTTTTTTACCCGATTGTTTCGGTTTTGGCTATACACTCCCTTCTATTGCCAAACATTGCGGTCTTATTGGTTTCTCCACTCAAAAATTAGGATGGCGCAAAAAACCGTTTTACGGAGACTCGAAAATACCGTTTACCATAGGACGCTGGAAAGGAATCGACGGAGCTGAACTGATATGTGCTTTAGACTGCGGCAGTTATGTCTACAACTTCAATGAAGATGATCTTACAAAAGACAGCGATCTGATGCAACGCATAGAAAGAGATCCGATGCATACGGCATACCGCTATTTCGGTGCTGGGGACAGAGGGGGTTCGGCAATGCCTGTTTCTGCCATGGCAATAGAAAAAGCCCAAACTTCAGGAGATGGGCCGATAGAGATTGTCAGTGCATCTTCCGACCAACTATATAAAGACTACCTACACTCCGGGAAAGTAGAAGAGCTCCCCGTATTCGACGGCGAATTGTTAATGGACGTACATGCTTCGGGATGTTATACCTCTCAATCGGCAATGAAACGATTCAATCGTAGAAATGAACAATTAGCAGATGCAGCCGAACGAGCATCTGTAATTGCCGAATGGATCGGTGCTCTGCCTTATCAAAGTAAAACTTTGACCGAAAGCTGGCAGCGTTTCATTTGGCATCAATTCCATGATGATCTTACAGGAACCAGTATTCGAGAAGTATATCCTTTTTCTTGGAATGATGAAATTCTGTCCCAAACTCAGTTTATGCAAGTGATGAACACTGCAAGCGGTGCAGTTATTTCAGGGATGGACACAAAAGTTAAAGGCATCCCGGTTGTAATCTATAATCCGACTGCTTATGCCCGTAAAAATATTGCCGAAGCCTTTATCCCCACAGACAAATCCCCTTCAGGCATAAAAGTTTACACTCCCGACGGAAAGGAAACTCCCGCACAAATACTCGGATATACCGATGGAAAGGTACATATCTTATTCGCGGCAAATGTCGATCCGGTAAGTTATAGTGTATATGATATCCGTCTATCCGGAAAACAAAAAAATACAAAAACACTGACAACTACTGCAAATTCTATCGAAAACAGTATTTATAAAGTCACTCTAAACTCCAATGGCGATATATCTTCGATTATAGACAAAAGAGTCGGCAAAGAACTTGTTAAAAATGGAAAGGCAATACGACTCGCTTTATTCCGAAACAATATGTCAAACGAATGGCCGGCATGGGAAATTATTAAAAGCGTAATGGATGCCGAACCCGAATCCATAAAAGAAGATGTCAAAATCACAATAGAAGAAAATGGAGGTTTACGATCTGTGCTGAAAGTAGAACGTAAAGACGGTGACAGTAAATTTACACAACGCATTTGCCTCACCGAAGGTGCTGCAGATGATCGTATCGACATCGTTACCGATATAGACTGGGCGACGAAAGCATCACTATTAAAAGCGGAGTTTCCTTTGTCTGTATCTAATAAGGAAGCTACTTATGACTTAGGATTAGGGAACATAAAAAGAGGAAACAACACAGAACTCGCTTATGAGGTTTATGCACAACACTGGGCAGACCTTTCTGACGAAGACGGGTCTTATGGCGTTTCAATTCTGAATAACTGTAAATACGGTTGGGATAAACCCGATGACAATACTCTTCGTCTGACCTTATTGCACACACCGGGATCGGAGGAACGGTATGCCCATCAACGGACTATGGATCTCGGACACCATCAGATTATTTATTCCATAGTAGGACATACTCAGTCTCTCGAAAATGCAGGAATCATACAAAAAGCTGAAGAATTGAATCAACCGTTAATCGCATATATCGCACCTAAACATAACGGAATATTAGGGAAAACAATATCTTTCGTAAATTCAAATACGCCTCAGATAGCCATCAAAATGCTGAAAAAAGCCGAAAACGGGAACGGATATGTCGTACGGGTTTATGAGACATCCGGTAAAGAGGTAAAAGATGCCCGAATCAGTTTCCCGACAGAGATAGAATGGGCACGTGAAGTAAATGGAATCGAAGAGAATATCAGGGATGTCCCTGTATCCGGGAATTCGATTTCTATCAGTTGCAGTAAATTTCAACCCAAAACCTTTATTGTGAAATTAAAAGATCCGATAAACAAACTTCAACCGGCAGAAAGCAGAACAATCGCATTAAAATATAATGCAAATGGTATATCTACCGATTATTTTGCCGAAATCGCTGATGTAGACGGACACAAATGTTCCTATGCCGCTGAATTATTACCCTCAGTTTTAGAGGTAAACGGTATTCCTTTCAAAATGGGAAAAGCCGGGATAAACAATATAATCAAATGTAAAGGCGATACAATCGACATACCTCAGGATAAAATATACGACAAAGTGTATATACTTGCTGCTGCCACAGACAAAGATCGTACAGCCACATTCCGTATAGGAGACCGGAGTACCGATCTGAAAGTGCCTTATTATACAGATTTTTATGCACAATGGGGATTACAGAATTTCAGCGAAGGATACGTAAAAGACGGTGTTATCGCTCATGTAGGCACACATCGCCACCATCAGGTGTTGGGACTTGAAGGTTCTAACCAATATGTATTCCGCAACGAACCGTATCAATTTACCTATATCTATCGTCTGGAATTAGACGTACCGAAAGGCGCATCTCAAATTATTCTGCCCGATAATGAAAATATCGTCGTATTTGCTGTAACAGCAAGTATCGATCCAGCCAATGATGCAAAACCGGCAATAGAACCGAGAGCTTTGCCTAAACAGACACAGGTAATCGAATACGCTAAGAATTAAGTAAAAAGAAAATCTCAAACCCGACCCGAGTAAAATTTAAACTGGCTCTCAAACTCAATAAACCCAACAGACACCTTGATAAATAATTCATCAAGGTGTCTTTTTATTATATATTTATAATCAATTCTTATACTGAAAGTTGTGTCTATTCCCATTTTATATTAATTTTGAGGCTCAAAATAATGTTGATTTTTCATCACTTTAGATTAGAATAAATTGTCTATGTATAATATACAGACAATCAAAAGATAAAGCCAACATTCACAGAATAGTTATATCTATTTAGAGCCTGTTTAAATTTTACTCGGGTCAGTTTTGAGAATTTCTTCCGAGTATGTTTTTCTGTTTTTACGAGGATGATAGCGGGCTATCTGACGAACGAAAACGGGAAAACAGAGCGAAAGAAAATACAAAGACGACTTGAGAATATTTCTTGCATCGGAAAATTTAAACAG
Source organism: uncultured Coprobacter sp. (assembly GCF_947855755.1). NCBI lineage: Bacteria > Pseudomonadati > Bacteroidota > Bacteroidia > Bacteroidales > Barnesiellaceae > Coprobacter > uncultured Coprobacter sp. Next base: position 98,829 of record NZ_CANUAR010000007.1, read on the forward strand.
CCTCTTAGTCCCACTTAAAAAGATAAATTTCGGTGCGTAATTAATACTATATATTATAGTACATCTAATAATATATTTATATTTTATTGATTTATAAACTAATATGAATATAGAATTTTTCAAAAATATCAATTCTAAGCTTTTACTATTTTATTTTCTAAGCGTAATCTGCGCTGCAATATCCATCGAAGCACTACAATACAACATAATGCAAAACGAAACATCTGCATTTACATTAATAGTCAGAAAATTCAGAAGTTTGTTTGATGCGTGCATACTCATGCTTCCTTTCTTTTTCATAAACAAACGAAGATGGATAATTTTCATTTTATTATTTCTCTTGGATATATTTTGTTTATCTCAAATATGGTATTTCAGAACATATCAGACTCTAATGCCCTTTTCATCCTATTTTTTATTCGATAACGTCTCTGAAATACTGATAAAAAGTATTATCGGATCTATTCATCCGGGAGATATATGGGTCATTCTACCCACCATACTGCTATTATTTTCATACTTAGGATTTTATAGAAACAATATCAATACGTACGAACCTCTCCGAAAACGTATCGCTTACAGTGCAATGATATTTATAATTTGTTCTTTCGGATATCTTGCAACACCATTAAAAGCAGCGATAATAAAAGATCCGAACCGACCGTCTCCTTGGATAAGATGGACTGCATCTTTCGGACCGTCATTCTATGTCGAAGCAAACGGGCTCGTTCCTTACTTTATTTATACTTTAACTAAGGCAATCGTAACACCAGATCAAATAACTCCAGAAGAAAAAAACTATATCGACCGGTTCATTTTGTCAAAAGAAAAAAAACAAATACACAATACGGTTCTCGACCATCCCCGAAGAAATTTGATCATCATTATCGTCGAGTCACTCAATTCATGGCTATTAAACAAAACAATAGACGGGATCGAAATAACTCCCAACCTAAACCATTTTATAAAAGAAGATTCTGTTATTTCGGCTTTGCATGTTCTTCCCCAAGTAAAAGACGGCAGATCAAGCGACGGACACCTTATGATCAATACAGGAATTCTACCTCTGCAATCAGGAGCAGCGGCAACAACCTGTAAAACAAAACATTTTCCATCATTAGCCGATGCCCTAAAACCTTATGGCTATTATAGCGCCAATATCATCAGCGATGCTGGAAGTTTTTGGAATCAAAAAGAAATGTCTAAAGCTTTCTCATTCGACACGCTCTATGACAAAAGATGCTTGGAAAAAGACGATATGATACGTGGCAGTATCAGCGACAAATCTCTGATGCAACAAAGTTTTAGGATCATAAAAAATTTTCCTGAACCCTTCTTCTGTCAGATCGTAACCGCCTCGACGCACATGCCTTACGACACTCCCATAAACAAGACCCGGATATCTGAGTCCAAGCAATTCACTCCTACGGTAAGAAACTGCATGGAAGCATTTCATTATACAGACCAGGCAATCGGTTCTTTTATCAATTCTCTGAAAAAGAATAATCTATATAAAAATTCAACGATCGTCATTGTTTCCGATCACGATGAGTTAGGGAAGAATGTTTTAGATGGCAGAAAAAAAAGAAAACTATCTGACAGAGAAATTGCTATGATTATTTTAAATGCCCCTCTTTCCCTAAATCATAAAAACATTATGGGACAAATCGACATATATCCGACTTTACTCGATGTCATGGGCTTGAACGATTATTCATGGAAAGGAGTGGGACACAGCATTTTACAATATCCCGTATCCAGTGCCGTACACTGGGATAAAAAATCGATATACGGAAATAGCGACTCCCCTCTTATACCTGATCAAATAAAAGCTTGGGATATATCAAATCTTATTCTATCCAAAGATTATTTCGGATCTTCTAACCCTCACTCGAAATAAAATGATTTTCAAGATATTTCAAACGACGCATACCGTCTTCTCTTAAGAAGAAAAGCTGATAAACGATTTAGAGTCTGTTTAAATTTTTCGATAAGAAAATATCATCAGGTCATTTCTGCGTTTTCTTCCGGTCTGATTTCTCATTTTCACTCGTCAGATAGCCCGCTATCCTCCTTATAAAAAACTCAGATAAATTTATTACAGAAAAGTAAAAAAGGAGAACCTTTGAGTTCTCCTTTTTCTAATATAACATAGCTGAAGATCAATCTTCTACTTCAACACCCCACTGTTGTTTTGCAAGACGTTTATAGTTATTATATCTCCATTTTGCATTATCCTGAGCAGCTTGGAATAATTCGGCTGCTTCGCTCGGATATTGTTTCATTACAGAAGCGTAACGAACTTCTCCTTTCAGGAAGTCTTGGAATTTATCCCATTGCGGTTCTTTGCTGTCCAGTGTGAACGGATTTTTACCTTCTGCCTCGAGCATAGGATTATAACGCCACAAATGCCAGTATCCGCATTCAACAGCCGCAGCTTCTTCGGCCTGAGCTTTACCCATACCTTTCTTCAAGCCGTGGTTGATACACGGAGCATAAGCGATAATAATAGAAGGTCCGTCGTAAGCTTCAGCTTCGCGAATAGCTTTCAGAGTCTGAGCCTGATCAGCGCCCATAGCGATTTGTGCGCAATATACATAACCGTAAGTAGAAGCGATCAGACCGAGATCTTTCTTACGTACACGTTTACCGGCAGCGGCAAATTTAGCAATAGCTCCCACCGGAGTCGCTTTAGAAGCCTGACCTCCCGTATTCGAATAAACTTCGGTATCCAATACGAGGATATTTACATTCTTACCGGATGCAAGAACATGGTCGAGACCACCGAAACCGATATCATAAGAAGCACCGTCACCACCGATAATCCATTGGGATTTCTTGATAAGGTATTTGCTCAACGAAGCTATCTCCTTACAAATCTCACACTTATCGGCTGCTGCTTTTACCATCGGTGTGATTTTAGCTTCCAGCTCGATAGAACGTTCGGTATTTTCCTTATCGGCGATCCATTCGGTAAACAAAGTCTTCATTTCTTCGGGACAACCGCCTTCGATAGCCTGATTCATCAACTTAACGATACGTTCACGCATTTTGTCAACGGCAAGATACATACCGAAACCGAATTCACAGAAATCCTCGAACAAAGAGTTCGCCCATGCCGGACCGTGACCTTTTTCGTTCGTCGTATAAGGAGTCGAAGGAATAGAACCTGAATAGATCGAAGAACATCCTGTTGCATTAGCAACCATTTCACGATCTCCGAACAATTGAGAAATCAATTTCACATACGGAGTTTCACCGCAACCTGAACATGCACCGGAGAACTCGAAGAGAGGAGTAGCGAACTGCGAGTTCTTCACATTAGCTTTGATATCTACTAGATGCTGTTTGCTCTTCACGTTATTAACGCAATATTCCCAGTTGGCAGCTTGAGGCAATTGAGATTCTAAATCAGTCATAGCCAAAGCCTTGCCATTCTTATTACCCGGACATACGTCAACACAGTTACCGCAACCCAAACAGTCGAGAACATCTACCTGCATACGGAATGTCATGCCGTCGAAAGCTTTTCCCACCGCTTTAAGCATCGGGAAATTCGCACCTGATTGTTCTGCCGCATCAAGAACGAACGGACGGATAGAAGCGTGAGGACAAACATAAGCACATTTGTTACACTGGATACAATTCTCAGCTGTCCATACCGGAACAAAAGCTGCGACACCGCGTTTCTCGTATTTAGCAGTCCCCTGATGCCAAGTACCGTCTTCAAGACCTTTAAATGCAGATACAGGAAGCAGATCTCCGTCTTGTGCGTTGATAGGACGAACAACTTCGTTGATGAACGCCGGATCATTGTTCGGAATCACTTCATCATCCTGCAGATTCGCCCATGCAGGATCTACAGTAAGTTGTTTATATTCACCGCCACGGTCAACGGCAGCATAATTTTTGTTTACGACATCTTCACCTTTTTTACCGTAAGATTTTACGATGAACTTTTTCATCTGCTCGATAGCCAAATCGACAGGAATTACACCGGTAATACGGAAGAATGCAGATTGCAGAATCGTATTGGTACGATTACCCAAACCGATTTCCTGAGCTATCTGAGTCGCATTGATATAATAAACGCTTATGTTTTTCTGTGCGAAATAACGTTTCACTTTATTCGGCAAATGCTTTGCCAATTCTTCCTCATTCCAAATCGTATTCAACAAGAAAGTTCCGTTCTCACGAAGACCGCGAGTCACATCATACATGCGCAAATAGGCCTGCACATGACAAGCGACAAAGTTCGGAGTATTTACCAAATAGGTAGAACGAATGGGGGTATCTCCGAAACGAAGATGAGAACAAGTGAAACCTCCCGACTTCTTAGAGTCATAAGAGAAGTATGCCTGACAATGCTTATCGGTATTGTCGCCGATAATTTTTACGGAGTTTTTGTTAGCACCGACTGTTCCGTCAGCACCCAATCCGTAAAACTTAGCTTCGAACATACCTTCGCCGCCCATGGCGATTTCTTCTTTTTGAGGTAAAGATGTAAAGGTTACATCATCAACGATACCGATAGTAAAGTTATTTTTCGGCATCGGCAAAGCAAGATTCTCAAATACGGCCAGTATCTGAGACGGAGTAGTATCTTTAGAACCCAAACCATAGCGTCCGCCTACGATTTCAGGAGCATTTTCTTGTCCGTAGAACACATCTTTAACATCCAGATATAAAGGTTCTCCGGTAGCGCCCGGTTCTTTTGTACGATCCAGAACGGCAATACGTTTTGCTGTTTTAGGAACAGCTGCCAAGAAATGTTTTGCAGAGAACGGACGATACAAGTGTACCGAAACCAAGCCCACTTTTTCGCCTTTGGCTGTCAAATAATCGATAGCTTCACGGGCAGCTTCCGTTACAGATCCCATAGCAATAATCACACGGTCGGCATCTTCTGCTCCGTAATAATCGAACAGACCGTATTTACGCCCGGTAATCTTCGAAATTTCATTCATGTACTCTTCAACGATAGCCGGGACAGCTTCGTAATAATTATTACATGATTCTCTGTGTTGGAAGAAAGTATCCGGATTTTCCGCCATACCGCGAGCCACCGGATTTTCGGGGTTCAAAGCACGGTTACGGAATTCTTGAAGAGCTTCCTGATCGATTAGCGGAGCTAAATCTTCATTTTCCAACATTTCTATTTTCTGTATCTCATGAGAAGTACGGAATCCGTCAAAGAAATTAACGAAAGGTACACGAGCTTTGATTGTCGACAAATGAGCGACTCCGGCAAGATCCATAACCTCTTGAACAGATCCTTCTGCCAGCATAGCGAATCCGGTCTGACGGGTCGACATTACATCTTGGTGATCTCCGAAGATACAAAGCGCATGAGATGCTAATGTACGAGCAGAAACATGAAATACACAAGGAAGGAATTCCCCTGCAATTTTGTACATATTCGGGATCATCAACAATAATCCCTGAGATGCAGTATAGGTCGTTGTCAAAGCTCCGGCCTGCAAAGAACCGTGTACAGCACCGGCAGCACCGGCCTCCGATTGCATTTCTTGAACTAATACGGTTTCGCCGAAGATATTTTTTCTTCCGGCAGCAGCCCATTCATCCACGTATTCCGCCATGGTTGAAGAGGGTGTGATAGGATAAATAGCAGCTACTTCACTGAACATATAAGAGATATGCGCAGCAGCTTGATTACCATCACAGGTCAACATTTTCTTTTGTTTGGTCATATTCTAAATATATATTTGAGAATTTAAAAATGCAATTACAATATTACTGAAATTAATATAAAAATCCGAACAACCACAGTGGAATTTTATTCTCCCTGCCGATTTCGGTACGATCTATCGTATAATAAATATCGGGATTTATTCTTCCTCGTATATTTTCGCTCTCTATTTTAAAATTATATTTCTGATTAACGAGGAAATGCGTATTCTTTTCTCCTTTATTCAATCGGTTATCCTTATGCAAAGTATTATAAAAGAATGTTTCCCGAACCGCCTGCTCCTCTACTTGTGCCGGACGAATCGGGTACATCAGATTCGTATTGTGCATATATACCATTGCCGGTTTCTTGGGGAATTCCTCATCTACAGGATATAGCATATTGATAAGCCGGGCATCTTTCAGATATTTGATATAGTTCACGACTGTAGCCCTCGATGTCTGTATCTCCTTACTCAACTGACTCACATTCGGAGCAGAAGGAGCATTGACCGCTAACAGATACAAAAGCTTACGCACTTTCGGCAAATAAGTAAGTTCTATCTGTTTGATGAAAAGGATATCTACCTCCATCATCATATTCATCGTTTTAATCAAATTTTCCGAAAAATTGCGCTTTTCCAGAAAAAAAGGATAAAAACCATGATGCAGATAATCTTGAAAATAAGCCAAAGGTTTCACCTTATTACATATTTCCGAAGCAATAACCGTATGATTGCATAGCAACTCATCCAATTTTACCGAAGGGAAATCTGTCCCTGCCATCAGATTTAAATATTCTCTAAAAGAGAATCCCCTCAGATTATAAGAATCCACGACACCCGAAAGCAAAGGATTTTCTTCTTTTAATCGCATCACAGAAGAACCGGAAAAAACGATCTTCAACTCCGGAAAATGATCATAACAATACCTCAATTCCTCTGACCAACCGGGATACTTGAATACCTGATCGATCAACAATGTCTTGCCTCCTTTTACCCTGAATTCGTCGGCAAAATCGACCAATGTCCGTTCCGTAAAATAGAGGTGGTTCAGATTGATATAAAGGCATGAACGATCGATACCGAAATTTTCCTTAGCATATTGGAGCAAAAACGTAGTTTTTCCTACCCCCCGACTACCTTTAATACCGATAAGCCGGTGACTCCAGTCAATCTCTTGCATCAATTCTCTCTTTACCGGAGAATTTACATGCTCTACCAGATATTTATGTGTTCTAAAGAATGCTTCCACGCTATTGTTCTGTAAGACGGGACAAAGATAATGAAAAATTGATTTTTTGCAAAGTAGAGATTACAATTTGTACTATTTTTTCTGAAAGTTTTTCTCCTCTCCTCCCAAAAGAAAAAGAGAAGAAAATATTACATTTTGTTTGTTTTGGTCTATTTTTAATTTCAAATGTTCTTTTATTCATCTTGTTGAGTTTCAATGTTTTATTTACCGGTTCGAATATTAAAAAAATTTGTGATTTCAAACGAATCTTCTTCTTCACGGTAAAAACAGAATTGTTTTTTCGAAACTCCTATAACGACAGATATTTATCTCTACTCATACAATAATAGAGGCCATTCAAAATCACCTGTTTACGAATATTTTATTCAGTTAAAAAATGTATTCAAAACCATGCTCCGTATTTATTGGTCTATCTTTGTGTCAAATTTAATTATATTAATTATGAATAAGTTTACTCGAAAAATGATGCTTGCAATCGCGTGTATAATTGCAGGTTGTATAAATGTTCAAGCGCAATACCAATTGCCGAATCCCGGATTTGAGGGAACATGGAAAGAAACGACTTGGGGAGGCTTTCTCGGCAAATCGACAGAAAACGTTCCTCAATACTGGCATTCTTTCGGAACTGCTGCCGGAAATTATCAAAGCATGACAAAAGCCTCTGTTTCTCAAAGTACCGACACCCGTACAGGATCAGGTAGTTGCGCAAAAATCTCCGCAACAAATCCCATAGGCTCTATAGTAGGAAACGGAACACTTACCACCGGAAGAATGAATGCCGGAAGTTATACTCCGGATGATGAAACCGGAAACTACAATTTTACCGACCCTAATGATGAGGAATATCAACAAAAATTCACCGGTCGCCCCGATGCTATCTCATTTTGGGTAAAGTCGAAAATGGCAAGCTCGACCGAAGAAGCACGGATGGCAGCAATATTGCATGACAATTTTCGCTATCAAGATCCGACAAAGGACGAGACTATTCTCAGCCACAAAATCGGATCTGCAGAATTGAACTACACAACGACCAATGAACAATGGGTACAAAAGACCGTTAATTTTGAATATACTCAAGATGCTACACCCTCATTTTTATTATTAACTTTCACTACAAATAAAACTCCGGGTGGAGGAAATAAAAATGATGTTGTATATATCGATGACATCGAATTTATCTATAACTCAAAATTGGAATCGTTGAAAATCGGAGGTATAGCGGTTGACGGATTCGATAAAGATACCTATAATTATACGATAACAGGTGACGGAGTCGTTCCTACCGAAGACCAAATAGAAGCCGTATCGGACGGTAAAGGGGCATCGATAGAAACTACGATTAACGAAAATGTCGTTACAATCGTTGTAAAGGGAAACGATTACAGCGAAAACAATGATAATACTCATACGTATACGCTGACTTATCAAGATACTCGCTCTCAATTATCTTCGTTAAGTATTAACGGCATAGCATTAGAAGGATTCTCCAAAGACAAATATGATTACACCGTCAGCGGAGAAGTTCCTGCAAAAGATCAAATTATTGCAGAAGCTGACGGAAAAGGCGCTACTGTAGATATAGAAATCAACAAAAAAGTAGTTACGATTACCGTATCGGGCAGCAATATTGCAACCGATCCCGAAAATAAACATGTATATACGCTCACTTTCGATTATGAACAGGGAATCGAAAATAACGGAACAACCGAAAATATGAAAGTATATAGTACAAACGGAAATGTATTTGTTCAAGGTTATACAGGTATTGTCGAGATTTATCTTTTAAATGGAGGTAAAGTCGCTCAAAAAGAGGTATCCGGAAACAGTATGTTCCGGTTAGAACCGAACACTTATATTATCCGCACCGGAACTAAAGCGACAATGGTAATAGTAAAATAAATTTTGTGTTTATTTATAATAGAAAAGGCGTCAAATGACGCCTTTTCTATTATAAATACTTCTCAACTTTTATAACTATCAAGAATCTAATATCTCTTTCTTAAAAGGGAAAACTTCAATACGACAGAATCTGCTATCGAGAACCTGTTTAAATTTTCCAATAAAAAATACTATAAGAACATTCGCTCTGATTTTTTGGGCTTCTTTTTGATCTGTCTTTCTATACCAACACATCATACAGTTCGCTATATTTTTTATCGGAACTGAAAAACACTTTTAAAGAAGCTATTCAAATAAATTGTTAAAAAATAATTTTGCAATGTATATATTACAATTATATACTATTTTTGCAAAGTCAAGATTACAATATTTATTTAAATGGAAACAAAAGATCTCAAATTCGGAGAATTAGACGAAGGTTTTACCATAAAAGAAGCCATAGAAGAAGCTAAACGATGCCTTAATTGCAAAAACCCCTTATGTATTAAAGGTTGTCCTATCGAAAACAACATACCGGGATTTATTCATCAGTTATCTATGGGAAACATCGGTGCAGCGATGCACATCATCAATGAAAAAAGTAATCTTCCGGCAATATGCGGGCGAGTATGTCCACACGAAAAACAATGTGTCGGCCATTGTGTTTTGAATGCCAAAAAGCGTCCGATACAAGTAGGAAAGTTAGAGCGGTTTGCGGCAGACTTCGACGGAAATATGGGTTTAATACGAGACAAAATACCCCAAAAAACGAGAGGAAAAGTTGCCGTTATCGGATCAGGACCGGCCGGTCTGACCGTAGCAGGAGATTTGGCAAGAGAAGGATTCAATGTCATGATTTTTGAAGGAGAACAAGAAGCGGGAGGAGTACTAATGTACGGAATCCCGGAATATCGGCTACCTAAAGATGTTGTGCGTAAGGAAGTAAAAAAAATCGAGGCTTTAGGAGTAACGTTTATTACGCAATGTATGGTAGGACAAACAATTACGGTAGATGACATGTTTGAACAAGGCTTTGATGCCGTGTTTATCGGTTCGGGAACAGCATTGCCCAAATCTCTCGATACGCCGGGATCTACATTAAGGGGAGTCACACAGTCTTCATATTTTCTCCGCATGGCGAGTTTATGCAACACCGGAAGCATAGGAAGGGAAGAAGTTCCCGTAAAACAAGGTGATATAGTCGGTGTCATCGGAGGGGGAAACGTAGCTATGGATGCTGCCCGAACAGCGTTGCGTATGGGCGCCGGAAAAGTATATGTATTGTTCAGAAGAACAATAGACCAGATGAGTGCATTGCAAACAGAATATAACGAGGCTGTCGAAGAGGGTGTCGAATTTTTATGGGAAACGACAGTTACCGAATTTATCGGTTCTAACGGTAAATTGGAAAAGATCAAGATTAAAACACCGGAAAGTGAAAAGTTTATGCCGATAGACCGTATCTTATTGGCAATAGGATCTCGTCCGGCAAATAGGATCGTTTCCACGACTTCCGGTATAGAGGTCGACGATACAGGATACGTTATTACTAAAGAACGTCCTTATGGAATGACCACCCGAAAAGGAGTATTTGCAGGCGGTGATGTCGTACATACTCCACAAACTGTCGTTCTGGCAATGAAAGAGGCGAAACAGGTTGCCAAAGGCATCGCTCAATTTGTAGATGCTAAAAAACTTTTAGAAGAATAATTATTTATAATAGTCAAAAATACGGTCATATTACATTCATTCATAACTAAGAGCCCATTTAAATTTTCCAACAAAAAACATCATCAGGTCATCTTTGTGCTTTTTTCCGTTTTTTTATCCGATAGCCCGCTATCATCCTTATAAAAACAGAAAACAGCCTCAAAAGAAAACCTTAAACCGACTAAACAAGATTTAAATAGGCTCTTAATTATAATACATTAGTAATAAAACGATTATAATATTAATATATGCAACGATCATAAAATTGCAAGTGTTGCATAAATTTTACAATTCTTATATCTTTGTAAACAAAGTTCAGAGCTTGTTCAAATTTTGTACGGACGTTTTTTTGAAAAATTGTTTTCGAGGAAATTTTTGTTTCGATAAGGAATATAGCGCACTACATAACGTACAGAAACAGGAAAAGCAAATCAAAAAAAGACCCCAAAAGTACGGATATGCATCCTTATCGGAAAATTTAAACCGGCTCTTATTATTAAAGATATAAATGATGAACCATTTTTCCGAGAATTTAGCGCATTTTGTACATGGCGCTGCATTTATGTTTTTTATACTTGCAAGTATTCAGCTATATCCTTTAAGATGTCGTAGCAATATGATGAGGTTACTTTTTTATAGCATGATCTTTCTTGCTTTTCTTGAATTCAAGGATATGGGATTTTTGATAAAGGGTGTATGGTACAACCCATATATTACAAGCATAACAATGAGTACCGACATGTTATATGTTCCGTTAATGGCTCTTTTCTTCTTTGAAGTTATCTCTCCCGGATGGGTTACATTACGCAGGATCATAGGAATGTCTATGCCGTCGGTACTTCTTATAATCGCATATATCATATACCCATCGGCTGTTATTTTTAAAACCGCGATGCTATATGCCCTCGTTTTCGGAACAGTTATTACCGTTATCGTTTTCATGGCAAGCTCTCGTCGCGATAATTATATAAAAAACAATTTCTCGGATATCGAAAACCTGAGTATTTCATGGGTACGCAAAGCAATAACGGCATTATATATATGCCTTGTTCTTTGGACTATTCTCCTTTGGAAAGAAAATTGGCTGAGCGATGCTGCTTATTATGCAATATCTATTATCGTTTGGACTTATATTTATCGATTATCTCAAAAACATTCGGTTATTGAGATGCCGAACACATCCGGATTATTTATGCCGAAAACGGAAAAGAATGGGTATCATGAGATACCTAATTTTCCCTTTTGCAAAAGATTGAGAGAATATATGGAAAATGAACGAATGTTCCTGAATCCTAAACTGACTCTCACCGAAGTGGCTACAGCAATAGGAACAAACCGTACCTATTTGTCGGAATACTTAAACAACGATCTCGGCACGACTTTCTATGAGTATGTAAACGGATTCAGAATAAAAGAAGCCTGCTCCCTACTCTCATCGAATGAACGCAAAACTTTAGCGGAAATAGCCGAATTAAGCGGGTTCAATTCTCTATCTACATTCAACCGCGCTTTTATTAAAAGTATCGGAGAAACTCCAGCCCGATATCTGAAAAAATACCAAACGAAATAACATTTTATTCCGTTTTTACAAAATGACTTCTTTTTTTGTTTTAATGACACGATAATTTATTTATTGAATATTCTTTTTACTGATTGATTTTCTGTACACTTAGAGCTATTCCCATATTTGTCAGACTTTAAAGCCTGTCTAAATTTTCCGATAAAAATATTTATTCAGACCTTTTTATTTTTTCGTTCTGTTTTCCTGTTCCCGCATGTCCCATAGTCTGCGCCATGCTCTTTATCGGAACAGAAAAACACCCTCGAAAATAACCGTAAAAAATGTATGTACAAATATTGCGACCGGCACTCAAATCCGAAATACTGTTTATAAATTCATTAATAATAACCCATACCTAAATTATCGCATGAAGAAGTATAGTTACCTACTGCTTATCTTTCTATCCATTTATTTTACCGGATGTGAAAAAGACGAAACAATAGAAGAGCTCGAAGAAGCGACATTGTCCGTTTCTCCCGAAAGTCTGAATTTCGACGAAAACAATCCGTCAAATAATCAAATTACGATTATTTCCAATGTTTCATGGAATATAGATGTCAGTAACAATGCCTTGAAAATAAATAAAACCGAAGGCGATCCCGGAGAAAGCAAAGTCACAGTAACGGATATTCCCGCCGGAGAGACTTACATGCTTACGATCTCCACCGTAAAAAGAAACGAGACGGATAAAACAATCTCGAAAAGCGTTGCCGTAACTCGAAAACTACAAGATTTCACCAGCGAAACCGTTTATTATGACAATCTCGACAAAGCAACTTGGAGCGGAAGCGGAAACCCCTTTATCGATCAATGGGACGGTTATATAAATGCAACGGGAACGGGTGCCGGAAATATCGAATACACCGGACGAACAGTCTCTGTTCGAAACAATTTTCAATCTTCAGGATATACAGGAGCATCTCGTAAAAACGCATTCTATTTCGGAGGAAAGGATGCTTATGTTACGGTCAATAATATAGAGCTTCAACCCGGACAAACAACCTTCCAACTTTCGTTCGGTTGTTGCAAATTCGAAGGAGATTTCGATACATCTTCCAATATCAAAGTATATATCAGCGGTGACGGAAGTTCGATGAAACCTCTCACCTACAATCGATCTGCAACAAACTCGTGGGCTCTGGCAACGGCTTTGTTCAGCATACAGAATACAGTTCCCAAAACATTATCCATTATGTTTGTAGCCGATGAGTACAATATCAGGATGGATGATATCAAGCTGGTGACAAGTAATCAGCCGACAGAACAAATATTCGATTTTTCCGGGATCAATTACCTATGTGCAGAAACACCTAAAACCATTAAGGCAAATGACAATTATAAATACGTTACACATTTCGCAGAAACATTGACAAGCCAAAAGCATGTGCGCAACTATACGGCATGTTACGACACATATCGACACAATCCCATGTGGGTCGCTTATCCTGTACACCAATGTTATCATGAAAAAGGGTTCGGACGTACAAATCCAGATCCTTGGCGTCCCGACCCGAAATTCTCGGCAAGTGAGCAATCTATTATCTATCCGAGCGACTGGAGTAACTGGCCTTGGACAGCGAATGGCAATGAACCGACTGATTCGTATTATTATTGGACACCTTATAATAACAGGAATTTTACCAAAGGACACCTGTTGCGCTCGGCCGACCGGGGAGGAGCTGAAAGTGAAATGAACATACAAACTTTTTATCCTACCAATATTGCCCCCGAAGCGTATCTTTACGAAGAGCATTGGAGCAAAGTCGAAGAATTGTTATCCGATACATGGGAATGCTCCGATACGACATACGTTGTCACAGGATGCTATTATGCAGACAATAGTTACAAAACATACGATGCGAGTAATTGGGGCAATCAATCGGCTTTATCCAAAGAGTGCATAATTCCTACAGCTCGATATAAAGTAATACTTCGTACTAAAAGCGGGAGTTCAGGCAAGTCGATTGCCGAATGTTCATCAGAAGAAGTAATGGCTATAGGTTTCTGGTTTCCGCAAAATCTTAATAACGAAAACCCGAACACGACTCCTCCATTGAGTAACTATATATACTCAGTATCCGAAATAGAACAAATGATCGGCGGTGAATTCGAGTTTTTCCCGACAGTACCTACCGAAGTTAAAGATCGAGTGAATATCAATGACTGGCCGGGACTAAATTAAAGGCTAAATCGAATTTTCTAACAAAGAAAATATTATCAGTTTTTTTACGTTTTCTTCCGACTTGTTTCATTGTTTCTATTCGTCAATAGCTCGCGAAACATAACTGAGCAAAATTGAGACGACAAGCTCCAAAACTCTATCAATGAAAAGGCCTGCCCGACATTTCGGATTCGTCGGGCAGGCCTTCTTTATATATCGATCAACAAGAACCCTAAAAGCCTGTCTAAATTTTCCAACAAAAAAAATATTATCTCCCCCAAAAAGCATATCCATTGTCCGGATAATAACATCTTCTCGATGCTATATCGAATTTTATAAAAAACATATAACCTTTATTATCAAATTTTCTCTATTTGAAAAAGACAAGAACAGACAATCGTTCAGCATGAAGCAGCAGTTTCTAAAAGAAAAATAAAACCTGCACTTCAATAAAATGCAAAAAGTGACATAAAAAAAATGGTTGTCTCCCGACAACCAATCTTCGTTAACCTTAAATCTAATACTATGAAAAACACTGTGCAAATATAAAGAAAATATGTTATACAACATATTAATTGCCAAACAAAATATTTTGTATTAACTTTATTTAAACTTTAAATCATTCGCTATGAATCCGTTTAGATCCTGTCTAAATTTTGCTCGGGTCAGTTTTGAGAGTTTCTTTCGAAGATATTTTCCTGTTTTCAGGAGGAGGATAGCGGGCTATTTGACGAGGGAAAACGGGAAAACAGACCGGAAGAAAGCGCAAAAATGACCTGATAATATTTTTTTGTTGGAAAATTTAGACAGGCTCTTAGACTTTCAAATTCTATGTAACAAAATTTAGACCCTATTTTAATTCTCAAGTAAAAAATTTAAGCAGGCTCTAAATCGAAACAAATAACCATTTATATATAATAAAAATATAGCAAAAGATGATTTTTAACCGATATTTTTCACGATTCAGCGATAACAATTCGGATTTTATCGATTTTTTTTTGCACAACAATTTTTCTATTTTATTTTTGTAACGATCAAAAAAGCATATACTACCTGTACAGAATGATTTTTTGATTAAACTATTCTATATATTTTGGTTACTCGACAGCCATTCCGTGAGGAAAGGCTGTTGTTTTTATATTTCAAAGCAACATCGCAACAACAAAAAATCAAAGACAACCTATCAATCTTAATATTTCAGCAGGAGAATCCACAATATGACAAGCTCCGTTTTCTATCAATTCTTCACGAGAGCGAAATCCCCATGTCACACCTACGGAAATAACTGTCGCCGCTGCAGCCGTTTGCATATCTACCCCCGAATCTCCGACATATAACGTCTCTCTTTCCGATACACCGCTTACTCGAAGTATCTCCTTCACGATGGTCGGATCTGGTTTTACCGGAATTCCCTCACGCTGACCGAATACAGCAGAAAAAACGATGTCTTTAAAATAATGATGTACCAGCTTTTCTGTTCCTTCCTGATACTTATTAGAAGCAACAGCCAAAGCCATTCCTTTATGATCCAATTCTCTCAACAATTCGGGGATACCCGGATAAGGAACTGTCAAACACGTATTATTTTGAGTATAATGTTCTAAAAAGAAAGCTCTCATCCGTCCTATATTTTCCGATGTACGTTCGCCTTCCGGAAGTGCTCGTTCAAAAAGTTTATTTATCCCGTTTCCGACAAAATAATTATAAGCATCCGTTTCGTGTTCAGGAAAACCACATTGCCTTAATGCATAATTGGTACTCCCCGCCAAATCACGAATCGTATTCAACAAAGTACCATCCAGATCAAATATTACCAGCTTTATCATCTTCTTCTGTTTTTTATGGAACGAAAGTAAAAAAAATAGATTTACTATACAAACCGCTTCTTTTTATGTTTTACAGCATAGTCAATTCATATATCTATACAAATAAAACATTAATAATCAACATATTAATATTAGAAAGCTATTAATGTGTACGCACACACAATAAAAAATATTATAAATACCCGATATTTTTCGCTACATTTGCAAATCACAACTGTGTACGCACACACAACATAAAATTGCTCATGACCGATAAAACAAAAAATGTTCGCATTTCAGATATTGCCCGTATGGCAGGAGTATCAGTCGGAACAGTCGACAGGATTCTGCACAACAGAGGAAAAGTATCTAAAGCGGCTCAGGAAAAAGTAAACCAAGTACTACGAGAGGTCGAATATCGCCCTAATCTCATGGCTCGGTCGCTGGCTTTGAAAAAACAATTCAATATCGCTGCTTTGATTCCGGCTTTTCGACCGGGAGAGTATTGGGAAAAAGCTGCAGAAGGAATAGACAAAGCTGCAGGTGAACTGAACGATTATAATGTCGTCGTCGAAAAAATATTTTTTGACCAATATGACCAATCTTCATTTGAACAAGCTTGTAAAACGGTTCTTTCAAATGAATTTAACGGAGTGTTGATCGGAACATTGTTTTCGGATTCGGTAACCGAACTTTCGGCTTGTCTCGATGAGAAACAGATCCCATACGTGTATATCGATTCCAATATTCCAGAAAACAATCAACTGGCATATTTCGGAACTAATTCTTATGACGGAGGCTATATTGCCGCAAAACTGCTTACCGGAAAAATAGCACAAGGAAGCGATATTCTTATCGGGAAAATAGTCCGAGAACGAAACAACAGTTCCACTCAGGTAAAAAATAGAGAAAAAGGTTTTATGGAATATCTCCATAAAACAGGATTTACCGGTCATGTTTTCTTTTGCGAACTGCATATCGAAGAACCTGAATATAACGAAAAAGTCTTAAATAAAATATTCAAAGCTAATCCCGGCATAAAAGGAGCTGTCGTATTTAATTCGGTATGTTGTGTATTGGCCGATTACTTAGAGAAGAAGGGCAAAAAGGAGATAAAGCTGGTGGGATATGACCTTATTGAAAGAAATATACGGCATCTTTCGGAAGGGACAATTACATGGCTTATCGCCCAACGTCCTGAGATACAAGGCTACAACGGGATAAAAGCGTTAGGTAACTTTTTGACATACGGCAAAAAAATTCCTCGAATCAACTTTATGCCGATAGATATTCTCATTAAAGAAAATATCGGTTACTATCAAAATAATAATCTTTAAAAATTTAATATTACAATTATGGCAAATCTATTCAGTGTTAAAGACAAAGTAGTGGTAATGACCGGAGCTGCCGGTATTCTCGGCCGTACGATATCTTCATATCTTGCCGGAGAAGGAGCAAAAATGGTTATCCTCGACCGTAATGAAGAAGCAGGAAACGAACTGGTAAATAACATTAAATCTGCAGGAAACGAAGCTATATTTTTATATACCGATGTACTGAACAAAGATGTTCTATTGCAAAATAAGAAAGATATTATCGCCAAATACGGTCGTATAGACGTATTGCTTAACGCAGCAGGAGGTAACATGGCGGGCGCTACGATTCCTCCCGAAAAGACGATTTTCGATCTTGATGTAGAAGCTTTTAGAAAAGTCGTCGATCTAAATCTTTTCGGTACGGTATTGCCTACAATGGTATTTGCAGAAGAGATGGCGAAACAGAAAGAAGGGGCTATCGTAAATTTCAGTTCCGAGTCGGCTCTACGTCCACTAACTCGTGTCGTAGGTTATGGCGCAGCAAAAGCCGCAATCTCGAACTTTACAAAATATATGGCCGGTGAGTTGGCTCTAAAATTCGGACCGGGATTACGTGTTAATGCCATTGCTCCGGGATTTTTCCTGACTGAACAAAATCGTACTTTATTAACTAATCCCGACGGGTCGCTGACAGACCGTTCCCGTGTTATTCTTGCCCATACACCGTTCGGACGCTTCGGCGAACCTGAGGAACTTGTCGGAACTATCCAATACCTGATCAGCGACGCTTCAAAATTCGTAAGCGGAACGGTGGCTATTGTTGACGGAGGATTCGACGCTTTTTCGATTTAAGTACCCATTTAAATTTTCTGATAAAAATTACAAATATGATTTTATGTGAACAGACATGGCGCTGGTATGGTCCGAATGACCCTGTCAGCCTGCAAGATATAAAACAAGCCGGAGCTACCGGAATCGTAAATGCTCTGCACCAGATTCCCAACGGAGAGGTATGGACAGTGGAAGAGATCATGAAACGCAAAAAAATGATCGAAGATGCCGGACTTAAATGGTCGGTGGTAGAAAGTGTTCCGGTACATGAACACATCAAAACTCAAACCGGAGATTTTCAGAAATATATCGATAATTATAAAGAAAGCTTGCGGAATCTTGCCAAATGCGGCATATATATCGTAACTTACAATTTCATGCCGGTACTCGATTGGACTCGTACCGACCTTGCCTATACAATGCCCGACGGTTCGAAAGCCCTGCGGTTCGAACGTGCAGCTTTCCTTACCTTCGACCTTTTTATCTTGAAAAGGCCGGGTGCTGAAAAAGAGTATTCCGATGAGGAAAAAGCCAAGGCAAAAGCCCGTTATGAGCAAATGAGTGAAGCCGACAAACAATTGCTGGTACGCAACATGATCGCCGGACTTCCGGGATCGGAAGAGAGTTTTACCGTAGAACAATTTCAGGAAGCTCTCGACCGATATAAAGATATCGATGCAGAAAAACTACGTGCCAATCTGATCTATTTCTTAAAAGAAATTACTCCTGTAGCCGATGAAGTCGGTGTAAAATTAGTCATTCATCCGGATGATCCCCCCTATCCGATTCTGGGGTTACCGAGAATCCTGAGTACTGAAGAAGATTTTAAAAAACTGATTGAAGCCGTTCCGAATGAATCGAATGGACTTTGCTTGTGTACCGGTTCATTCGGTGTACGGGGAGATAACGACCTTGCCGGAATGATGGAACGTTTCGGAGATCGTATCAATTTCGTCCATTTGAGAAGTACACAACGAGATGAAGAAGGGAATTTTTATGAAGCGAATCACCTCGAAGGAAATGTAGATATGTATAACGTTATGAAAAACTTCTTGCTGTTGCAACAACGTAGAGGCGTTTCCATACCTATGCGTCCCGACCACGGACACCAGATGATCGATGATCTCCATAAAAAAACCAATCCCGGATATTCTTGCCTGGGTCGTATGCGTGGTTTAGCAGAATTACGGGGATTGGAAATCGGTATCGCAAAATCTTTGTTTAAATAAAGTTTCACCTTTTATACATAATCGCCCTTTATCTTCAACTTTCGGAAATAAAGGGCGGTTTTCTTTTTAGAGTATTCACGATCTGTTTAATTTTTCCTCCCTAAAAAGAGAATTAAGAGCCTGTTTAAATTTTACTCGAGTCAGTTTTGAAAATTTCTTCCAAATATATTTTTCTGTTTTTACGAGGATGATAGCGAGCTATCTGACGAACGAAAACGGGAAAACAGAGCGAAAGAAAATACAAAGACGACTTGAGAATATTTCTTGCATCGGAAAATTTAAACATGCTCTAATACTCTTTATCGAATAGTTTTCGTAATATTGTACCATAAAAATAACCGAACCGCTATGCTTACATTAGATAAAATCTATCAGGCTTCTTATGTACTGAAAGAAGTTATTCGCCATACAGATTTGATATATGCACCACAAATAAATCCGGAAAGTCAAATATTTCTGAAACCGGAGAATCTGCAACTGACCGGTTCTTTTAAAGTAAGAGGTGCTTATTACAAAATATCCCAACTCACCGATGAAGAAAAAGCTCATGGCGTTATCGCCTGCTCTGCCGGAAATCATGCACAAGGCGTAGCTTTGGGAGCTACCAAAAACGGCATAAAGTCTTTGATATGTCTTCCGGCAGGAGCTCCTATTTCAAAAGTAGAAGCTACAAAAAAATATGGAGCTGAAGTGTGCCTCGTCGAAGGAGTTTATGACGATGCTTATCAAAAAGCATTACAACTGAAAGAGGAAAAAGGTTATACATTCGTTCATCCGTTCGATGACGAGAACGTTATCGCCGGACAGGGAACCATCGGACTCGAATTATTAGAAGAGCTCCCCGACGTAGATGTCGTAATCGTTCCGGTAGGTGGCGGTGGTTTAATCTCCGGTATCGCTTTTGCCATAAAATCGCTGAAACCTGATGTTAAGGTTTACGGAGTACAGGCAAGCGGAGCTCCCAGTATGCTCAATTCTATAACCAACCGGAAAATAGAACGTCTTAATTCCGTATCGACGATCGCCGACGGTATCGCCGTAAAAGAACCGGGTATTCATACCTATGACATCTGCAATAAATATGTTGACGGAATCGTTGCCGTAACCGACGATGAAATCTCCACGGCAATATTGACGCTTATCGAACAGCAGAAGCTGATAGCCGAAGGAGCTGGTGCTGTATCGGTGGCAGCCGCCATGTTCAATAAAGTTCCGATCAAAGGGAAAAAGGTAATTTGCCTTGTATCCGGCGGGAACATCGACGTAACGATTCTTTCCCGTGTCATCAACCGAGGGCTTCTCAAAACCGGAAGGTCTTATACGCTTACGGTAGAACTGGCAGACCGTCCCGGTCAATTGGTCGGCGTAACCGGAATTATTGCCAGAATGGGAGCTAATGTCATTTCCGTCCATCACGAACGGGCGGGTAGTAAAGACATAACGGGTTGCTATCTGCAAGTCGTTATGGAAACCCGTAATCATGAACACATCGAAAAAATCCGGCAAGAACTGATTCGAGAAGGTTATCATGTTATTTCTTAAACGCGCAAGTATATGGAACACAGATTTGTTACATGTCTATCTTTTTTTCTATGTTTGTTGATTTTGCCGGCTTGTCAACCGAAAAAACAAAACACAGATAACAACGAGAATGAAAAAAGATATGAAAAATTTCCTCTTTCCGACTGGGTTATCGAAGATGAATCGGATTCGGCAAGCTTTACATTTCTGCACGATACATTGGAGATCGTTTCTCCTAAAGGTCTTACTATGTGGTATAATCGGGAACTTTCGGGTAACTACGAAATATCTTACTCCATATCTCTGCGCATGGACGGACGAAAAAGCGACCGACTTGCAGACATGAATTGTTTTTGGGCTGCATCCGATCCTTTGCACCCCGATTCGCTTTTCTTCCGATCGGAAGAACGACACGGTATATTCAAAAATTATAACTCTCTGAATTTATACTATGTAGGATACGGAGGAAATGACAACACGACTACCCGTTTCCGGAAATATCACGGGAAATTCTATGGTACAGAAGACGATAGCCGTGTAAAACCGTTGTTACAAGAATATACAGACGAAAAGCACTTATTGAAACCGAACAACTGGTATAATATCGTTATTACGGTACAAAACGGAGTCTCACGATTTTCGGTAAATGGTGAAGAGCTTTTCCGACTGGAAGATAAAGAAGCGTATAAAAAAGGGTATTTCGGAATACGGTTATTAGAAAACCGGGCACAAATAACGGCATTCAGCGTAGAGAAACTTTGAATTTTTTTAATTCAAGAATACCAAAATTAATTTCTCCCGATCATCATTCAAACCGGATATCGACTTGTCCGACCTTAGCGTTACCCTGCCATATAGGACCGCTTTTCAATAGCCGCATCGCTTCACGATCTAACGAAGGACATAAAGATTTTCTAATTTTGATATTTATCGGATGACCTTGCCCGTCTATTTCGAAAGTCAAAGAAACTTTACCCGAAATATTTCGGCAAGTATCTACGGGAAGCCGCATCTCCCGTTTCAAATATTTACGGAACTCCCTCCACCCCATGACCGGCTCTAAATCGGCGGATTTTACTATCACCGATTCGCTTAAAGTCATCGGACTTTCCGATAAAACAATCGACATAGGAGAATTCGGATCGGCACAGATTGAGGTAGTCTCAAATCCTACGAATGAAAATTGTAAAGAATCTTTTCCCGAGACCGGTATCGAGAATCTTCCATCCGATCCGGTAACAACCCCTGTTTTTGAGTTTTTTATCTGCACGGCGACTCCCGCCAAAGGGCTTCCCGACTTATCGGTAACAATCCCGATCGCTTCATGAGCAGCAGTAGCAAGCGGTCGTGCTGCAGCAACAGCATGTTTGCTCATAGCCATGACTTTTATCTCTTCTACCGGTTCATCGGCAAGTCTCACCTCATCCTCCGACACAACATCTGTACTCATCGCCAAAGACTCTTCAACAACACTCTCTTTATTTTTCTGTCGGATAACAGGTGTATTATGTGCCTTTCTTATCTCATCATCACTACGAACCTTTTGCTCGGTTTCTCTCTTTTTTGCCTCTGCGATCAGGGGCGGAACGATTTCAGTTTCGACACTTTTTCCTGTATCCGCCCAAATAGCCTCCGCTTGTCCGGCAGTAGTATCCATCGCCGTCATTTCGACTTCTTCTTTTCGGTTAAAAAAGAAATTGATCGTAAACAGAATCAAAAGCCCGGCAACCAAACCTGCTAAACGACGAAAATCGGCCCTCTCTAATGACGAGCGGGAAACTTTACGATGCAAATTCTCCAAATGCCGGGAATGGTCGCCCGGTACGGCATCATACCCGTCGATCGCATCATTCAGAAAAGGGTCGTTCAACGCTTCCTTCTCCAAATCCCGGGCAGCCTTGCCCCTTCTCCCGCCTCGTATGTACTGCTTTAAATTCATTCGTCACTCTGTTTTAAGATACAAATTTTCAAGTTCCTTTTCCCATTCTGGATATAGCTCTTTACATGGTTTAAAGAATAACCGGTCTTACTTGCAATATCGGCATACGACTGTTCTTGCATAAAAAACAACTCGATACATTCTCGTTGCTGCGGAGGCAGTTGTCTCATACATTTCTGTAATGCCGGTAAACGAGAATCCTCATCGTCGTCACTCAATAGATGCACAATATCCGCAGATTCCATAAAATCGGCATCAAAGTTTACCGGAATTTCCCGTTCTTCTTTCCGTAACAATCGAAAACAGTGATTTTTTACCACGCTATATAACCATGTACGAAATACGGTAATCTCATACCGTCCTATTTTTTCGGTCAACTCCTCAAAAAGCTGCATTACGGCATCTTCTGCTTTCTCGGCATTTCCCAAATATTTCAAACAGACTCCGTACAATAACGGAATATAACGGTTATATAGTTCTCCGAAATACTTCGTATCACCCGTTCTATTATACCGAGCAAGTAGCTCTTCATCGGGCAAAGATGATATGTGCGGTTTAAAAAACGTCGATTTAATTTTTTCGTAAAGATAAAGTTTCCAACCCAAAACGACAAAGGAAAAAAATTTTTCATCTCGTTTATGGAATTATGGCAAGTGCATGCATCTATATAACAAAACAATAAAATAATATATTATCTAACTCCTAAAAAAACGTATATTATGAGAACTGTTAAAATTAAGTCGATACTCAGCGTAATTTTGTGTATGGTCTGTTTTTCAGGACTATCCGCTCAATCCTTGACCGTAACGGGAACAGTAACCGATGAAAATGATCAGCCCCTTATCGGAGCAAATGTTTCGATAGAAAAAAGCCGGAAAGGAACGGTCACAAACGAACAAGGGAAATATTCGATCGAAGCGACACAAGATGACATCATCCGTTTTTCTTATATCGGATATAAAACCAAAAAAGTAAAAGCCAACCGAAAAATAATCAATGTCAAACTATATCCTGATAACAATTTGTTAATGGAAGAATGTGTCATAACGTCGGATGAAGTAAGTAACCGGGCAGTCAGCAGCAAACAAATGGCGGTCAGAAGTCTCGGCATGCCGGCACTTATCTACGATCGATATGCAAACCGGGAAGAATACAGCCATAATGACGAAAACCGATTCAAATCTCCCGTCAAAGATCCTCTATCGACATTTTCTATCGATGTGGATGCTGCTTCATACAGCAATATAAGAAGATTTATCAACCAAGGCGAAATGCCTCCGAAAGATGCCGTACGCATCGAAGAGATGATCAATTACTTCAATTACAATTACCCGAAACCAACAGGAAATGATCCGGTACGAATCACAACAGAAGTCGGTATCTGCCCGTGGAATAAAACTCATCGCTTGGTACAAATCGGATTAAAAGCCCGAGAAATCGAAAGCAAAAACCTCCCGGCATCGAATTTCGTATTTCTGATCGATGTATCGGGTTCTATGTTCGGACCGACACGTCTCGAACTCGTAAAGTCTTCGCTGCGGCTGCTGGTGAACAATCTGCGTGAAAAAGACCGAGTAGCTATCGTTACTTATTGCGGAGATGCACGGATCGCTCTACCATCTACTCCGGGAAATGAAAAACAAAAAATCAAAGATACTCTCGAAACACTCACTGCCGGAGGATCTACCGCCGGAGGTGCAGGCATAGAAGAAGCCTATCGCATTGCTCAAAAAAACTTTATCGCACAAGGAAACAACCGGATCATACTTTGTACCGACGGAGATTTTAACGTCGGCGCATCCAGCGAAACAGAATTGGAGAACCTGATCGAATCGAAACGAAAAAGCGGAATCTTCCTGACTGTTTTAGGTTATGGAATGGGAAATTATAAAGACAACAAGATGCAGATACTGGCTCAAAAGGGAAATGGCAACCATGCATATATCGACAATATTCAAGAGGCGAATAAAGTTTTGGTAAACGAATTCGGAACTACGATGTACGTCGTTGCCAAAGACGTAAAATTACAAATAGAATTCAATCCGGCAAAAGTACAGTCATATCGTCTCGTCGGATATGAGACTCGGATATTGGATAACGAGGACTTTAACGATGATACTAAGGACGCCGGAGAAATGGGTGCAGGACACACGGTCACAGCCCTTTATGAAATCATCCCCACCGGAATATCGGGTAATATTCCGGGAAGTATCGATCCGTTGAAATACCAAACCGAAACGAATATAAACACGCAAACAGGCAACTCTTCGGAACTACTGACCGTGAAACTCCGGTACAAAACTCCGGAAGAAGAGAAGAGTAAAAAAATAGAAAAGAGCGTAACGGATACGGATAAAGACAATGTATCACCGGATTTCCGATTCGCTTCGGCTGTCGCCATGTTTGCCCAATTGCTCCGAAATTCCGATTACAAAGGCGAAGCTTCTTATGATCAGGTTATAGAAACTGCCCAAAGAGGCTTATCATTCGATCCGGAAGGATACCGTACCGAATTTGTCCGTCTCGTACAAAGTGTAAAAGGGTTTTAGGTCTACATTCAATTTATTCACACGACAAGGTGAAATAATCACACAATAATTATTCCACCTTGTCATACAACTAAGTATCGACAAAACTATTCCAATAAATCATTAGTCATCAACTAATTAAATTCTCATAAATAACTCTTATAAAAATTTTCACCGAATCTATTTTCTTGCTTCGAATAAGCTTCGTAACTTTATCCCCATACAAAGAACAGTCATTATATTTATCATGCATCCATTTATACATTTACACGTCCATTCCCAATATTCTATTCTTGACGGACAAGCAAGCATACAAGCCTTAGTAGATAAAGCCATACGTGACGGCATGCGGGGCATTGCCATTACCGATCACGGAAATATGTTCGGAATCAAGGAATTTTATAATTATGTAAATAAAAAGAACGGAAGCGTCAAAAACGAGATAAAGGATTTAAAAAAAAGGATATCGGGTATCGAAAACGGAAAAATCGAATGCGAAGACCGGGATACCGAACTCTCACGCTGTAAAGCAGAACTGGAAGAGAAGGAGAAGAAACTCTTCAAACCGATCATCGGCTGCGAAATGTATGTGGCAAGAAACCGCTTACAAGATAAAAACGGTAAGCCAGATCAAAGCGGATACCACCTAATCGTTCTTGCCAAAAACCTGAAAGGATATAAAAATCTGATTAAACTGGTATCAAAAGCATGGACAGAGGGTTTTTATATGCGTCCACGTACCGATCGTGTCGAACTGGAAAAGTACCACGAAGGGTTGATCGTCGCATCTGCCTGTTTAGGCGGTGAAGTCCCGAAAAAAATAAACAAAGGCTTGCTCGACGAAGCAGAAGAAGCTGTACGATGGTACAAGAATCTATTCGGTGAAGATTATTATCTGGAATTACAACGGCACAAAGCTACCGTTCCGAATGCCAATCACGAAGCATATCCTTTGCAAGTACAAGCTAATACTAAAATTCTGGAATATGCAAAAAAATATAATATCAAGGTAATCTGTACCAATGATGTGCATTTTGTCGACGAAGAACATGCCGAAGCTCATGACCGGCTGATCTGCTTGAGTACGGGAAAAGATCTTGACGATCCCAACCGTATGTATTATTCAAAACAGGAATGGATGAAAACAACCGAAGAGATGAATGCTCTCTTCGCCGATATTCCCGAAGCCCTTATCAATACCAATGAAATACTGGATAAGGTGGAGTTTTTTTCGATCGATCATGCTCCTATCATGCCGACATTCGCTATTCCTGAAGAATTCGGGACAGAAGAAGGATATCGGAAAAAGTTTACGGAAAAAGATTTGTTCGATGAATTTACTCAAGATGAAAACGGAAATGTAGTCCTGGATCAAGCTGCAGCAGAGGCAAAAATAAATACATTAGGAGGATATGACAAACTATACCGTATCAAACTGGAAGCAGACTATTTAAAGAAATTAGCTTTCGACGGGGCAAAAACTCGTTATGGAGATCCGTTGAGTCCGGATGTAAAGGAACGGCTGATCTTCGAGCTCCATATCATGAAAACAATGGGTTTCCCAGGATACTTCTTGATCGTACAGGATTTTATCGCTGCAGCCCGTAACATGGGGGTATCGGTAGGTCCGGGACGAGGATCAGCTGCCGGATCGGCAGTTGCCTACTGTCTCGGGATTACCCAAATAGACCCGATACAATATGACTTGCTGTTCGAGCGTTTTTTGAATCCCGACCGTATTTCTTTACCGGATATAGACATTGACTTCGATGACGACGGACGAGGAGAAGTGCTTCGTTGGGTAACTGAAAAATACGGACATGAAAAGGTCGCTCATATTATTACCTACGGTACTATGGCAACCAAAATGGCTATCAAAGATGTTGCCAGAGTAGAAAAATTACCCCTTTCGGAATCAGACCGTCTTACAAAATTAATTCCCGACAGGTTACCCGAGATAGATGGTAAATCTCCGAAAATCAATCTAAAGAATTGTATTGCCGCAGTTCCCGAATTGCAACAAGCTTGTGAATCGGACAATAGGTTGATACGCGATACGATGAAATATGCTCGTATGCTCGAAGGAAATGTACGGGGTACGGGTGTTCATGCTTGCGGAACGATTATCTGCCGAGACGACATTACCGATTGGGTTCCGGTAAGTACAGCCGATGATAAAGAGACCGGTGAGAAAATGTTGGTCACTCAATATGAAGGTTCGGTAATCGAAGATACAGGACTGATAAAAATGGACTTCTTAGGATTGAAAACACTATCGATTATCAAAGAAGCCGTAGCGAATATAAAATCTCACCGAGGCATCGATATCGATATCGACAAAATATCGATAAACGACGATGCGACTTATAAATTGTACAGCGAAGGGAAAACCGTAGGGACATTCCAGTTTGAATCGGCCGGCATGCAAAAATATTTGCGTGAACTACAACCGACGACCTTTGAAGACCTCATCGCCATGAATGCTCTCTATCGACCGGGACCTATGGATTATATTCCGCAGTTTATCGACCGGAAACACGGCAGAGAACCAATTGTATATGATATTCCGATTATGGAAAAGTACCTGAAAGATACTTACGGAATTACAGTGTATCAAGAACAGGTGATGCTTCTCTCTCGGTTATTGGCTGACTTTACGCGTGGACAGTCCGATGCTTTGCGTAAAGCGATGGGAAAAAAATTAAAGGATAAACTGGATGCTCTAAAACCGCTGTTTATAAATAACGGACAAAAGAACGGACACGATCCCAAAACTTTGGAAAAAATCTGGGCAGACTGGGAAAAATTCGCATCGTACGCATTTAATAAGTCTCATGCGACATGTTACTCTTGGGTGGCTTACCAGACAGCTTACCTGAAAGCTAACTACCCTTCGGAATATATGGCTGCCGTGATGAGCCGCAATATCTCGAATATTACGGAAATCACCAAACTTATGGACGAATGTAAAGCTATGGGTATTAAAGTGCTCGGTCCGGATGTAAATGAAAGTAATTTGAAATTCAACGTTAATAAAGACGGCAATATACGCTTCGGATTGGGAGCTGTAAAAGGTGTAGGAGAAAGTGCTGTCCGCAGCATTATGGAAGAAAGGGAGAAAAACGGCCCGTTCACCAGTGTCTTCGATTTCGTACAACGAGTCAATCTGAATGCTTGCAACAAAAAAAATATAGAAAGTCTTGCCTTATCCGGAGGCTTCGACAGCTTTCCGGAAATTAAAAGAGAACAATATTTCGCCCCAAACAGTAAAGGTGAAGTTTTCCTCGAAACTCTTGTCCGTTACGGTAATAAATATCAAGTAGATAAAGCCGCTCAGATCAACTCACTATTCGGCGGAAGCGATGCTATCGAAGTAGCCAAGCCGGAAATTCCTGTTGCAGAAAGCTGGTCTGATTTGGAACGACTGGAAAAAGAACGGGATTTAGTAGGAATTTATTTGTCTGCTCATCCTTTAGACGACTATGCCTTGACTCTCGAATACGGATGCAATACCCGAATGAGCGAACTGGAAGACCGTCAGGCCTTAATCAACAAAGATATTGTCATGGGTGGTATTGTAACAGGTTTTAGAGAGGGGATGACAAAGACCGGTAAACCATTCGGAATTCTAAAAATCGAGGATTATTCAGGGTCTGCCGAGATTCCTCTTTTCGGAAAAGATTTCGTCGATTTCCGGAAATTCGGATACAACGGTATGTACCTGCTTATTAAAGCGAAATGTCAACCTCGAAAATTCAATGAGAGTGTTCTGGATATACGAATTGTCTCAATCGAATTATTGCAAGACGTAAAAAATAAACTATTGGAAAGTCTTACTGTAGTAATTCCGATCGATCAGATCAACAATGGTATAATAGAGCCATTGACAGACCTGCTTAAACCCGATAAAGAATCGAATACCGAACTTTTCTTCGAAATCTATGATCCTGAAGAAAAATATCAAGTAAAGCTTTTCGCCCGATCACACAAAGTTAATGTAACAAAAGACCTAATCCGATTTATAGAGGACAACAACGGACTATCAT
The DNA here is from genome assembly GCF_947855755.1 of uncultured Coprobacter sp. Classification (NCBI taxonomy): domain Bacteria; kingdom Pseudomonadati; phylum Bacteroidota; class Bacteroidia; order Bacteroidales; family Barnesiellaceae; genus Coprobacter; species uncultured Coprobacter sp. The sequence goes on from NZ_CANUAR010000007.1 coordinate 128,296, forward strand.
TCAAAATAAACGGTATTTCCCGCAAAGAAATGCAACGCAATACCGAAGAGGCAGATGACGAACTGGTGCTATACGGTACAGAGGCATCGGCTTAAAAAACATATTTATAATTCATCGAACAAATAGGATTGGTTTATTGTTTTTTTATAACTTTGTTAGACTTTTGAAAACCATTATAAATTAAAATTTTAATACTTCAAAATCATGGCATTACAAATTACAGATGCAAACTACAAAGAGCTTCTCGCTTCGAACAAGCTCGTAGTAATTGATTTTTGGGCGGAATGGTGCGGTCCATGTCGCAGTATCGCCCCAGCCGTTGAAGAACTGGCTACCGAGTTCGAAGATAAGGCGATTATCGGAAAATATAATGTCGATAACGACAATGAGTTGAGTGAAGAATACGGTATCCGTAGCATTCCCACTCTTTTATTTTTTAAAGATGGTAAACTTGTTGATAAACAAGTAGGTGCATCTTCTAAAGCCGATCTGAAAGCAAAAATCGAAGCTAACTTATAAAATATAGAATATCAGTGAAAGATTGTATGGAAAATTTCATACAATCTTTCTTTCTACCGACTCTCCTCCCAATTTGTTTTTAGAATTTTACTTATTAAAACTGAAAACATTATGAGAATCTTTATGTTAATCGTTTCGATGACGACCATCATTTTTACCGGATGTCATCAGCAAAAGAAAAGCGAGAGTCTGCTTATTGAAATGACCAATCCTACAGACCGTTACCGGAATAATGCAGGTATTGTTATCGAACGTAGCCAATTAAATAATCCGGACTCTACATTACTGCCTGTCCTTCACGATAACAACGGAAAACTAATCGTCTCTCAACTCGATGATATAGATCAAGACGGACAATGGGACGAACTCGCATTTATCAGCAATTTTTCTCCGAATGAAAACCGCACTGCAACACTTACATGGGTAACTCCGGAAAAATATCCGACTTTTAAAGATTCTATACAGACATCCGTAGGCAAGGAATCATTCAAACAATTTACCGCTTCAGGATATACCATTCTGCAAGAAGCCGATTCTATCGGATTAGGGGAAATTGCCGTTTATTCAAAAAAAGTGGCCTATCCCATAGGAGAACCGCACTATTTAATAATTAGTGAAGGGCCGGTAAGAAGAATTTTCGGAATCGACCGAAAAGAAAATGAAACATTCGCAGGCCGTATCATCGAGCTGGTAACAATCTGGGCTGGACATAACGGTTATGAAAAGGAAATAGCATTAATAAATATGCCTTCGAATACACTTCTACTCACAGGCATAAAAGATAATGTATTAAATCCGGATACGACTTTCCGGGCTTATGAATACGGATATGTCGCACTCATGGCTCATACTCTGGAAAAAGAATCATATTATACGGGAATGGCGATCATCATTCCGAATGAATATTATACCCGACGAGGTTACACTACCTACAAAGATCATAAACTATGGTATGCGGAATTGAAACCGAATGCAGAAAACAAATTGACTTTTTATGTATACGGTGCTAAAGAAAAAGATAACGAAGGATTTCGCAGTGCTGACTATTTTGAAGAATTTATCGATTATGAAACACTTTACATCGATAATCCTATAAAAGTAAATCTTGTAAATTGATATTATGGACGAAGGCCGCCTCAAACAAAAAGTACAAACCGTAATCGTATCTTGTTCCGTCATTCTGATGATTGGAAAGTTCATCGCATTTTTCATGACTAATTCGATCGGGATTCTGACCGATGCGATGGAAAGTATTGTAAATGTGGCAGCCGGATTTATTGGCTTATACAGCCTTCATCTTGCGGCAAAACCTAAAGATGAAGGCCATCCTTTCGGACATGGTAAAATTGAACTTATCTCAGCTTCTGTAGAAGGTCTTCTCATTATCCTTGCCGGGAGTTTAATCGTTTTTGAGGGAATCAAACGACTATTCATCCCTTCTGTAATCGAAAAACTGGATATCGGTATTTACATCATCGCCGGAGCTGGGATTATCAACTATTTATTGGGATATTATAGTATCCGCACCGGAAAAAAATATGACTCCATTGCCTTGATTGCCGGAGGAAAACATCTGCAATCCGACACTTATTCGAGTATAGGCTTAGTCATCGGATTAGTTCTGATGTATATTACCCGGATAGAATGGATAGATAGTGTCCTCGCATTGATTTTCGGGACTATCATTATTTTCACGGGAATCTCTATACTCAGGAAAACAGTTGCCAACCTTATGGATAAAGCGGATAAAGAGATTCTCGGCATAATCGCCGACATAATATCAAAAAACCGGCAACCCGACTGGATAGACATCCATAACCTGAAAATGGTAAAATACGGTAGTTATTATTATATAGACTGCGACCTTACTCTTCCTTGGTACTATAATATAAAAGAGGGTCACTCAGTTTGCAGAAATCTGGAAAAGATTATATGTAAAGGATTTACCGATAAAATTTCATTCTCGGTACATTCAGATTTCTGTACCAGATCCTACTGCAAGCACTGCCAAGTGACAAATTGCACATATCGGAAACAACCATTCGTTTCACCTCTACAACTTACGCTCAAGGAAATTACAGAGAGTGATGAAGAGCGTAATGAATAAAATTATCTACAAAAAGAAATCTTTAGAACTATTCAGAAAAAGAAATTCTTGTAAGAGTGAACAACTCCCATATCTCCGATTGTTATAGTAAAACAGTGTAATCTGTAATTACTGAATAATAATGAGAGCATACGATTGTAAAATCGGGGGTTCCTATGCTTCTCCAGTTATATTTCCTTCATAACCGGAACCGGAAGGATAAAATTTCTGAATATGAGAAAACTTATTCTTGCATCTGTTATGATGCTTATGGCAACAGCCTTTTCTTTCGGGCAAATGGATATTGGATTCGGCCCTAAAATCGGATTAAATCTGACAAACATGACAAACTCAAACATGAGGATAAAACCGGGCATAGTAGTCGGGGCGTTCGCAAACATGCGAATAAATGATTACTTAGGGGTTCAACCTGAAATATTATTTTCTATGCAAGGGACTAAAAAAAATGATTATACGCTGAAAATGAATTATTTCAATATCCCAATCATGGCAAAAGCCTACATGTGGAAAGGTCTAAATCTCGAACTCGGTCCACAGTTCGGATTCCGGACAAAAGCTTCCAGTGAAGAAGGAGATATAAGTGTGAATGTAAAAGATGAAACAAAAGTTTTCGATTTTGCAATCGGCGTAGGGTTGGCTTATGAGACGGAAATGGGACTCACTGCGGGATTCAGATACCTGATTAGTGCAACTAAAGCCATCGATCACGAAAAAAATAAGAACAGCGTATTTCAACTTACTGTAGGTTGGATGTTTTGAAAAAAATAAAGAACATAATTTTTTAAAGAGGGGGTCAAAACTCAATTTTAGAGAAAATGAACTTTTAATTTGAAACTTGACATCTTTCACCGATTATAAAAAAGCCGTATCACTACTCGAGAATAGAATTGATACGGCTTTTTACGTTTATCAGTTACAATCTAATAACTTTTCAAAATATTCATCTTAGAGCCTATTATTTTTTATAAAATGCGAAACAATAAAATTATCCTGTCTATTATGCCAACATACAACATTTATTCTAACAAAATTAAAATAACTTAAGTAGAAAAATAGACCACAAAAACATAAAAAAAGACAATCACATTTTTATTTTATTATATTATTTTTGTTGTATAATCAACTATGGGATATACAACTATATTTGTGGAGGTCATATCCCCTACTATAATAAATTTATTCTTACCGGCGGCCTCACGGTAAATAAAAACTTGATATATATGAAAAAATTTGTGCTTGCATCTGTTATGCTGTTTTTAGCCACCGCCTTTTCTTTTTCTCAAGAAATCGCTTTTGGAGCAAAAGCAGGTTTATCACTTTCGAACCTGACAAATAGTGATTTTAATGCACGACCGGGACTTGTAATCGGAGGCTTTGCCAACATTCGTTTCAATGACTATGTTGCTTTGCAACCGGAATTACAATATGCCATGCAAGGTGGTAAATACGATGATCTGACAACTAAACTGGACTACATTCAAATTCCGGTTATGGTAAAAGGATATATGTGGAAAGGACTGAATATCGAGGCAGGTCCACAATTCGGATTCCGCGTAGTCGGTAAAGAAAAAATAGGTAGCAAAAGTTATAGTATAAAAGACGCCACAAATGTTTTTGATTTTGCAATCGGCGTAGGATTGGGATATGAAACTGAAATGGGACTTACAGCCGGTTTCCGGTATCTGATCAGTGCAACTGATGCCTTTGACGGTGCTGACGCTAAAAATAGCGTATTCCAAATCGCTTTAGGATGGAAATTCTAATATATTAAAATAATTGCAAACCTCGGCAGAAGCATTGAGCTTACTCGAACAATTACACCGAGATATTGCATTTATTCTAACGAAAACAAAACAGGAATCTACCATTCAACAATAACAGATGCACCCTCTATATCTCCGGGTATAGGGGGTTTTTGTTTTGAAATACTCAATATTCCCCCCTCAGAAAGAGGAAACTCTGTTTGTATCGCACGTATGATTCTCCCCGCAACATGCTCTAATAAATGAGAAGAAATTTTCATTTCCCGATAAATAATTTCATACAACTGCGCATAGTTGAGCGTAGCGTCCAAATTATCCGTCTCCATAGCATCCTTGAAAGGATATTTTACTTTAACATATATTTCATAATCATTTCCTACGCATCGTTCTTGTTCAGCAACACCATGATAAGCATAAAAACGAATTTTTCTCAACTCTACAAACGTATTCATATCTGCTTTTATTTAAAGACTACCGCAAAAATACATTTTTCTATCTATTTCCATACATCGACATATCAATTCCGACTAAGAATCTGTCTAAATTTTACGATAAAAAATTCTCAAATCAATCCCGAACTAAACTCAGCCAAGCTCCGAACTTATAAAAGTTTTTATCCGGCATGAATTGTTTTTTCATTAGAAATCGTAATTTTGCAACCATAGGAGAAATAATAATATGGCAAAGGAAAACCAACCTACCGGGATGGCGCATAGCGCACTGACTGTAGAGACAACCGTTACCGGAAACATTTCAGCCTCTACGGATATTCGTATAGACGGAATTCTTCAAGGGAATCTTGATTGTCAGGGAAAAGTCATTATCGGAGAGCAAGGACGTGTACAAGGAGACATAAAAGCGGTCAATGCCGAGATTATGGGTACTGTATGCGGAAATATTGTCGTAGCAGAGACTTTGGTCTTAAAATCGAGTTCCTTTCTGGAAGGAAATATTACGGTTACAACTTTAATAATCGAACCGAATGCGCATCTGAATGGACAATGTTCGATGCGAACCTTTCAAAAATAGAAATTATCTATAATCCCTCTTATTTTTATATAACATTTATACAGTTGTTTGAGAAAATAGCCGTATCTTTGCAGTCGTTTTTGAAAAAATCACAAATACAAAATAATATTTATGGCTTTTGCGAATAATGTACTCATTGTCCGCCGGGTATTAATGGCAAAACTCGTTGAGTTATGGAAACAAGACCGTTTGGTAGAACACATTGACCGTTTACCTATCGAACTCAGTCCGCGTAATGCGAAAATTATGGGACGTTGTTGCATCCACAAAGAAAGAGCTGTCTGGAAATATAAATCCTTTCCGCTGCTGGGATTTGATATGAATGACGAACAAGATGAGTTGATCCCTCTCTCTTATTACGCCGAGAAAGCTTTAAAAAGAGGGAAAAACAATAAAGAAAATATCTTATGTGTTATTGATGAAGCTTGCTCTGCATGTGTTCAGGTAAATTACGAAGTAACCAATTTATGTCGAGGATGTGTAGCAAGAGCTTGTTATATGAATTGTTCTCGAAAAGCCATCTCTTTCGGAGAAAACGGCCAGGCCAGAATCGACCACAGTAAATGCGTCAGTTGCGGGATCTGTAAAGAAGCTTGTCCTTACCATGCCATCGTATATATTCCAGTACCTTGTGAAGAAGCCTGTCCGGTAAAAGCTATTTCTAAAGATGAAAACGGCATCGAACATATCGATGAATCGAAATGTATCTATTGCGGTAAATGCATCAATGCCTGTCCTTTCGGATCTATTTTCGAAATATCTGAAGTATTCGACGTTCTCACTAAAATAAAAGAAGGGAAACAAGTTATTGCGATCGTCGCGCCTTCTATCATGGGACAGTATTCCGAAAAACCGGAAACCATATTCGAAGCGATACGGGAAATAGGCTTCCATGACGTTCTTGAAGTAGCCGAAGGTGCTATGGAAACAACCCGAAGGGAAGCAGAAGAGCTGAAAGAAAAACTGGAAGAAGGCCAACCTTTTATGACAACATCATGTTGTCCATCCTACATAGAGCTGGTAAATAAACATGTCAAGGATATGAAACCTTATGTATCAAGTACCGGAAGTCCTATGTATTACACAGCTCGAATCGCTAAAGAAAAATATCCCGAAAGCCTTATCGTATTTATAGGTCCTTGCGTTGCCAAACGGTCAGAAGCCCGCAGAGATGAGGCTGTAGATTATGTAATGACATTTGAAGAAATAAATGCTATATTCGATGGATTATCCATCGATATGACACCGAAAAACAACGAACCGTTCCATTGCTCAGCACCCAAAGAAGGAAAGGGCTTCGGTATGTCAGGTGGAGTTATCGGAGCTGTGAAAGCACAAAATTTAATTCCCGACCTGAAAGCCTTACAAGTATCAAATCTCAATAAAAAGAATATCGGTCTGCTTCGGGCATTCTCCAAAGGTAAAGCGCCGGTTAACTTTATCGAAGTAATGGCTTGTGAGGGTGGATGTGTAACAGGACCTTCAGCACATGTAGATGCCGCAACAGGAAGCAAATTGTTTAAACAAGCTATGGAAAAGTTTTCTGCCGAAACAGAATCAGAAAAATAATACGACTAACTTAAGAGCCTGTTTAAATTTTCCAATAAAAAATACCATCAGGTCATTTTTGCGTTCTCTTCCTGTCCTTTTCCCTGTTTTCACTCGTTAGATAGCCCGCTATCATACTCGTAAAAGCAGAAAAACATACTCGGAAGAAATTCTCAAAACTGACCCTGTAAAATTTAAACAGGCTCTAAATTATCGAAGCATCGAATGAATTTTAAAATTCATTCGATGCTTCGATAATTTAATAGGTTGACTAATTTTATTAAGATACAATAAAGGCCTGCCAGAATTTTCCTATTAATAACCGAGACAGGCTATTCAAAATATAAAAGCGTTTCTTTTTACAGTTCTTTTACGATTAATAGATAATTCTTACCTTTGAAGGCAAGAAAAATAACAGCAGAATGATAGAATATATCACAGGTAAAATTTCCGAATTAACTCCGGCATCGGCAGTAATAGAATGTAATGGAATAGGCTATTTCCTCAATATATCTTTAACGACTTACAGTGCACTATCCCCGAATACCGCAACCAAACTATTTGTATATGAATCTATACGCGAAGATGCTCACGTACTTTTCGGATTTATCAGCCGTCGCGAAAGAGACCTGTTTTTGTTGTTAATTTCCGTTTCCGGTGTCGGGCCGAATACCGCACGAATGATTCTTTCCTCTCTTTCTGCTCCTGAACTGGAGCAAGTTATCGTTTCTGAAAACGTAAACATATTGAAAAGCGTTAAAGGGATCGGTGCAAAAACCGCTCAACGTATAATTGTTGACCTCAAAGATAAAATAAAACCGGGGGACAATACGTTAAATATAAGTATGCCCCAAAATCAAGAGGTACAGGATGAGGCTGTGGCCGCTCTGGTCATGTTAGGATTTCCGCAAACCGCTTCAATGAAGGTCGTACAAAAATTATTGAACGAATCTCCCACATTAAAAGTAGAAGCTATTATTAAAGCTGCACTTAAAATGCTGTAACACACATACGGGAGAAGGGAAAAGGATTCACGGATCAATGAATAAAAGGCTTTATTATCTTTTATATATTTTTCTATGTATCAGCGGGATAGGAATCTACTCTGCCTTTGCGGCTTATAACCGTGCTTTTTCCTCACTAAACCTTCCGGAAGCATCCGTCTCATCTATTCCCGCACCTGAAGACACTACAAAAAAAAGCCGTTTCCCGGTAGCTAAAACATCGATAGAGACTTATGAAGATCTTTATAAAAGCAGTCCGGCAGATCTAAAAACTCCTGAAAACGTACGCTCGGTGTTCGAATATGATCCGGTAACTCAATGTTACGTTGTGCGTACAAAAGTCGGAGATATGGAAGTATCTACCCCCTTTATGTTGACCCCTGAAGAATACAAAGATTATTCCTTACGAAAGTCCATAGAGGCTTACTATCGGGAAAAAAACAAAGAAAACGCAGGTAAGGGAAAAGACCCTTTTGATATTCTCGATATGAAATTCAATCTCGGTCCATTAGAAAAAGTTTTCGGTCCGGGAGGCGTACAAATCAAAACTCAAGGGTCGGCAGAACTGACTATGAGTATAAAGACAAATAAAATCGATAATCCGGCATTGGCATTGAGTGCAAGAAAAAAGACCTACTTCGATTTCGATGAACAAATTCAAGCAGATATTACAGCAAAAGTAGGAGATAAACTTAACTTCAATATGAACTATAATACCGGTGCGACATTCGATTTCGATTCCCAAAAACTGAATCTGAACTATGAAGGGAAAGAAGACGAAATTATCAAAAGCATAGAAGCCGGTAATGTAAGTATGACTACAGGATCTTCCTTAATACGCGGAGGATCGGCATTATTCGGGATAAAAACGAAAATGCAATTCGGTAAACTGACAGTTACGGCCTTAGTTTCTCAACAAGAATCAGAATCTAAAACCGTCAACTCCAAAGGAGGAGCTCAAACTTCGGAGTTTTCTTTCAGTGCCGACCAATATGATGAAAACCGTCACTATTTTTTAGCTCACTATTTTAGAGATAATTATGATAATTCTATGTCCAAACTCCCCTATATATCGTCGGGAGTGACCATTAATCGTATAGAAGTGTGGGTAACCAACAAAAGGGGAAATTATGATCAGGCACGTAACATCGTCGGATTTATGGATCTTGGAGAGCAAAGCAGAAATAATTTAGCAAATCCGGATCTATGGCATACAAACGGAAGCTATACATGTCCGGCAAACAATGCAAACAGTTTATATGAGTATATTCAAACCAACTATCCCGATGCCAGAAATATCAATCAGGTAACTCAGGTATTAGAACCTCTTGAAGCCCAAGGGTTCAATGGGGGACAAGAATATGTCAAAGTCGAAAGTGCCCGACTGCTCACCAGTTCGGAATATACACTGAACAGTCAACTCGGATATATTTCTTTAAATAGTCAGCTCAATCCGGATGATGTATTGGCAGTAGCATTCGAATATACGAAAAACGGACAGACATATCAGGTAGGAGAATTCTCAGGGAATATTACAGACACGGACAAGAGCTTATACGTAAAACTATTAAAAGGAACTACAATCTCTACAAGCGTTCCGGCATGGAAGTTGATGATGAAGAATGTATATTCCCTTAACGCCACTCAGATACAAAAAGAAAAGTTTCGGTTAAATATTTACTATAAAAGCGACACAGCCGGAACACAATTGACATATATGCCTATCGGAAACATCAAGAACGAAACCTTATTGAAGGTTATGAACCTTGACCGATTAGATAACAACCAAGAGACAAATCCCGACGGATTTTTCGACTTCGTAGAAGGATACACTATTCTTGCATCCAAAGGTCGAGTATTTTTCCCGGTAGTAGAACCTTTCGGCTCACATTTAAAAAAGAAAATCGGAAACATCCCGAATGTCGACCAATATGTCTATCAAGAACTGTATGACACTACATTAACAGCAGCCAGGCAGTATGCCGATAAGAACAAGTTTGTAATCAAAGGAGAATATAAAGCATCATCAGGAGCAGAAATACAACTTAACGCCACGCACGTGCCCCGAGGATCGGTACGAGTCACGGCCGGAGGTATGACCCTGACCGAAAATGTAGATTATTCGGTCGATTACACAATGGGAACTGTAACTATCTTAAATCAAAGTTACATCGATTCCGGAACTCCGATCAGCGTCAGTCTTGAAGACCAGTCATTATTCAATATGCAACGGAAAACAATGGTCGGACTGGATCTCAATTATGCATTTTCTAAAGATTTTAATGTCGGAGCTACGATTATGCACTTGGGAGAAAAATCTCTGACCGAGAAAGTTAACATCGGAGATGAAGTGCTGAATAATACTCTGTGGGGATTAAATACTTCTTACAATACAGAATTCCAATGGCTAACATCTCTGATCAACAAAATACCGACCGTGAATGCTACAGCTCCGTCGCGATTATCGCTGAATGCAGAATTTGCACAGTTAATACCGGGAAAAGGAAAAAACAACTCGCTCTCCTATATCGATGATTTCGAGTCTTCTCAATCGGGTTATGATTTGAGGACTCCATACTCGTGGTCTCTCGCCTCGACTCCGTCTATGTTTCCCGAATCAAAATACTCCAACAATGCAGATTACGGGAAAAACAGAGCTTTAATATCTTGGTATTATATAGATCGGATGTTTACTCAAAAAAACTCCTCGTTAACTCCTGCCCATATTAAAAACGATTTAGATCAATTATCTAATCATTATGTACGGGAAATCGATGTCAGCGAGGTATTCCCGAACAAAGAACTCGGTTACGGCGAATCTTCTGTCCTACAAGTTCTGAACCTATCGTATTATCCGACAGAACGAGGCCCTTACAACGTCGATGCGGAGAAAATAAACAACGACGGTTCTCTCAAATTCCCGGAACAACGTTGGGGAGGAATTATGAGAAAAATGGATAATACCGACTTTGAAGCTGCAAACATTGAATATTTACAATTTTGGATGATGGACCCGTTTCTCGATCCGGACAATCCGGGAAATGAAAGTCAGGTCGGATACCTGTATTTCAATTTTGGAGAAATATCGGAAGATATACTGAAAGATGGCATGAAATCGTTCGAAAACGGTCTTCCTGTCGATGGAGATGAATCGAATCTGACAACCACCGTATGGGGAAAAGTTTCGAAACGCCAATCTATGACCTATGCTTTCGAGAATGCAGACGGTGCTCGTGAAAAACAAGACGTAGGATTAGACGGACTTGCAAACAGCGAAGAATTTACATTTTCCACCTATTCCGACTTTTTAGAGAAATTGAAACAAAATACGACGGCAGAGGCTCAAGCTAAAATGTTGGAAGACCCGTTCTCTCCTTTGAACGACCCTGCAGGAGATAATTATCATTTTTACAGAGGTGTAGATTACGATGACATGCAGCTCGATATTCTTAGCCGATATAAACATTATAACGGAGTAGAAGGGAACTCAAGTTCTCCGGATGATGCTGCCGACAAATACTATCAATCCTCCAAAAGTGTTCCGGACGTCGAAGATATCAATCAAGACAACACGTTGAACGAATACGAAAGATACTATGAATACGGTATAAAAATATCTCCTCAGAATCTTCAAGTAGGAAGAAATTACATCACTGATAAACGCACGACTGTCGTTCGTCTGAGAAATGGTCAGGAATCAGAAGTTACATGGTATCAATTTAAAATACCTTTGAAAGACGACAGCGACGATGAAACCCATATTCCACGAAAAAAATACGGTTCTATACAAGATTTCAAGACAATTCGTTTTGCCCGAATGTTTATGACCGGATTCGAAAGAGAAACTCACCTGCGTTTCGCTTCGCTCGAACTCGTACGGGGAGACTGGAGGAGCTATTCTCTTCGTCTGCAAACAGGAGAATCTCCCAACACGTCACTACCGGCAGAAGGGGAATTAGATGTATCGGTCGTCAATATAGAAGAAAATGCGGGACAAACACCCGTAAACTATGTGTTACCTCCGGGAGTCAGCCGAATAATTTCTCCCGACCAATCCCAGATTACGCAGTTAAACGAGCAATCTTTATCCCTGAAAATAAGAAATTTACCACCAAAAAATGCTCGGGCTGTATATAAGAATACAAGTCTTGACATGCGGAATTACAAATATCTGCAAATGTTTACTCATGCCGAAAAACTGATCGATGATAACACAGACTTAAGGAACGGAGAAACTTCTGTATTCATCCGTTTCGGATCTGATTATCGAAACAATTATTACGAATATGAAGTACCTCTGGCACTTACTCCTCCGGGAACTTATAATACATACAATACACAAGATCAAGAGACCGTTTGGCCGACACAAAACATGATCAACTTTCCCTTGTCTCTGGTAACAGAATTGAAATTAAAACGGAATGCGGCAAAACGAAGAGGGGATGAAGGTTCGAGCTATCAGGACGTTTATTCAATATACGATCCGGATCACCCGAGAAATAAAGTCTCGGTAATCGGGAATCCGAGCCTGTCCGACATATCGACAATTATGATCGGTGTCCGGAATAATGCGGGAACTAATAAAGATATCGTAGTATGGGTTAACGAACTCAGATTATCCGGATTTAACGAAAGTGGCGGCTGGGCTGCACGAGCTAACGTAAATTTGGCGATATCCGACATCGCTACCGTAAATTTCGGCGGCCATATCGAAACTTGCGGCTTCGGAGGAATAGATCAAAGCCTCAACGAACGTCGACTCGACGACTATTATCAATACAATATAGCGACAATGGTGGATGTCGGTCGTTTTTTGCCTGAAAAGCTAAAACTCAAAGCACCGATATTCTATTCATTATCAGAAGAACGAACTTTACCGAAATATAATCCGCTCGATCAGGACATTTTACTGTCAGATGCTTTAGACGCTGCCGGTTCTGATGCAGAAAGGGATTCGATCAAGAATGCCTCTATCGACATATCGACAGTTAAAAGTTTCAGCGTATCAGGATTGAAATTCGACATACAAAGTAAAAATCCGATGCCTTATGATCCGGCAAACTTTACTTTTAGCTACTCGTCAAACATACAAAATAAGCAAGACCCGACAACTCTATTCGAGAATACGCTGGACAGAAGAGGAAATTTCAGTTACAGTTATACACCGTATGTGAAACCCCTTCAACCTTTTAAATCATTAAAAAGCAGATCGAAACATTTGAAGGTTATCAAAGATATGAGTATCAACTATGTACCGAATAATATTTCGTTCTATACCAATATGTCCCGTTACTATTACGAACAACAATTGCGAGAGTTAGGAGAAGATGGCACAAGCACACAACTTCCTATTTCGGTAAGCAAGAACTTCTTATGGGATCGACAGTTCTCTATTCAGTGGAATCTGTTGAAATCTTTAAATATGTCTTTATCTACCATGACAAATGCCCGTATCGACGAACCTTCGGGTGTAGTAAATAAAAAACTTTTCCCCGATGAATATAAAGCATGGAAAGACACGGTCATGCAAAGTATATGGCATTTAGGAACACCTTGGAATTATAACCAGACATTCAATGCTTCTTTCGACGTTCCGTTATCTAAAATTCCTATGCTGAACTGGATGACTCTATCGGCAAAATATAATTCAACATATTCTTGGGACAGAGGGGTTTATATCGACAGTGAAACGACAATGGGTAATAATCTGAATAATCAAGGCCAATTCGGAATCGACGGTCGTTTCAATCTGGAGACTCTTTACAACAAATCGGATTTTCTGAAAAAAGTAAATCGGAAGTTTGCCAATACTTCCCGGACATCTTCCCGTACCAGTGCACAGAAAAAAAGATTCCAGCGCAGCATCTCTTTAAAAAGTGACACGACAACTACGGTGAAACACAATCTGGACAATAAAAAAGTAAAAGTTTCCGCAAAAACCAAAGACGGAGTATATTATTCCGTAAAATATAAAGTAGTAGACAAAAATACAATCCTTATAGAGAACAGAGATACGGCCAAAATAACACTAACCGTATTGCCCGGCAAACGTCCTGAAGATTCTTTCTGGTATAAAGCAGCAGAATACACAACACGGTTTGCCATGATGGTAAGAAATGTGAACGTCCATTACAAAAGCAGTAACTCAATGTATATTCCGTCTTTCTTGCCTAATGTCGGGGACATGTTCGGACAATCCACAGCGACCAGTACTTTAGCTCCGGGTCTTGATTTCGCTTTCGGATTGACGGACGAAAGCTATATCAAAAAAATCAAAGACCGAGGCTGGCTTATTGTCAACGACTCATTGGTAAGTCCGGCCATTATGAATCGTACAGAAGAATTCAGCATAGATGCCACCTTAGAACCGTTTAAAGGATTTAAAATCACGCTAAATGCCAACCGCACCGTGAGCAACAACAATCAAATACAATTCATGTATGATGGTATGCCCACCATACGGGGAGGAAGTTTCACAATGACCCATATAGCGATCGCTTCATCTTTAAAAAGCGCAAAGGCATCGAACGGATATTATTCTAAAGCCTTCGAAAACTTCTTACAAAATCGAGAAATTATTGCTCAACGATTAGAAGCCAAGTACAGCCGAATGACATATCCTTCAGCAGGATTTATCAGTGAAAAAGGATTAGTCGGACAACGATATAACTCAGAAAACGGAGGAGTTAACCGTAATTCTCCCGATGTCATGATACCTGCATTCATCGCCGCTTACAGTGGCAAAGACGCTGGAAAAATCGGATTGACGGCTTTTCCGTCGATTAGAAGTTTATTGCCTAACTGGAAAATAACCTATGACGGACTTTCTAAAATAAAGGCATTAAAAAAATACTTCAAAAGTATCGTTTTGAGTCATGCCTACCGGTGTACTTATACGGTGGGTTCTTTTTCCTCTTTCCTCAACTGGGCCGAAGCTGAGGAAGAAGATTTCGGTTTTGCGAAAGACGAACTCACCGGAAATCCGATACCATCCTCTCCATACGATATCTCTTCAGTAAGCATCAATGAAAGTTTTGCTCCACTGCTCGGATTAGATATGACCTTTAAAAACAGTATTACCGCTAAAGTAGAATATCAAAATTCTCGTACATTAAGCTTGAATTCTTCGGCAGGTCAAATCGTCGAATATACAAGTCAAGGTGTTACCGTCGGAGCAGGCTATACAATTACCGATTTCAACGCCATTTGGAGAGGAAAAGGCGGCAAACAAGGAACATTTAACAATGATCTGAAATTACGGGCAAACTTCTCTTTCAAAAGAGATCAATCTTTAATACGTCGTATTGAACAGAATTTCACTCAGGCTACTTCCGGTACAAAAGTAATGATGCTTAATTTCTCTGCCGATTATGCTTTAAGCAAACTCATTACACTACGGGCTTTCTATGACCACCAAATCAACACCCCGTTGGTATCATCGACTTCATATCCTATTTCAGACAGTAGCTTCGGTATATCGATCCGCCTTGATCTTGCCCGATAAGCACCATTAAGTAGCTTTCTAAATTTTACAATAAAAATACTATCAGGTCATCTTTGCGTTTTCTTTCGGTGTATAACGTTGCCAACGATATATCGGTACGATTCCCTTCTGGAGAGACTACGTAAAAACTCAGACAAGTTCTAAGACGATTTTCAGAATCATCCAGGATAAAAACAAATTTTTTCTCATTATATTCGCAAAAGAAAAACGAAAAAATTTATGGAGCAAATAAATTTTGCAGCAATCGATATAGGATCAAATGCCGTGCGTCTGCTTATAAAGGGAATATATAAAGGAGAGACGGCAAACCAACTAAAAAAAACTTTCATCGTCAGAGTCCCTTTACGATTGGGACAGGATGCTTTCACATTAGGCAGAATTTCGAATGACAAGACCGAACGGCTGTTACGGCTCATTGCTGCATTTAAACAAATGATGCAAGTATATAGAGTCATCAGTTACAGGGCCTGTGCGACTTCCGCTATGCGGGATGCTTCGAACGGATCGGAAGTTGTCCGTTACATATCTGAACAAACCGGAATAAACATCGATATTATCGACGGAAAAGAAGAAGCGAGAATCGTATATGACAGTCATATCGTCGATATATTAGATCGTCCGGGAGATTATTTATACGTAGATGTCGGAGGAGGAAGTACCGAAATAAGCCTGATCAAAGACTGTAAACTCAAGGATTCTCGTTCGTATAACATAGGAACCGTACGCATCCTTAACAATAAAGTCAGAAAAGAAGAACTTCTTAAACTATACTCCGACCTGAGATCGTTAGCATCGGAATATCCTGATATTTCTATCATAGGATCTGGCGGAAATATTAATAAAATATATAAACTGTCGGGTACGGCAAAAGGAGAACCGTTATCGCTCGAATCCTTGTATCAAGTATCGAACATGCTTCAGGCACTCCCCATAAAAGAACGAATGAAGCAGTATGATCTGAAACCTGATAGAGCAGACGTTATCGTACCCGCCGCAGAATTATTTATACAAATAACACGACACCTCAACTGTAAATCGATATGGGTACCTACCATAGGTATTGCCGACGGAATTACCTATTCACTCTGTTCTGATTATCTAAATACACATAATTAATAATATGAAAATGAAAAAGTTAATCTTAATCGTCTGTGGGACTGTCTTATTTTCGTTCCCGTTCATCTCCTCTATTAAATCTCAAGATTTATACGAAAAAGCAAACATCCGGAAATATGAAAAAGTAAATCAAGAACTTCCGGCTACCACAAAAAAAGAAAAACGCGTGGTATTTATGGGTAACTCCATAACCGAAGGTTGGGTCGGCACACACCCGGAATTTTTCACTGAAAACAATTATATCGGTCGTGGAATCAGCGGGCAAACAAGTCCGCAAATGCTTATGCGCTTTTACGAAGATGTTGTCGCCCTCAAACCGAAAGCAGTAGTCATTAACGCCGGGACAAACGATGTCGCTGAAAATACTGGCGCTTATCATCCTGAATTTACACTCAACAATATCAAAGCTATGGCTTCCATTGCCGAAGCAAACGGAATCAAGGTGATTCTTACATCGGTACTTCCTGCCTCACAAATAAAATGGCGGCTCGATATCAAAGATGCTCCTCAAAAAATTATGGCCTTAAACAAAGAAATAGAAGCTTATGCCAAAGCAAACAAATACGGGTATGTAGATTATTTTTCTGCTATGAAAGATGAAAAGAACGGTCTTCCTGAAAAGTTGAGCAAAGACGGTGTACATCCGAACGGAGACGGTTACAAAATCATGGAGAAACTGGTAAAAGAAGAAATCAAAAGAGTCGTAAAATAATCAAAGATCGAGACAGCGGGGAAACTTTTGTGAAGAATCTCCCTGCTGTCTCGATCTTTACCTTAAACTCTCGGTCTGATTATAGATTGCCTCCAAAATATCCTTATCGACATCGGTAAGTATTTTTCCTCGCCGTGCCATCATCCGTTCAGCAATCGAATAAAACTTAGATAACTGCACATCAGAAAAGCCGGCAGCACCGCCATCACTAAAAGATGCCACAAAATTTCGAGGAAAACCAGAACCATGTATGTTCACTCCCACTCCGACAACCGTAGCGGTATTGAACATGCTATTGATTCCTGCTTTGGAGTGATCGCCCATCATCAACCCGCAAAATTGCAAACCGGTACGCAAAAAACGACCTGTGGGATAATTCCACAGTTTTATTTCGCTATAATCATTTTTTAAATTCGATGCATTTGTCCCAGCTCCCAAGTTGCACCACTCTCCGATAACCGAATTTCCGAGAAATCCATCATGTCCTTTATTTGAATAGGCAAGCATCACCACATTATTCAACTCTCCTCCTACTTTACAATAAGGGCCTAATGTCGTCGCTCCGTAAATCTTCGCTCCCATATTCACGACCACATGCTCACATGCCGCAAAAGGAGCACGGATGCATACACCTTCCATAATTTCAGCATCTTTCCCGATATAAATCGGACCTTTTGTCACGTTCAATATCGAACATTCGACAACTGCTCCCGACTCTATAAATATTTTAGGTGTGCCATCGGGAAAACAAGGATCTCCGACAACCTTGTTCGATACGGATAACGGTTCGGACTTTTTGGAAGAGACGATATGTCGATAATCTATTTCTAAAGCCTCTCCGTTTTTCAGAAATATATCATACAATTTCCGAATCATAAAAGGCTCTTCATTCAAAATATGCTTTACACCGAAATCTTTCTTACGGAAAGCATCCAACGATCCGTAAAAAGCAATCAGTTCATCTCCGTAAAAAAGAGATTCACACTCTGATAAAGAAGAAATAGCTGCTACCAGTTTCTCATCCGGACATACATTTCCGGCAATAAACAAACTAATCGAAGCAGTATTCATCGGATATTTCACCGTCAAGTAATCAGCCGTGTCATAAGAATAGATTCCCGGAAACCAAGATTCCCATTTTTCCCGTATCGTAAAGATACCGATACGTATATCCGAAACCGGCCTTGTAAATGTCAGCGGCAGAAATTCCTGATGAATTCCCGTCGTATCAAAAAGAATAATGTTCTGCATATATGCTGTTTTTAATCTTCATTATCCTGCACTCCTGCAAAATGCACGATAAATGTCGTTGAACCCACCGTTATTATAGCCCCGTCTTCCAAAACCACACGCTCCTTTTTCCCCAGACGCTCATGCCGTAAATATGTCCCGGATACACTCGGAAAATCACGCAACGTATATATAAAATCTCCGGACTTGTTCTTCCTTACATTAATAACACAATGCTGGCGTGCAAGGGTTATATCCGTAGTCTCTATCGGAACGTGAATTTCCGTTCCCTTAGAGCGGCGTCCTATTATATTATCTCCCATAAAAAGAGGAAGTTCTTGACGATATCCGTATGAATTTTCCAATACGACGATAAAACCGCAATCAGAAATCTCCTGATCATCCGTCAAATCGGCAACCGACACATTGAACTGTTTTCCGCAATAAGGACAAACGAAAAACAAAGAGACATTTTTTTCATAACGATCCTCATTAAACGTTATATCATTATCGCATTTGGGACATAAAACTTTTTTCATTTTTACTGCATTTATCTGACAAAGGTAAAAGTTATCTCTTAGAGATACAAGGTACAGAATAGCTAAATTCAGAGAATAAAACCTCCAAAAACAGAATCATTGGTATAAAAAAGGAATTAATCTGTTTTTAAGATTCCCGTTAACCCGATATTATAAAAAAATTAAGAGAATATACTTTTCTTTGTAGAAAATAACTTGCGCATAATCGAATTTTATGAAAACACGCGACAAAAACACTATGCTGAAAAAATGTATGCTAATCGCCGGGAGCGTTTTTCTGGCAGGACAAATGGCTTTTGCCAAAGTGAACAAAGGTTCTATTTATCATGACGGCTGGATCGATTTCAACAAAAACGGAAAAATGGATGTATTCGAAGATCCTAAGCAACCGGTCGAAAAACGAGTACAGGATTTATTGTCTCAAATGAATCTGGACGAAAAGACCTGTCAACTGGCAACTTTATATGGATATAAACGGGTAATGAGCGACTCGTTACCGACTCCGGAATGGAAAAATAAAATTTGGAAAGACGGGATTGCCAATATCGATGAACAATTGAACGGTGTAGGTCGTGGTGCGAAAATCGCTCAAGACCTGATCTACCCTTTCAGCAAACATGCCGAAGCAATCAACAAAACTCAAAAATGGTTTATCGAAGAGACTCGTCTGGGTATTCCGGTAGATTTTTCCAACGAAACAATACACGGGCTCAATCACACAAAAGCGACTCCTCTACCCGCGCCTATCGGCATAGGAAGTACATGGAACGCACCTTTGATTTACAAAGCCGGAACAATTGCAGGAAAAGAAGCCAAAGCTCTCGGATATACCAATATATATGCGCCGATATTAGACCTTGCCAGAGATCCCCGTTGGGGTCGTGTTCTTGAATGCTATGGAGAAGATCCCTTTCTTGTCGCTACACTCGGAACACAAATGGTCAAAGGTATCCAGGAACAAGGTGTGGCAGCAACTCTAAAACACTTTGCCGTATATAGCGTTCCCAAAGGAGGACGGGACGGCAGTGTACGCACCGACCCCCACGTCGCGCCCCGAGAAATGCACCAAATGCATCTGTATCCGTTCAAAAAAGTAATTCAAGACGCCCACCCGATGGGAGTCATGAGCAGTTATAACGACTGGGACGGCGTTCCGGTTACCGCAAGTTATTACTTCTTGACCCAGTTACTTCGTCAAGAATTCGGATTCGACGGTTATGTTGTCAGTGACAGCGATGCGGTAGAGTATGTATATAACAAGCATCATGTCGCCGAGACTTACGAAGAAGCGGTAAGAATGGTTCTTGAAGCCGGTCTCAACGTAAGAACGACTTTCGCCGCACCGGATATTTTCATTTTGCCTGCACGAAAATTGGTAAAAGAGGGACGATTATCGATGAAAGTCATAGACGAACGTGTCGCTGACGTTTTACGGGTGAAATTCCGTCTCGGACTTTTCGACCAACCCTTTGTCGCAGATCCTAAAGCCGCAGATAAAATCGTCGGAGCAGACAAGAACAAAGACTTTGTGCTCGATATACAACGTCAATCTTTGGTTCTCCTAAAAAACGAAAATAATTTATTGCCTCTCGATAAGAACAAGCTGTCCCGAATATTGATCACCGGACCGCTTGCCAAAGAAGAAAATTATATGGTAAGCCGTTACGGACCTCAAGAACTGGAAAATATCACGGTATATGAAGGTATCAAAAATTATCTCGGGAATAAAGTTTCTGTCGATTACGCTTTAGGCTGTAAGGTTAAAGATGCCAAATGGCCGGAAAGCGAAATTATACATTCTCCGCTGATGACAGAAGAACAGCAAGAAATACAAAATGCCGTCGAAAAAGCAAAATTAAGCGACATTGTTATTGCCGTACTCGGTGAAGATGAAGAAAGTACCGGAGAAAGTAAATCTCGTTCGGGACTCGATTTGCCGGGACGTCAGCAACAACTCCTCGAAGCGTTGTATGCCACAGGAAAACCGGTCGTACTGGTTCTCATCAACGGACAACCGCTTACCATCAACTGGGCAGACCGTTATATTCCGGCAATTCTGGAAGCCTGGTTTCCCGGACAAATGGGAGGAACTGCCATTGCAGAAACACTTTTCGGAGATTATAATCCGGGAGGGAAACTTCCGGTCACATTCCCCAAAACATTGGGACAAATAGAATTGAACTTCCCTTTCAAACCGGCCTCTCAGTCGAAACAGCCCGAAGCCGGACCGAACGGATACGGAAAAACACGGGTCAACGGAGCTTTGTATCCTTTCGGATTCGGGCTCAGTTACACGACATTCGAATATTCCAATCTGAAAGTTTCCCCCGAGAAACAAGGCCCTAAAGGAGATATTCAGGTATCGTTCGATATCACGAACACAGGAAAAAGAGCCGGAGATGAAATCGTACAGCTATACATAAAAGATAAAGTGAGCAGTGTAATCTCTTATGAATCTCTGTTACGAGGCTTCGAACGTGTTTCCCTGCAACCGGGAGAAACGAAAAACATACAATTCACTCTGCATCCCGAAGATCTCGAAATATTGGATATTAATATGAATTGGAATGTAGAACCGGGAGAATTTGAAGTTCTCATCGGAGCTTCATCCGAAGATATAAAACTGAAAAAGAATTTCCGTATCGTAGCAGAAGGAATACAAGCAAATAATTGATTATCAAACTCTATAAAACAGTAGAGCCGCCGAATAATTCAGTGGCTCTACTGTTTTATAAAGAAAATTCTTTCGTGACTCTCAAAAGAACAAGATAAAAACAAAAAAGTCCTTAGATAACTGTATCTAAGGACTTTAAGTATCAAGTCAGAGACTTTAAAGACTGTTTCCAGTGACCCCGGAGAGGCTCGAACTCTCGACCCAATGATTAAGAGTCATTTGCTCTACCAACTGAGCTACGGAGTCATTTCTTTTGTTGGTTGCGGTTGCAAAAGTAATGCTTTTCAAAAAAATGACAAAACGTTTTCAATAAAATTTTATTCGAAATTGTAATATTCTGAAGGATGATTTCTTTTAAGAGCAACTAACTGAACATCCTTTCCCACACGTATTCCCTCCTGATAAAGACGATATTCTACTGTTTTATAGGCCAATTCGGGATGATTATTTTCCCGGCTCAAATGACAAAGAAAAATATATTGCATATCTTCCGTAAAATTCCGAGCCAAAAATTCTGCCGTATCGGCATTACTCATGTGACCGTTCGGGTTAATGATTCTTTGTTTCAAATGCGGAGGGTATGTTCCATGAGTCAACATCTCAATATCATAATTCGCCTCTATAACCAAATAATTCGCTTTGCGAAGATAGTGTGCCACACCCGGAGGAATATGTCCGAGATCTGTAGCAAAAGCAAATTTCCGGTCTCCGTATTCTATAAAGTAACCGACATTATCCGTACCGTCATGAGGAACTTCAAACGAAGTAATCTTAAAATCCCGAATCTCAAAAGGGACTTCCTTACAGATAGGATGACATGCCGTATAAATCTTCTCGGTCATGCAATAGCTGCGATTCATTCCGGCAAGAATTTCCTTTGTCGTATATACCGGAATAAAATATTTTTCACCCAAACAACCTGCAGACTTTATATGGTCGGCATGGTCATGAGTGATACACAGACCGACAATATTTTCAAACGGGATATTATGTTCTTTTAAGTGCTTCTTTATAGTGCGTATGCCTATACCTGCATCGATCAGAATTCCATATTCGTCATTTCCAAGATAATAACAATTTCCGCTGCTTCCGCTGGCAAGGCTCAAAAAACGTAAATTCATCTACAAACTCTCTTTTTGTCTTTGAAGTCTACAAAGATAATTCTTTTGCGTCAAAAAAAGAGGATTGCCAGACTATTTATAAAGTAAAAATATACACGGCTTTTTACCCAAATCAGGTTTCTCTTTATTCCATTCCTTTAATGTCAAGGTACGGATATACTCATCTTCACACGTAATATTCGCTGCGATACACAATTTAGTGCGAGGATTGCATATTTTTATAAAATCATCTATAATACGACTGTTTCGATAAGGTGTCTCTATGAATATCTGCGTCTCATTTTCGGCATAAATACGATGTTCCAGAATTTTCAGCACCCGTGCCCGCTCTCCGGCATCTATCGGCAAATAGCCGTGAAAAGCGAAACTCTGACCGTTAAACCCCGAAGCCATCAACGACATCAAGATAGATGACGGCCCGACTAAAGGAACCACCTTATATCCGGCTCGCTGGGCAATCGCCACGACATCCGCACCGGGATCGGCAATTGCCGGACATCCGGCCTCCGAAATAATTCCGACGGAAAAACCTGCAGCTAATGGCGTCAGATAATCCGAAACCTCTTCGGGACGTGTATGTCCGTTCAATGTATAAAATGTCAAGGAATCTATATTGATTTCCGGATTCGATTTTTTTAGGAAACGACGTGCTGTACGGATATTCTCCACTATAAAATGAGAGATACCGGATATTATCGTATTATTATAAGCCGGCAATACTCGATCTACCGGCGTGTCTCCCAATGTTACAGGGATCAGATAAAGTGCTGCTGAATGCATAGGTACAATACTCTTTGCGACAAAGGTAAAGATTTCCCGGCACTTATCATAAATGCAAAACCGTTTCTTTATATCCGAAAAGTATGTAATTTTGTGCAAATAACAGAAACACGACATGGAATTACCTCTTGCTTTTACCGACCGAACAAAAGATTTATTGAAAGACGAATACCCGGCTTTCGAAAAAGCTCTGCGAGAAGAATCTCCGGTAAGTATCCGGCTAAACCCTTTAAAAACCAATTCCGGATTATCCGGGCAAGAGCAAGTTCCTTGGTGTAAAAACGGTTATTACCTGCAAGATCGTCCCGCATTCACATTCGACCCTCGATTCCATGCCGGAGCTTACTATGTGCAAGAAGCTTCGTCCATGTTTCTCGATCATGTCATCAGGCAGCATATAACCCGACCGGTTCGTTATCTCGACTTATGTGCCGCACCCGGTGGAAAAACGACATTGGCCTTATCAGCTCTGCCCGAAGGCAGTCTGGTCGTCTGCAATGAAATAGTCCGTAATCGTGCACATGTTCTTGCAGAGAACATAATCAAGTGGGGGAATCCGTACTGTATCGTCACAAACAACGACTCGGCAACGTTCAATTCACTGAAACACTATTTCGACGTTATTCTCACCGATGTCCCTTGTTCCGGAGAAGGCATGTTTCGTAAAGATCCGGCGGCTGTACAAGAGTGGTCTGCATCGAATGTCGGACTATGTTCGGAACGTCAAAAAGAAATACTGCATAATATCTGGGATGCTTTACGTCCCGGTGGTATACTGATATACAGCACTTGCACCTACAACACCGATGAGAACGAATTCATAGCCGCATACATACAAAACAGATTGGGGGCTATACCTTTACCGGTAAAAACATATCCGGAATGGGGTATTCATAAAGAACTGACCGGCACTGTTCCTTGCTACCGGTTTATGCCGCATGTGACTAAAGGTGAAGGTCTTTTCATGACCGTGTTCCGTAAACCGGAGCACGAAGATATTATTCCAAGAGAAAAGCTCCAAAATCGACTGTCAGCGAAAAAGGACAAGAATCGAAACGTATGTTCCATTCCCGATAATATCAGATCGTGGATCAGAAACAATGAAAGATTCTTCTTCAGTTCTAACGCAAATTCGATATTCGCATTCCCGTCAGAATATTCAGAAGACCTGATCTTGTTCGATTCCCAGACAAATGTTATACATGCAGGAATTCCTTTGGCTCATGCCAAAGGAAAAGATTATATTCCCGAACATGCGTTAGCTTTATCAACATTCCTGAACCGAAATATTTTTCCGGAAGAAGAGCTACCCCTAAACACAGCTCTATCCTATTTGCGTAGAGAATCTTTTCAATTGCAAAGCAATGAACGTGATTATTTTCTACTGACATTCGAGGGAATGCCGTTAGGATGGGTAAAAAATCTCGGAAACAGGGCAAACAATTTATATCCGCAAGAATGGCGTATCCGAAGCGGATACACCCCTACCCATGCATCATCGGTCGCTCTCAAATAAGAGATTGTCTGAATTTTCCAATAAAAATAATACTATCGTCATCTTCGCATTTTCTTCCGGTTTTCCCCGTTTCCTCTCGTCAGATAACCCGCTATCATCCTCGTAAAAACGACAAAACATCCTCGAAAGAAAATCTCAAACCTGACCCGAGTAAAATTCAGATGAGTTCTAAAACTCCATGCGACTCTACATTTTCTAATTATTATACCGAAAACATTTCTAAAGAATACAACGTCCTATTCCGATCAAACGATCATACCGTTCTCCTTGTACACGGTGATAAACCTTAATCAAATATTCATTTTTAGTATCCACATAATTCCCTTCAATGAGAGAAGGTGTCGCTTTCGTCTGCCCGAAAGGCAAATAGAGATATTGATAATTATATGCTCCTTGTTTCAAAAACAGAGTTTTTTCATACCGGCGAGTATCCGGATTATATATCATTTGACTCCGATCATTAAATAGGTCATACGTAAACTCCCCCTCTAAATAAATATTTCCATCCGACAACGGTTTATCATAATCCAAAGAAAAGTGAACTATAAAATAGTCGGCTTCAAGGTCACTATCTACCGCATCGCTCTCCCGTATCGTAAACCGCCCATTTTGAGTTTGGTCATAGAGATAGTTTTTTCCGGCTCTCGGGAAATCCGGGAAAAGCGTCACGTTAAAATACGGATCATAATAACGTAGTTCGGAAACTCTCATGCCTTTATATTTTGTCGTTACCATTTCAAAACGACGGTATTCATTTCCCGCTTCAAAAATAAGGTCCTTATTATGGGCATAAACCAACTCTCTGGATTTGACATAAAGAGGATGCGTTATAAGCACCTCATTATCACGACGATTATTCTGAGAAACATAAATTTTCAATTCGGTTTGCGGACTACGAATATCATAATGAGGATATTGTACATTAAACTCTATTTGCTGATGAGCCTTATTATAATCGATATCCGTTTTCGTCAAGATACGGCAAGGAACTGATACTTGATCTGAAGAAATAGAAAAACACGCGTGCAATAGAATTCTATCGGGCTCATCTTCGGGATATACGATTACTACATAATTCCCGGAAACTTTAAACCTCATCGATTCATTCGGCAGTACGATTTTATAATGAATATAGTTCCTATATGTACTGAGAGACATTTCTGAATACTCTACCGGACGGTTGTTAAAACCATCTAAATATTCCAATTCAGATAAGCTCGAACGAGTCCAATCCGCATTACAATGAATTACACTATAACTCAAATATTGTGGATCATCGACAAACTGATCAAAAGAAACGATAATTCGGTCATCACCTCGTAACGAAATTATCGGAGGATATAAAGGAGCATTCTCTACACGTACTTGTAAAGTCTGGATCAACGGATCAAGAGCCTCGGTTCTATATATCTTTTTTTGTCCTTTAACCGGAACAACCATCCAAAAACATAATAACAACAGACATAATCGCATCATAATCGTACAATAAGTTATAAAACAAAAATAGTCATAAAAAGAGAGATAAAAAGAATATTCCTGAAAAATCAGCCTATTTTAACCTCTTATACAAAAATGAAATGTTATCTTTGACTCGCTTATATTATGCTTACCTAAAACCAATATATGTTATGATAAAAAATTTAATATCGATTTCCCTTTGTCTGCTATTTATATCTTACAGCTGGGCACAAGAACCGAAAAACGACAAAGAAAAAGCAAAAACCGACGGGTACGAATTTACCGATACCAAGATTGCAAAATACACGCCTGTAAAAGATCAGAGCCGCTCAGGCACATGCTGGAGTTTTTCCGGTCTGGCATTTTTAGAAAGCGAAATGTTGCGACAAGGTAAACCTGAAGTCGACCTTTCAGAAATGTTTATAGTCAGAATGACATATTTAGAAAAAGCAGAGAAATATGTACGTATGCACGGAACTGGAAATTTTAGTGCAGGAGGAGCAACTCACGATGTTATGAATATTATCAAAAAGTACGGAATCGTTCCTGAAGAAGCATATCCGGGACTTAATTACGGTTCGACAAAACACAACCACGGAGAACTGGATGCCGTACTTTCTGCATATATTAAGACTATCGTTGACCGCAAATCGCAAATTACACCAGCATGGAAAGAAGGATTTAACGGAATTCTCGATGCTTATCTGGGTAAATTTCCAGAAAAGTTCACTTATCAAGGGAAAGAATACACACCCAAATCTTTTGCAGAATCTCTCGGTCTGAATATGGACGACTACGTATCTGTCACCTCTTTCACTCATCATCCGTTCTACGAAACATTTGCAATAGAAGTTCCTGACAACTGGGCATGGGGAGAATCGTACAATGTTCCGTTAAATGATTTCGACCGCATTTTAAATAACGCCATAGATAATGGATATACTATTTTCTGGGCAGCCGATGTCAGTGAAAAAGGATTCAACTACAACAAAGGTTATGCTGTAATTCCTGAAGAAAAGAAGATCGAAAGTGAAGCCGGAACAGAAAAAGCCCGCTGGACAACACTATCTCCGGAGGAAAGAAAAGCAGCAAAACAGAAAGGTCCGGGAAAAGAGCAAGAAATTACTCAAGAGCTCCGTCAAGTTGCATACGACAAGTTTGAAACGACCGATGACCACGGCATGCAAATTGTAGGAAAAGCAGTAGATCAAAACGGAACGACTTATTATAAAGTAAAAAACTCATGGGGCGATGGCGGTGTATATAAAGGATTCTTTTACGCATCAGAGCCATATGTCCTTTATAAAACCATGAATATGGTAGTTAATAAAAAAGCCATACCTAAAGACATCGTTAAAAAATTAAATTTAAAATAAATTATAAAGCAGGCGGGGGAAATCGGATGATTTCCCCCG
>NZ_CANUAR010000008.1:0-123743 GCF_947855755.1 uncultured Coprobacter sp.
TTATCGAAACGCTATTTTCCCGCCAGTATATCGTCCGGGAGAAAAAGAACCTTGTCCCGACCGAGAAAGGTCTTGCCGTTTACAATATCATCCGGGACAAGAAGATAGCAGACGTTGAAATGACGGGAATGTGGGAAAATACGCTTGCCAAAATAGAAAGCGGCGAAATGAACCCCGATACGTTCCGTAAAGGCATCGAAGTATATGCACGGCAAATCACGGCTGAACTTTTGGACGTTCAGCTTTCTTTCGCTTCGGGTAGTGGTTGCATTTGTCCCAAATGCAAGACCGGACGCATCCTTTTCTATCCGAAAGTCGCCAAATGTTCCAATGTGGATTGTTCCGTTACCATCTTCCGCAACAAGAGCGACAAGCAACTGACGGACAAACAGATTACCGAACTGGTGACTACCGGGAAAACCGGGCTAATCAAAGGATTCAAGAACAGGGACGGTAAAGTCTTTGACGCTTCACTTGCCTTTGACGATCAGTTTAATGTTACTTTCGTGTTCCCTGAAAAGAAAGGCAAACCGAAGAAATAAAATGGAAATCGTTATATTTGCCACAGAAGGTTTCATTATAGATAGATTTATAATTGAAATTTTTGTGGTTGAAGCACTCGGAGGGACACCGGGTGCTTTTTATAAATCTTCTCTACATCACCCTATAAATATACCATTCCCATCTTTTTTTATTTTTTTTCGCACATAACTATCTGATATGCAAAAATAGTTACCCCTTTGTAACTGCCTAACGTTTAAGTAACTTCTTTTTTTATACTAAGTGTATTTATAACTTTGCCATCGAAAAAGAAACTAAATAACAGTTGATATTCTACTGTTTTTGGTCATTGTTTACATAAATAAAAGGAGAAATAATTATGCATTACACAGGAACTATTTGGAGACCGCCTTATGAGGCATACTCCCTTTTAATTCAAGTTACAGCAGGATGTACTCACCATTCATGCAAGTTCTGTACTCTTTATGAAGACTTGCCTTTCAAGTTTCGAATGTCACCGCTCGAAGAAGTTAAATCAGATTTGAAAGAAGCTAATTACTACTATAAAGATGCAGACAGAGTATTCTTTACAGGAGCTAATCCTTTTGTACTTAGTGTGGATAAGCTCAAAACATTGGCGAAGATGGTACATGAATATTTTCCAAACTGTCAGAGCATCGGTTGTTTTGCAAGAATAACTGATATTAGCCAAAAATCCGTCAAAGACTTGCAAGAGTTGAAAGACCTCGGTTATGATGGAATTACGTTTGGAATTGAAACGGGAGATGATGAAGCACTTGTTTTTATGAAAAAGGGATATTTGTCTAAAGATATTATCGAACAATGCAAAAAGTTAGAAGAAGTGGATATGAGCTATAATTTCTTTTACTTGACTGGTATTTCCGGTTCAGGGAGAGGAGAAATTGGCGCAAAGGCAACTGCGGAAATCTTCAACCAGCTTCACCCGCAAATCATAGATGCTTCCATGCTAACCATCTATCCAACCTCTCAGCTATTTCAAGAAATTCAAGCAGGAAATTGGAAAGAGGAAACAGAGATTGAAAAATTGCAGGAGCTAAAAACACTGGTTCAGAGCTTGACGGTAAATGCAAGGTTTGCTACTGATGGAGCTTCTAACTTAATCCAAGTCCGTGGTAACTTAAAAACAGATAAGCAAAAGATGGTTCATTTTTTGGAACAACAAATCCATAATCAAGATGAATCTTATTTGCGGCAATACCGTGAAAACTTGCCTCATTTATGAAAAAGGATGTTAGAATAATCGTTCAAAATATTCAACGGTATGACGACTATACGGATAAAATAGTAACTAATGCCCTTGGAAACTATTCACGTTCCGGTAGTAGTCATTCTGTTTTATACCGAGAATTATGTGCAGGAGGCCATGTTGTTGAAAACCGACTAATAATCAACCCGGAAAAAGCTAATTTATATCGTACAGGGTCGATTTTTACTGAAATGTCTTTCCTAAATGGGGAATTAACGGAATCGGATTATATCACCGCTGATGGAGATATTAATATAAAAGTAAGGACATTGCTTTATCAGCTTAAAATATATGATGACCGCATTCGTGTTGAATTGAATTATGATTTATTTCTTAATGACAAGTTTACGTCTAATAATGCTCTTATTATAAGTATTGGAGATATTGCATAAAAGAATAATGTTATGAAAATAAGAATCGTAGATTTATTAAAATCAGATATTTATGGAATTGATGTCTATGTGAGAGGTTGGGTTCGTACGCATCGGCAGAGTAAAAATATAAGCTTTATTGCTTTAAATGATGGCTCTACTGTACACAATCTTCAAATTGTGATTGAACATGTAAAGTTTGAAAAGAACATGCTAAAGACTATTACTACGGGAAGTGCAATCGGTATAAAGGGCAAATTTATCCAGTCTGCCGGAGATAAACAACAAGTAGAAGTAATAGCCGGGGATATTGAAGTATATGGAATAGCAGACCCACAGGAATACCCCTTACAGAAAAAGGAACATTCTTTAGAATACTTACGGGAAATAGCTCATTTACGCTTACGTACAAATACTTTTGGTGCAATATTTCGTATGCGCCATAATATGGCTTTTGCCATACATCGTTATTTCAATGAAAGAGGATTCTTCTATTTCAATACTCCTATAATAACAACATCGGATAGTGAGGGAGCAGGAGAACTCTTTGAAGTCAAAACGGAATTAAAAGATGATTTTTTCGGTTCCCCAGCCAATTTAACAGTTTCAGGACAATTAGAGGGCGAGCTTGGTGCGTTAGCATTGGGGGCAATTTACACCTTTAGCCCGACCTTTAGGGCAGAAAATTCAAATACATTCCGTCATCTTTCCGAATTTTGGATGATTGAACCGGAAGTTGCCTTTAATGATATTAACGACAATATGGATTTGGCAGAGGACTTTTTGAAATATCTAATCCGTTATGCACTTGAAAATTGCGAAAGTGATTTAGCTTTTTTAAATGACAACGTAGATAATGGTTTAATGGATAAATTATATTTCGTTGCAAATAATGAATTTATGCGTTTACCTTATTCTAAAGCTATAGAGATTTTACAAGAGTCCGGACGTCAGTTTGACTACCCGATAAAACCGGGCATTGATTTATGTGCTGAACATGAACGTCATTTGGTGGAAGAATATTTTCGCCGTCCTGTGATTATTACAGATTATCCTAAAGAGATAAAAACATTCTATATGAAACAGAATGAAGATGGGAAAACAGTTCGTGCAATGGATGTATTATTTCCGAAAATTGGGGAAATCATAGGAGGTTCTGAACGGGAAGCCGACTATACAAAATTGTTGCAGCGAATGAAAGAATTGAATATGAATACCGAAAAACTGTGGTGGTATCTTGAATCACGCAAATTTGGCACTGTTCCCCATTCAGGCTTTGGATTGGGTTTTGAACGGTTGATGCTGTTCATTACAGGCATGACAAACATTCGGGATGTTATTCCGTTTCCACGCACACCCCGAAATGCAAATTTCTGATTATAACGAAATTCAATCATGCAAGATTATATCAATGAAATATTGCATCGAATAAATGAAGAAATGGAGTTGCTTGGCATTGATGAAAATGTCTGCGTGGAGGATGCTTTGCATATGATAGATGTCATACGACCTTTATTCGATAACTTGCGGAGCATGACTGTAAAATATGAATTTCAGAACGAAGAAGAAGAAATTCATTTCTTTAAAGATATAAAGCCAGACATTCTTAGTCGGTATTTATACTTTTACAAAATAACAAGAATTGAGATGAAACGTCCGATTGGCAGTGATGATGTACAACGAGAGTATCTTCATTGCCAATTGGATAATTTGAAATATTTCTTTGACCAAAATCTTGATTTCTACCAATATTATCGTTCGAAAGCAACCCACTTAGATTCTTATTACTTTGTTCGATATAAAGCGAATTTCAGATTGTGTGTTGATAGCGCATTTTTAGATAAAGACCCAGCCTTTTCTACCGGATATGATTACAAAGTAGCTAAAATTTTGTCGAATGAAATGCTACGAATATATCTCAATAGACAATTACAATTGTTAGACAGGAAAATGCAAATATCTAAAATACGAGCGGCACTTTCTGACTTTAATCTGAAATGGACTGGCTCTAAATCAGATGCAGTAGAGTTTGGGTATGGACTTGTTGCTATTGCAACACTCAATAATGGAAATGTGACAATAAAAGAAATCATGGCTTTCATTGAAGCAGCTTTTGATATAGATTTAGGAGATTATTATCGAACATATCTAACTCTCAAAAGCAGAAAGAAAAATCGAACTGCCTTTTTTACATCAGTAATCGAACAACTGTTAAAGCGAATGGAATCGGACGAACTGTAATAAAGATATTTAGTCCACATAAAAACTACCAAGTAATTACCAACTTGGTAGTTTTTGTTTTTATACGATTTAGATATGAAATGCGGCATTTTCGGGTAATAACACCCTGCTTTTGCTACTGAAAAAGAGAAAAATAAATATTCACCAACTTGATTATACCTTGTAATTTTTATCTTTTGAAACCCACCATCTTTGCAGCAAATCAATTAATTAGCGAAATGGAGATAATAACATTTGAGTCAAAAGCCTATAAGGAATTAGACAACAAGATTACCGCTATTGCCGATTATATATTTAATCACACAGAAGCGGAAAGTACCAATGAGGATGAAATTTGGGTGGATAGTTACGAGGTCTGCACATTTCTAAAAATCAGTGACCGGACATTACAACGCTTGCGGGCAGCCGGGACAGTCACTTATTCCAATATCAAGGGACATTATTTCTACAAGATTGGAGAAATAAAACGATTATTGGAAGAACGCCTGATTAAACGAGATAAAGACAGTATTAACGACCTGATAACCAACCACCAGCTATATGTTAAGGAAAGAAGAAATATTAGAAAGGACAAATAATGGGTTATCCGTGTTCAAGCATTACATATCCGGTAATTGGCGGATAGGACGCAATTTCTTAAACCCGCTTTATGAGGATAACAAAGCGTCCTGTAACATCTATTTCGACCGCCGAAGTGGTATCTATAAGATGAAAGATTTCGGCAACGACAGTTATAGCGGTGATTGTTTCTTTTTCGTGGGGCAACTTAAAGGGCTGGACTGCAACAATTCAATGGATTTTGTGGAGATACTGGAAACCATAGACCGGGATTTGGGATTGGGACTGACAACAGGTAATCCGATACCAGTTACCCGTACTTCTTCCCATATAGTAAATGATATGCCGGACGAAACACCTGAAAAGGAAAGCAAACCCTACCAGTTCAGGGAACAGAAATTTCCGCTTGCCGAATTGATGTACTGGCAGCAGTATGGTATCACACCGGAAGTATTGGAACTTTATAAGGTGTGTTCCTTACGGGACTTTCAGAGCGTAACGGCGGATGGAACACCGTTTACCTATACTTCATCTGTAACAGAACCGATGTACGGGTATAAGAACAAACGGTACATAAAACTGTACCGTCCATTCTCGAAAGCCCGTTTCCTCTATGGTGGCAATTTCGGGGAAAACTATTGTTTTGGATTGGAGCAACTACCCGCAAAGGGTGATACGCTGTTTATCACAGGTGGTGAAAAAGATGTCATGTCATTGGCGGCACATGGTTTTCATGCTATCTGCTTCAACAGTGAAACGGTGACTATCCCACCTACGCTGATTTATAAATTGACGTTCCGTTTTAAGCATATAATCTTATTATATGATACAGACAAGACGGGAAAGGAAAGCGCACGCAAACAGGAAAAGCAGTTGGAAGAATTTGGAATAAGACGGTTACTTCTACCGCTTCCTGGAACAAAAGAGGAAAAAGATATTTCCGATTATTTTAAGGCAGGAAATACCCGTGAAGATTTCCTGAAATTGTTTATCGATTTTTTAGATAACCTATATAGTGATACATTGATTATGCTCAAATCGTGCGAAATAGACTTCAATAATCCCCCGGCAAAAGCGCAAGTAATAATTTCTGCCGGAGACGTTCCATTGGGGACACAAGGAAACCTGTTTGGTATTACAGGCGGTGAGGGAACAGGAAAGAGTAATTATATAGCTGCCATGTTAGCGGGCTGTATTTGCCAACCGGATAAAGAAATAGATACGCTTGGCATACAGATAGCCGCCAACAGTAAACACAAAGCGGTGTTACTCTATGATACGGAACAGTCCGAAGTACAACTGTTCAAAAATGTAAGTAACCTGCTGACACGTGCCAAGCAACCGAACAAACCGGAAGAACTGAAAGCATTCTGCCTGACGGGTATGTCCCGTAAAGAACGCCTGCACGCTATCGTACAAAGTATGGATAAATTCTATTACCAGTATGGCGGCATCCAGTTGGTAGTTATTGACGGCATCGCCGACCTTGTAAAGAGTGCCAATGATGAAGTGGAAAGTGTGGCAGTGATAGATGAACTATACCGACTGGCAGGAATTTATAATACCTGTATTCTCTGCGTGCTACATTTCGTACCGAACGGATTAAAACTACGGGGACACTTGGGTAGCGAACTACAGCGTAAAGCGGCTACAATTCTTTCCATCGAAAAAGACGATGAACCTACGCTGTCGGTTGTAAAAGCCCTGAAAGTAAGGGATGGTAGCCCGTTGGATGTTCCTTTGATGCTGTTCGCATGGGATAAAGCAGCCGGGATGCACCTTTACAAAGGAGAAAAGCCACGAGAGGAAAAAGAAAAACGAAAGGAAAAGGAATTGGTCGGCGTTGCCCGTGACGTGTTTGGCAGACAGGAACATATAACCTATATAGATTTGTGCGAGCAGATACAACAGATTTTGGATGTCAAGGAACGGACAGCTAAAAGTTATATCCGCTTCATGCGGGAACGGGATATTATCATCAAAGACCCGTCCAACCAAAGTTATTTTATGATTGGTTTAATTTAATCAGATAGCCTTATGTATATAGACAGAGAAGATTTTACCGCATGGATGGAACGTATCATGGATAGGTTCGATATGCAGGACAAGAAGATAGACAAAGTTATAAAAGGTCGTAACTGTTTGGATGGTGAAGAACTGCTGGATAATCAGGACTTGTGCCTGCTGCTAAAAGTAGCTCCTCGAACACTGACCCGTTACCGGAAAAAGGGAATACTCCCTTTCCTTATGCTGGATGGCAGGTGTTATTACCGTGCAACGGACGTACACAAGTTAATTCGGGAGAAAACCGATTAATTTTTTCTTTTCTAATGGTTTTCAATCCTGTTTTGTCGTAAGATAAGGCAGGATTTCTTGTTTTGTATATAGGAGTTTTCAGGGATTTGGCTAACTTTGCAAAAGTTACATAGAAGATAATGGCGATTGAACAGTAACCTGTGATGTTGCCTTTATATATATCATATTCGTTCGCCGAACATCTCACTACGAAAACTGGCACTTTTCAAAATGACGAGATTTTCAGCGCAATGTCTATGCTATGTTTTAACATAGCGTGGGCTTGCCTGTTTCGTCATTTAGGTATGCCAGTACCTCGTAGTGGAGCAGTGTGAGTTCACGCTTCTTTTTTGAGATACTAGCGGACAGTTTGAATAAAGATTATAAACGGGTCACCCGTAAAAATATAAACTGTTTAATGCCTAACAATATGAAACAAATTAAAGCGCATATCGCTGTGTCTCTCGATGGTTTTATCGCAACATCGGACAATGAACTGGACTGGATTACTTCAAATGTAAAATCGCTTATTGGAAAAGAATACGAAGCAGCTACTTGCTTGCTGATGGGAGCTAATACTTATACCTATTTATTTGAGCATTGGGGTGGATGGTTATATAAAAGTAAACGTACTTTTGTAGTTTCCCACCACGATGCAAATGTTACGCCGGATTGTGGAGTGGAATTTCTTATAGATGCTCCACTTCGGAAAGTACATGAAATGAAAAGTGATAATGATATACTGTTAGTCGGTGGTGGTAAACTTTTGACTACACTTATTCAAGCGGGACTGCTGGATAGTCTGACCCTTTACACTATTCCTGTTATGCTTGGTAAAGGTATCAGTTTCATAGGTGAAACTTTTGGCTCAAATTGGCATTTGGAGAGTTCTAAAATTATAGATAACAATATTTTGTTATCCTCATATAAATATGTGAATGCAAGATGATAAAAAGGGAGAGTATAGAACATTGAAGTTCTATACTTTCTTCTGTTTTTCCGTTTTTTGACGGTGTTCTAAAATTTCATCGGAATGTTCCAAAGCCCATTGAATAATACCATCTAAGGGCGACATTAAACTTTTTCCAAGCGATGTAAGACTGTATTCCACTTTTGGTGGTATTTCCGGGTACAGTTTACGATTCACTAACTTATCGGCTTCTAATTTCTTTAATGCTGTAGCCAGCATCTTTTGTGACACATTCGGAGTGTTTCTTAATAGCTCATTGAAGCGCAAGGTTCCCTTCTGATGCAGAAGAAACAATATGCGTAACGACCATTTATCACCGAAACGGTCAATTATTCCACAGGCAGGACAAATAGCTTCTCTATAATGAGTATCATCCATCTTTTTTTCTTATTTAATTCATTATCAATCAATAATAGTTACCTCTACGTTACTATCTTACTTAATGGTAAGTTCTTTTTTTATACTAAGTATCTTAGTAACTTTGTTCGCACAAAAGTAACTAAATATATTAAATATACAAAGTTTTCGGTCTTTCTAAATATTTAGCAAAGACTGAAACTTATAAAAATTAAGAGTATGGAAATAGAGAAAATGCATTTTGACGGTCAAATTTGGCGACCACCCTATGAAGCAAGTTCGCAACTGTTACAGGTAACAGCAGGATGTACATATCATAAATGCAAATTTTGTAGCCTGTATCATGGAACTAAGTTTAGATTATCTCCTGTTTCGGAAGTTGAATCAGACTTGAAAATAATTCAGGAATACCAGCCTAAGGCAAGGCGTGTCTTTCTGACTGGTGCCAATCCTTTTGCTTTGAGCTATAACAGATTGTTGGATTTAGGGTTATTGATTCGGAAGTATCTCCCTTATTGCGAAACAATAGGAACATTTTCCCGCATAGCAGACATTAAATCCAAGAGTGTAGAAGAACTGAAGAACTTGCGTCATTTAAAGTTTGACAGTATTAGTATTGGCACGGAATCGGGAGATGATGAAACCTTGTCAAGAATGAATAAGGGTAATACGGCAGCAGATATATTGGAACAGTGCAGAAAGCTGGAAGAAGCCAATATTCGTTATAATTTGGTTTATCTGACAGGGCTTGCGGGAAAGGGGAAAGGACAGCAGAATGCAGTCCATACGGCTGAAATATTTAATCAGCTACATCCTTTTACTATAAACTTCGTTTCTTTGACTGTATTTCCTGAATCGGAACTTTTTCAGGAAATACAAGAGGGTAAATTTATTGAGGCATCGGAGCAGGAACGTCTGTTTGAGTTGAGAACCTTTATTTCTGCCCTTAGCGTAAAGACAACTTTATTGGGAAATACAGTTTCAAATACAATACCTTTTGTGGGTATGGTTCCCGATGATAAAGTCCGAATATTGAATGAACTGGATGCTGCAATCCGACAAAGCAGTGAAATAGAATTAAAGCAGTATAGAAACGGCATAAGGTCATTATAAAAGCAGAGAGAAACGGGGGTAATTTCCCTGTTTCTCTCTTTCTATGGCATGATGACGTTATAATATAGTTACTATCTCATCAATGCTTTTGCGGGCTGTTGGATTGTGCTTGGAATCCACTGGATAACCTATAGGAATTATTGCAACCGGATGAATATTAGCAGATAATCCCAAGCTATGTTTGCATTCATCTATATCGAAATTGCAAACCCAACAAGTTCCTAACCCTTGTTCCGCTGCTGCCAAACAGATATGTTCCGTA
The DNA here is from genome assembly GCF_947855755.1 of uncultured Coprobacter sp. Taxonomy (NCBI): domain Bacteria; kingdom Pseudomonadati; phylum Bacteroidota; class Bacteroidia; order Bacteroidales; family Barnesiellaceae; genus Coprobacter; species uncultured Coprobacter sp. The sequence goes on from NZ_CANUAR010000008.1 coordinate 9,957, forward strand.
GTGATAGCAGCATCAATATCTGCATGATTCTTATTATCATACTGACGTGTCCATGCAACCGAATCATTAGCACATACAATGATATATAAGGGGGCTTCCACAAACCATTTGGCAGGGTAAACCTTTTGCAGCTTTTTTTTCTGCAATTCACTTTGTATCACTATAAATTGCCACGGCTGTTTGTTTACGGCAGACGGTGCATACCGGGCGCATTCAAGAATATAATCCAACTTTTCTTTCTCTACTTCTTGGGAAGTATAGCTTCTTACGGAATAACGCTTTTTTGTTAATTCTAAAAAATCCATGATGTATAATATTAATTGAGTTAAAAAATAAATCGCTATGTCTTATAACTGTATTATTTGTCCTGTACTGATATAATTTATTTTTTCGTCAGCAATACCTTTCAATATTCCATAGGCTTTTTCACCAGTACAATGGCAAGTATAAAATGTTGTATTTCGGCATAAAAACGTATTTGCAATATCTTTAATTAGGTTTATATTTTCGGTTCTTTTCTTTAATGGGTCATAAAGATGAAAACCTGATATGCAATATTTCATTTCCTGTTTTGCAATATCTTCGGCTCGATTTAGAATATTGACTATTCCATTGTGAGCACAACCGCTGAATAAAGTTTTATAATTGCTTTCCGTTATAATCAAATATTGTTCATGCTTAAATGTATCATGCTCATACGTCCCATTTTGTTTGACGAATAGACTGTTGTTTGCTGTGGGTAAATAAAGATGTTCCTTTATATTGGAAAATATTTGCAATTCCTCATCTATTACATACTCATCCTCGATAAGAATAATTTTTGGATTATCTTTTAATTTTCTATCGAGACCAACGTTCCACTTCATACCTAAGAAATTAGCATAATACTCCTCAAAAGCGTATCGACTAATGTAAATGTTCGCTTTGGCATTATTTTCTAAAAAATACTTCAAAGCTCCCCCGTGGTCATTGTGCCCGTGAGAAATAATCACAGAATCAATATCCGTAATATCCACACCTAATTTGACTGCATTTTCTAAAAACAAACTATTTGAGCCTAAATCAAATAGTAGTTTATGCTTCTTTGTTTCAATATACAAGCATAGTCCGTGTTTACTTTTATAGTCTTTGGATATGCTTGTATTTTCAACTAGTGCTATTACTCTCATTTCATTTGTTCTATTTTGAAACCAGCTTTGCTTATCAGTTCTACTATTTTACCTACTGCCAACTTATCGGACGTTACAGTCAGGGGACGATTGGAATCGGACAAATCCAAATTCCATTCTTCTCTGTTTATTTTACCTTGCAATATTTCTTCTATTTTAGCAAGACAGCCCATACATTTGGCATTTGTTTTAAAAGTCATTGTTTCCATTTTAATTGATTATTGAGTTATTCTATTCTTTTTCTTTTTAAACGCAAGCTGTTTAACACCACAGACACAGAACTGAATGCCATAGCCGCACTTGTCCACATCGGATTTAAAAGGAATCCGTTTACTGAATAAAATATGCCTGCCGCAATGGGAATACCAATCAAGTTATAAATAAACGCCCAAAACAAATTCTGATAAATTGTTTTAATCGTCAATTGCGACAGCCGGATGGTTTCTGGTATTTTCAGTAAATCAGATGAGAGTATGGTCGCCATTGCCGTATCTACAGCAATATCACTGCCTTGCCCCATGGCTATGCTTAAATCCGCTTGTGCTAAAGCGGCACCATCATTAATTCCGTCACCCACCATGCCTACTGTTTTCCCATTGGCTTGCAATTCTTTTATGAATTGAGCTTTCTCGTTCGGCAACACTCCGGCTTTATAATGGTTTATTCCTACTTTCCGAGATATGGCTTGTGCTGAAATTGCATTATCTCCCGTCAGCATATACACTTCAACACCCATTTTCTGTAGTTGTGATATGGCTTCTGCCGAAGTTTGTTTAATTTCATCGGTAAGGGCTATAGCTGCAATGGCTTGTGTGGAATCAGCAAACCATACCAATGTTTTAGCTTTTTGTGTCCATTTGTTTGCCAATTCCTGCAAATGACTGGCTATCGTAATATGGTTATCATTCAATAATGACAGATTGCCTACGTAATAAGTCTGACTGCCTACCATACCTTTTACACCTTTTCCCGGAACGTTTTCAAACTTATCAATGGAAATCTCTTTTTCATTCTGCAAAGTCTTGACTACGGCATCCGAAAGAGGATGTTCCGATAGCTTCTCTAAGCTGTACAGTATCTTCCGGGTATGTTCAAAGCCGTTTTCCCATAGGCTTTCGACAACTACCGGATGCCCTGCTGTGATAGTCCCTGTTTTATCGAGAATTATCGTATCTATCTTTTGGGCAATCTCCAAGCTTTGGGCATCTTTAATTAAAATTCCTTTTTCAGCACCTTTTCCAATACCTACCATGATGGCAGTGGGAGTAGCCAAGCCTAATGCACAAGGGCAGGCAATTATCAATACAGTGACCATTGCCAATAATCCATTGGTGAAGCCGTTCGTTGGTGCTAAAAATATCCATGCAACAAAGGCTATAATCGAAATACTAATAATAGCCGGGACAAAGAATCGGGCTATTTTATCCACTAACTTTTGAACGGGAGCTTTGCTGCCTTGTGCATCCTGCACCATGCGGATGATTTGTGCCAGCATCGTGTCAGAACCTATCTTATCGGCAACAAACCGGAATGTTCCTTTTTGATTGATTGTACCCGCAAATACCTTTTTACCGGATTGCTTGTGCAGGGGGACGGGTTCGCCATTCAACATACTTTCATCCACGTATGATTCTCCTGTAACAACCATGCCATCTACTGCAATGCGTTCTCCGGGTTTAACAAGAATTGTATCACCTTTTTGTACGGCTGTTATCGGAACGGTACGTTCATCAGAATCTACGATAATAGTTACCGTCTTAGGTTGCAGCCCGATTAACTTTTTTATGGCAGTTGAAGTGTTTTGCTTCGCACGCTCTTCAAGTAATCGTCCCAACAAGATGAATGCAATGATAACACTTGCCGCTTCAAAATAAATATGCGGTTCAATCCCTCTTGACAACCAAAAATCGGGAAACAGTAGATTAAAAACGCTGAATGTATAGGCTATTCCGGTACTAACAGCTACAAGGGTGTCCATATTGGAAGTGCTATGCTTTAATTGCCGCCACGCATTGATATAAAATTCACGTCCCAAACCGAAAACTACGGGCGTGGCAAGAATCCAAAGTACATATTTTAAAGAGGATATATCTTCAAAAAACATACTGATAACCATAATTGGGAGAGATAACAGCAGGGCTACCACTGTACGCCTTTTTATCTTCCGGTATCTTGCTAAACGAATTTCTTCCGCTTTATTGGTAACGTCCTCACCTGTATCGACTAGTAAATCATACCCTGCATCTTGTACGGCAGATTGTAATATTGCATCCGAACATACTTTCGGATTATATTCTACTTGTGCTATCGCAGTCGCATAATTCACTGTTGCCTGATATACTCCCGGCAAACCATTTAATGTTTTATCCACACGAGCCGCACATGAAGCGCAACTCATACCCAATACCGGATATGTATTTTTTGTATTCTTACCTTTTTCCATATTGATGATTTTTATCGGATGCAAAGGTAAGGTGCTTTTATACTGCGCCTCTTACATAATTATGGATATGACTTATATCTTTCAGACTTCATCCAAAGGTTTTAGTTTGTGTTCTTTTAAACGCTTGAACTGGCTTGGAGAAATGCCAGTCATATTACGGAATTGCGTACTTAAATGGGCTGCGCTTGAGTAATTAAGTTTATCGGCAATTTCGCTGATTGATAATTCATCATACACCAACAGTTCCTTTATACGTTCTATTTTCTGGATGATGTAGTATCTTTCTATACTTATGCCATTTACTTCGGAAAACAACTTGCTAAGGAAACTGTAATCGTGATGGCACTTATCCGTAAGATAATCAGTCAGGTTTGTCTTGGACGAATTATCGTTATAATGCACTAATTCAATCACCGCAACTTTTATTTGTTCGATAATTCGCATCCGTTTATCATCTATCAACTCAAATCCGTATGCTTCGAGAACAGGTTTTATGGCAGCACGTTCCTCTGCATTTATCGGTTCTTGCAAAATAGCTGTCCCCAGTTCAACACTAAGTGGAGTAAACCCCATTCTTTTCAGTGCTTCTGTTACAACCATAATGCAACGGTTACAAACCATATTCTTAATGTGAATAGTATTGCTTTTCATCATATATCCATCGTTTCTGCAAAGTTAATAACAATGCACTGCTTATCATTTGGCAAGCTCTGAATATTCTCAATATTTAAGGCTTGCAATTTATTGATAGCGTTTATTGTTTCTTCATTTTTGCAAATTTACGAATCGGGTAGTGCAACCTAATTGCAAAGTTGAGTAATCTGAATTAGGTGTAAGGTGCAAGTATATATCTATATATATAGCTTGCACCTTACACCTAAGCTGAAATATTTATATTCAGACATTTGCGTAATTCAAAAGGAAGCAGTATCTTTGAACCGGAGTTTTAGGCAGACAATGAACAGCCAAAGGACGACAGATAAACGTCTTTTTTGAAACCTAAATTGTACCCCCTAAGGTATTGACATATTGATAAAGAGTTGAATTAAAGCGACATAAGGAGATAGGTTCATTACCCTGTCTCTCCGCAAATCTTAAATAAATAATACCTAATAAATATCCAAAATCAAATACTTAATTGTATTAAAGAAAAGTCGAAACAAACGAATTATATCCACAAACAAATTTAATTCTTCGAAAAAGCAATTCCTAAATACCGATAAGATCGTATTTTACGGAGGACATCAATCTAAATCAGGCTACTATTTCAGACATATTTATAGAACTATAAAATATATCGACGAATGCCCTTATTTAGACTTTCAACAAAAAAATCTTATACGAAAATGTATCGGGCACAACTTATAAACAGGCTCTATTTTTCTTTAATTCAATGTCAAATCTGGGAAAACCTTGGAGAGAAAAAAACAAAAAATGCTTAATTGAGAAATATGAATTAATAAAAAACATACCTCCTCGTTTTTTAGGAGAAATAGATGTCAAAGACTTTTATTCTGAAATAGAATATGAATTCTAATATTTTTATATAATATGAGTAACAGACAGTATAATAATATTGAAGACACGATAAGAAATTGGTTGGCTCAAAACCTCTCATTCATTGCTCCGGAATTATCATTGATACGAACAGAATTCCCTTTGCCCGATCACATCGGCAGCAAAGGCTTCATTGATATTCTGGCTAAAGATGTATTCAACAATTTTGTTATCATCGAAGTTAAAAGAGCTAATAACTCGGCGAGAGATACTATAACAGAAATTCTTAAATACCATGCACTTATAAAACAAAAATATAAAGCTAAAGACGGGGAAATTCGCATTATAATTATTTCTACTCATTGGTCTGAAATAATAAGGGCTTTTTCCGAACTTGTCAATAACACGACCTATGCAATTAAAGGATATAAAATCGAAATCGATCCAGTCTCATTTATCCCTTATTCCATAGAAGAACAACAAGCTTTACCTCCCAACATTTTTGACAGACACTTTCCAAGAATATATTCGCTCAATCTCTTTTATACTAAAGAAAAAAGGGAATCTTTTAGACGAACATTCGAATCATTGTGCACTCAGGCACACATTTCCGATTATGTAATGATATATATGGATTCTACTCACAAAATCATATATCCGTATGCATCTGTCTTTACCTGGCAAAAAATGAGCGATATGGAATTAATTCAAAAAATAGGACTTATAACCGGTAATACTTTTGAAAACAAAGCCGATTCATATGAAACGAAGGAGGAATATACCCAGCACTTAGAAGAAGAATTGATTATCGCTTTGTGTAAAAGAGCAAATTATGATGCCAGTGAAGCCGGATATCCTGAAAAATTCGATGCCGAACTAAGTGCCGGAAACTGGATTGTACCCTCTATCTATAAATACGGTATATTTGCAGATGATCCTCGATATAGCAATGAAATGCTTATATCCGAGATCAAAGGATTGGACGGCAACAGTTATGAGCGGTATTCTTTTATAGGAGAATCTTCTCAAGAAAAACGAATTACTGAAGTATTGGAGAAAAGTATCAATTGTCTGTCCAATGCAGAAGCTTGGTATCAATTAATATCATTCAGACTAAAGCAGATATTAATCAAAAAAGAAAAGGTCAGGATAGGCTTATATATCTATAATCCACAATCGACTCTTCGTGCTTTAGCTTTTGCCGCAGCCTTGAATTATGAAGATTACGCACCCTTCTATCAATTGATAATCGTATATATCGATCAACCGACTATTGAAATTTATAATGGAGATATTGCTTGGAACGGGGAAAAAAACAACTACTCTATTCTTAACAGAAAAAGTTCTCCTTTCGACACTCTTATGAAAATGCAATTAGGTTTACTCGATGATGAACTGATCTTAACATTATCCAACTTATATTTTTCCTCAAAAAAGATCGTTATACAAGACGGTAACTCAATTTTCAATAATTATATAAAATATGACGAGGATACCGACTCTTTAGTCATAGACAACAGAGATAAAAGATCAATATCCGATTATTATAAACAAAAGCCAAACATAATAGAGGAGTTAATCTCGATTTACCGAACCTACTCAAATTATATATAGAGCTCTTAAAGGCTATCTAAATTTGATCCGGGTAAAATATCCTCATAAACAGCCGGTTCTCTTCTTGAGAGGAGAACCGTACCGACACCGTTAACAACGGTTATAGCCCGAAAGAAAACGTAAAGATGACCTGATAATACTTTAGACGAACTCTTAACGCCTTTTTCTCCAATCGAACGGAGTATCAGGATCTTCGATACGAACCATTCGAACACCGGAAACAGAGAACCCGTAAGTATCTTTTGCCTCGATACGTATCGGATATATACCCGGCATAAGGTTCTCCGGCAATCTAAAATGCCATAAATGTGTAGATGCACTTTTCCGTAAAGGACTTCTACGGCTTATTTTAGTAGGGTATATTTTATCCTTATACCACTGGTTCTGTCTGGTAACCGTAGGCGCTGTTACTTCAATTTTTTCCATACGAACAGGCGGAGTATTGCCTATTTGTATACTAACCTCCGTACTATCCGACCCTCCATATATATTAGCAAAAACCTCTCCTCGTGCAAACTCTTGAAAATCTTTCACGTGCCGGTCTGTCGTATCACAACCTTGCACCCATATATCCATTTGTCTTTCAGAATCTAAGCCGACACCTTTGAAATGTATTTGATAATCATCAGGAGAAAATTCTATCGTAAAATAGTTACGAGGAGCACCGCACTGCATTAAAGCCGACGGAACTCCGAGCCAATCCTTCTCTCCGACCCACCAATGTCCGCAAGTAGCACCTGCAACCAGTTCCTGCATTACTGAATTTCCTACCGGTATAAAATGTCGACTGACTCTATGTGTATGACCAGACAATGCAAACAATTTGCTCCTTCCATCCAATAGGAGTTTCAAATCCTCGATATTCTCGGTATGCACCAAAGGTATGTGTTGACAAAAAACGACAAAACGGTCTTTCGGTACATAAGACAAATCATTCTTTATAAAGGCCATCTGCCGGTCGGAAATACGGGCTTTATACCCTCTCTTACCGTCCGGAGCGACATTATTCAAAACAATAAAATGAACATTTCCATAATTGAATGCATAAGTAGAAGCTCCGAAATAGCGATTAAAAAGAGAGTCTTGTAATGTATGTCCGGTCGTAATCCGATCATGATTTCCGGGAAGTACCCAAGATGGTATTTCCGTACAACGAATCATCTCACGTACATCTTCGAAAAGTTCAAGACGGTTATTTACCAAATCTCCTAACCATACAGCCAACTGAATATCCTTTCTCCCGGCAAGTTCAGGTATAATAGTTTGATTAGCATAATCGAGTTCTTGAGGATTTCCCATTTGTATATCTCCGATAGCACCCAATGTAAAATGTTTCGGCTGTTTTTCTTTCTTCAGAGCAAAATCCACTTTATCTTCCGATCGCATTGTTCTAAAAACAAAATCGGAACTTCTGATTATATCTCCGGACGAAGAAGTGTATCCTGAAGGGAAGATAGGGAAAAGGCTTTCTCCGTCCGCTACCGATATAGAAAAGTTTCCGTCTTTATCCGTAAGAACCACATCTCTTCCATTCGATACCGGAACAGCCTTTATTCCGTGTTCCGATCGGTCTTGAATACCATTACCATTTTTATCTAAAAAAACTTTTCCCGATACAATATTTTGTGCCGTCAAGGGCATAAAACAGGCTAAATATATAGGAAACAGAAAATTTTTAATACTTTTCATTCTTTATCTTCTTTAGGTAATAGAACCGCTTTTACGACCGGAGTTTTCAAAAAACATTTGCGAATATAGTCTGCAATATCTTTACTTGTTATATTCTTCACGCGAGCTTCATAATCCGTTATATGTTTCCAATCTGCAATATTATTATATAATGTGTTCCGTATCTGCGTCGTCCAGAAAGAACTTCTTTGATTTGTAATTTTCCAATCTTTTATAAGATTCGTCTTGACATCTTCTAATTCACTTGAAAAAGATACCGGATCATCGCATACTTTCCCGATAACAAGGAAAGTGCTATCAACCAATGCCTGCACATTATCCGGCAAACAACTGAAGCTTATCGTTTCACGACATAAGGCCGAAGGATGCTGAGTAGCTCCGACCGACACTCCCACGCTGTAAACCATGCCCATCTCTTCTCTCAAGGCTGCCAACAATTTCATACGAAGAATACCTTTTGCTACATCATTCTTTAAATTCAGATCCATTATATTCCCCTCAATGCTGTCTTGCTGAAATATCAAAGAAACGACAGCCTTAGGCGAATCTCCGGCTTTGCGGCTAAAAACAACCGGTTCAACAGGAATTTTACCACCTTTATGTACATATTCCATGCATGATTCTCCGGTCGGCAATCCTCCGAGATAAGTTTCGATAAAAGGCTCTATATCTTGTAACGAGTTATCTGAAGTAATGATAAAAGTGTACCCTTCCGCCGCACCGAAACAATGATTATAAGCCGGCAACAGCCATTCGGCTTTTACTTCATTCTCAATAATAGTATCCGATATTTCCCGATCGGTATAATCAGGAGTCCGTAAAATGTTTCTCAGCTCCATATTAAATAAATCTGCATCGGTTTTACGTGTCGTTCGGTATTTTTCAATACTTTTATCCATTACCTGTCGTAACAAGTCTATGTCGACTTTAGGTTGAGTCCACCTCAAAAAAAGTAATTGAAACATCGTTTCCATTTGATCTATCTTAGAGGTCGCTATAACACCCGAACGATGTTTCTCCACCAAAAAACGACAGGAAACATCTTTTCCTGACAAGAAATAACTAAGGGCATCCCTCGAAAACTCGCCTGCTCCACTCAGTGGAATTACAGACCCTGAAAAAATACCCGAAACATAACGTGTCGAGTCTAATGCATAAAGTCCGCCTTTACGAAAACCGCTAACCACGATCCTATCTTTATCTAAATAGTTCTTCTTAAAAATTACTTTTACACCATTAGACAGGATCAACTCCTGAGCATCAATCTCGTCTATGTTTCTACGTTCCAAAATTTTTCCACCTTCCGGTTTTTCCGGTAACAACTGATCCGGCACTTCAAATTGCAGGACATAGGGAGTAAGGGATTCTTTTTTTACCTGTTCAAAGATCGAAAGGAGTTTTCGGTCATCCGGAAATTCATCTTTATTCTTTTCGGACGAAGTAATCAGATAATGCGGAAATGCCGACCGTTCTAATTTCTGTAACTGTTTTACTAATATCGAAGAATCTATTTGTGCTATAAATTTTCTCGCCATACGATACTCTTCGGCCGGTGTAAATATCTGGTGACCGATATAAAAATTTTGATACATTTCCTCAATAAAAGAAGAGGACTGTTCCGGATTCTTAGACTCTGCCCTACGACGCAATGTATTTAAAAGCCGTTTTTTTTCTTTATCTATTTCTTTCTTGGAAAAACCGTAACGAACCATACGCTCGGTTTCTCTGGCAAATTCCGTAATACCGGCTTCTATCTTTCCCGGAATCAATTCAACGGAAGCAAATAGTCCTCCTTTAATATTCAGAAAAGAAGAATGGGACAAACTCCCCCCATTAAACGGGACATCATCAAAAGTAAGTGCATTATAACGAGCTTTTGTCAATCTGTTGAGCATGGCCCGCTGTAAATAATTTTTATAATCTTTTTCGGTTTGTACCGGATCAGGCATCGGCAAAAGACGAATAATATTCAACTCCTCTTTTTTTAACGAAGAGTGAGCAACTCTCTTAACAGATATACGATCATAATCATCGATACCATAACTTGGAATTTTTTTTATAGAGCCATTTCTCAAAGGACCGAATTTTTCAACAATCAAATTTTTTACATACTCCGAGTCTACATCTCCGGCAACGGCAACAGCCATAAGCCGAGGTGCATACCAATCTTTGTAATAATTCTTAATTTCTTCATGTTTAAAATGTCGGATAATTGCAGTATCTCCGATTGTCTTTCGTTCTGAATAACGTGAACCGTTCAGTATCTCCATCAAAAATGCCTCACCGATTTCGCTTTCAGGTCCGGTTCTGGAAAGCCATTCAGACAAAATTACTCCTCTCTCATTTTCTATTTCCATACTATCAAGTAACAAATGTCCCGCCCAATCGGCCAAAATAGTAATAGTACTATCTACCATCTGTCGGTCTGAAGAAGGAAGCTGCAATTTATAGACGGTTTCGTTCATCGAAGTATGGGCATTCAAATCTTTTCCGAACTTCGCACCATGAGATTCTAAAAAACGGATCATGGAATTTCCGGGGAAATGAGTCGTTCCATTAAAAGCCATGTGTTCAAGAAAATGTGCTAACCCTTTCTGATCCTCCGTCTCGAATACCGATCCCGACTTTATAAAAAGTCGATATATGGCTTCTCCTTTCGGATAATCATTAGGATAAATATAATATGTTAATCCGTTAGACAATTTTCCCTTGATAAGATTCGGATTTTGCGGTATTTTTTTCGCACTGACCGACAATAGTGTACTACCGATCAAAAAGAATAACAGAAGTATTTTTTTCATTAAATCAATCATACAGAAATAGCAATATATGAGATGTTTTCCGAAGTTATTTCAATATTAGTTACAATTATTCTGAGCAGAAAGAAAAGCAGGAGCATAGCTGTATCTATGCTCCTGTTTCACTCATTAATATTTATCGACAATTAATTAGCATCGGTATAAGTATAAAGTTCTATCACATTGCCTTCTTCCATAAGCACACCGATAAAACCATCGTTATTACTGTTGAAATCGACAAACGCACGTTCTGAAGAAGCTGTATTCAAAGCAAACGCATCGCTCCACTGTTTGGTCGTATTATCAAGATTGATAACAAATGAGTTCTTAAGCCCTTTATAATCACGATAAACTACAAACGGCGTATTCTGGGCATCAACAGCGACTTTGTAAAAATTGTGCGATTCAAAAACATTATTTATCGCACCGCCTACTATAGCCAATTGTCCCGATTCCAGATTATATTTAAACAATCTTGGATTTCCGTCTTCCGTATCCGCATTATCTACAGTGCAAAGGAATACATTACCATTACCATCGATATCTATAGACAAATCTTTAATACCGTTTGAAGTCGCACCTTCTTTAAGGAATCCCCCTTCAACTACCGGAGCGATCGTACCATTCGTAAATTTGTACAAAGAATAGCCGGCACCGTTATTCGACATTGCAATATAAACACTATTTCCATAAGTTGTGGCTACAGGAACAAAAGCAGCATAAGTCGTGCCACTCACTCCCGGACGTCCGGTAAATACTTGTGCCGTTACCCAACTTGACCCGTTGAAATAAGACAATTCGGGAGCACGACGAGCAATAGCGGCTGAAGCATTATTGGATATGGTAACGACAACCGGATTTTTTGTCTGAGGATCGATAGCTAATGTTGTTCCAGAACTAGCATTGGCTTTAATAGAAAATCCAGAATTTCCAACGACACTCCAATTTCCACCCGTATATTTCATAACAGTTGCGGCAGTTCCGTTATCTTTATCTATATATAATACATAAGGAATGCCATCCGGATCAAAAGCAATATCTATACCTCCTGAAACCGTGGTTGAGAAACTTCCTGCACCTACATTTTCAAAAGCAGAACCATTCCATTTGGCAACACATAACTTATCAGAACCATTATCATCTACCGTATAAGCAATATAAGGCATATTATCTTTCGGATTCACTTTCATTGCAAAATCTCCGGCAAGTTCTGATGTAGGGTTAAAATCGGCTATCTTTTTCCATATTTTAGGAGATTGGAACACGATAGTAATTACATAACTTTTCGAAGTATTCGATTTGGTATCCGTTACGATAATATCAACTGGATAAGTATAATCATTAGCAGTCACTCCGCTTTCTTGCAACACGCCGTTTATCTTCACCTCATTCCCATCTTCTGTCGTAAATCGAGCAACCAAAGCTGAAATATCCGTATTAGCAGGTACAGCTATTCTCATATCCCCTGTGATTTCAGGAACGATATAATCTTCAGCCAAGGCAGAATTATCTTCGGCATAAAACCCGAAAGACTTTAAACCGACAACAGCGGTAACATCCCCGTCATTGTCATCATCAGAGCAGGCAACAAATAATGCACTGCACATACTCAATAAGAGTAAATTTAAAAATAACTTCTTCATACTCAAATTTTTATAGAGGAAATCCCTCTCATTAAACAATTTAAAATGGTATTTGCTTGGTAATCGTATATTCACTATTCAAGCGATCTGGTCCCGGAAATCCGATAGTAAAATTCTTACTGTTACTTTTCAATACAATCTTAACCGTATTATTTTTCCCTGCTTCAATCATGTGATTCAACCACTCTATACGAATAGGCCTTTCATATACACCGCTGGGAAACACGATAGAAGAACCGGGAGAGACTTGTCTAAAATCAACACCTTCCTGTAAACCGTCTCCTACGACAAGTTCATAATTAACCGTGACATCTTCCGAAATTTTTTTTGTACTCATATACACATAATAAGTAGCGACAAAAGTACCGTCACAATCTATAATCGCAGATGATCCCCCTTGTGCATCAGTAATATAAATGAAAGGATGATCGAAGGGTTCTTCATCTTTAGAACAAGAAGAAAGTCCAATAGCTACAGCCAGGAGAAATAATATTTTTACAAATTTCATATCTATAACTACTTAATTTTATCAATCAATAATTAACTCCCGGATTAAGCTGTATCTCAGGATTAGCCTCAATCTCATCCATAGGTATAGGTAACACAAACCAATCATTAGGATAAGTTTTTATTTTTACGATAGAATTCGTACTTGATTCACGCACCATATTCTGCTTTTTCCGAGTAATATCAAACAATCTATGCCCCTCAAAACAAAGCTCTTTAATACGTTCTTTCTCAACTAATTTCAGTAAATCTTCAACACTGCTATAAACTAAATTAATTTCCGAAGGCTGTTTTCCTAAAGCCCTTGCCTGCAATGCTTTAATGTCATTTGCCGCAGTTGTTTCTCCTCCGGGAAGATAACAATTCGCCTCCGCTCTAATCAAATACATCTCCGACACTCGCGAAACGAACGGATCATAATGCTTGTCATCCTCAACCACATCTTTAGCTACATAAAATTTACGGCAAGCTTTAGTTTTAACTTCGTCTTTCGTATCATAAAGCAGTTCGAGACGAATATCGTCAGGTTGATCAAAAAAGGTATATAATGTATCTGCCGGACGAGCGATAGGAGACACAGGATCATAAAATTTCCACAGATCTTTTGAAGCCCGAAAACCGTTTAACCGGAATATAGCCTCACTCCCAGCCTCTATATTAACATACATATTGACATAATTTTCATACGAAGTCAAAGGAACTTTAGCAATAACTGTTGTCGCATAATCGCTTGCTTTCTGCCACTGCTCCATATAAAGATATACTCTGGCAAGCAAAGCTTCACATGCTGTTGCAGAAGCGTGATAACAATCCATTGTCGTAGATCCGAAAATTCCTATAGCCTCTTCCAAATCCGGAATAATACGTTTATTATAAACATCATATACCGAAGCCCGCAATACAGGATCATTCGCACTGGGCAAAATAGAGAGATTGGGAACTCCCCAATGTGAGGCATCAGGCGTATAAGTATAATGTTGGCCATAACAGCAGCAAAGGTTTAGATGAACTAATGCCCGGATATAAAGAGCTTGAGCCCGAATAAGCTCTATCTCTGCCGCATTTCCCGGATATTTTTCTTTCAAATCGGGAGCATATTGCAATATATTATTTACATTTCCTATTATCTCCAAACCGTCTCTCCAGATATACCCCACAGCACCGGTTTCCTGCGCCGGATCGGAAGTATAATTATACTGATCGGCAATACTTACTCCTTCTGAATTAGATAAATACAACATGTCTGCCGCAACTTCAGGATATTCAGAAAACTCTCCGTCATAAAAATTATACAACAAACGATAAGAACCGGCCAATCCAGACCGTAATCCGTCAACATCCGAAAAAAAGGTTTCTATATCGCTTTTACCGAATTTCTCTACTTCCAGAAAACTACACCCCTGAAAACCGACAAGTGCAATGCAAAATAAAATCGTATATATTTTCTTCATCGTATTCGTTATTTAAAAAGATACGCCCAAGCTCACCGAATAGGTCGTTGTCATCGGGAATCCGTTCATTAAAGTTTTATAACTGTTTTTCCCTTTTTTCTGATCCGGAGTAAATATCGCCACATTATCTCCGATAAGAGAAAGAGTACATCCGCTCATATTCATTTTTTTACAAATCGACTTCGGAAGATTATATGTCAAAACGATATTCTTCAATTCAAAATATGTCGCCTTATACAGATACCGAGTCGAGTACATACTCGATTTACTCGGATTATTATTGACAAACTTCGGATTCACCGCCAAATCCCCGGGATTTTGCCAACGATCGAGCGCCTCGATCGGCTGATTGTAAGACAGTACACTATACCCGTCATCTAATGATCCCGACATAAATGAACTCAACAAATATCCACCGATAGAATAGGTCATATTTATACGCAACGAAAGATCTTTCCACCTGAATGTATTGTGGAATCCTCCATAAACAGTCGGAGAAGAAGTTTTATACGGAACTCTGTTATCATAACTGAACGATCGGGTTATATTACCGTTCTTATCATACCACAGAGGACTTCCGTCACGAGGATCTACTCCTGCCCAGCGGACCAGATAATAAACATTTTTATCTTCTCCTTTTCTCCAAACATTAGTTATACGACCGACTTCCGTGTCATTATACAGTTCTAATATTTTATTTTTATTATGAGCTATATTGAAATCGGTAGTCCATTCAAAATCTTTCATCTGTATATTGATCGTGTTCATATTAAACTCCACACCTTGATTTCGCATCGATCCGGCATTACGATAAATCCGGGTACTACCCACAGCACGGGATACTCCCAACTTACTCAGCATATTTTCTGTTACATTCCGATAATATTCCAATTCCATATCAAACCGTTCTAAAAAACGTGCACGAATACTGACATTAGTTTTGTAAGTAGTTTCCCACGTCAATCCCGGATTAGGCGGTTCTGACATGACAGCCCCTAATTGGTTATCATAAAAATAAGAGTCGCTATAATTATAAGCGCCTTTTGCGGAAACGCTCGAACGTGAATTATTCGTATTTCCATACGAACCTTTCAACTTCAATACATCCATAAAATCCCATGAATAAAACGGTTCGTTATGAATATTCCAAGAAGCTCCGATCGATGCCGAATTAGCCCAGCGCGCAAACTTTCCAAAATCAGAACTTCCGTCTCTTCGACCCGAAACTGTCAGATAATAACGAGAAGCCCAATTATATCCTGCCGAAAAAAAGTAGGAAAGATTCCGGGTAATATCAGAACTACTAGAACCCAGTCGGCTATCCTGCTCAGCATATCCGACTTCTTGAATAAAATCATTCATAAATCCGCTGCCTGAAGCGTTATGAGAATCTCGAGAAACATTTTTCAACTCTATACCGGCAACGGCATTTACGCCATGTTTCCTAAAACGGCGATCAAGATTCACCCGATAAACATTGACCCATGTAAGCACATTCGATTCTTCTCTACGAGAATAACCGATTCCTTCTCCATTAGAGTCCATTCCCGCCCAGTTTGTCCGGGCATCATAAGAAGCACCATGATTATTCAAATAATTTACACCGAATTGTGCTGTGGCGCTAAGCCCTTGAATAATATCATATTTTAAAGAAAAATTACCTTCAGCCTGTACCGCACGCTGCTTATCAGAATTCTCATCCCTATAAGCCAACGAATTATAAAGTTTCTTCTTTTTCCAATTCGGAACCACATTTCCAAAACTATCGGTCGTCGTCCCGTCGATTATATTATCATACAGCCTATAAGTCGTTCCGTCCATATCATAAGGAGAAAAAATCGGCAATAACTGATAATAGCTCTTCGATACGGCAAACAAATTATTTGGGTTATAGGAAACTCCTAACGTAACGGAAGAAGAAAATTTAGGGTGTATCTGCACATCCGTAACCGATCTTAATGTAATACGCTGCTGACGATTGCCTTTTTCAATTTGATCCTCTTGATAATAAGATGCAGACAAACGGTTGGACATTCGTTCACCTCCCCCGCTTGCAGAGACGTTAACTTGTAAAGTCTGTCCACTCCCGAAAAGAAGATCATGCCAATTGGTGTTTGTCGTCGAATATGAATCATGAGGATTATCTGTATATGGGAAATAATCCAGATTTTTTTCGCCCCCGTTCAGCCAAGCTTCCCGAGCCAACTCAAGGTATTGTGAGCCGTTTGTAGTTTTAAAACGTGTCGATTCATTCAAAAACGAAACTCCATACTGCACCGTAGCATTCAACACGGTCTTTCCCGAACGGCCTTTTTTAGTAGTGATCAAAATAACACCATTCGAAGCGTTAACACCGTAAATCGCTGTAGCAGAAGCGTCTTTTAAAACCGTAATAGATTCGATATCATCCGGATTCAAAAAAGAGAGTGGACTTATGCTCGTGTTCATTCCTTCTATAATATTCGTTGCCGTACCCGTATATACAGGCACACCATCGACAATCCACATCGGTTCGCTCGACGCATTCAAAGAACCATCACCTCGAATACGGACATTATTACGAGTTCTAACCGAGGGAGAATCAGTATTAGGCTCTATACGCATACCCGGTATCAAACCATCCAACATATCATCAACACGTCCGGCCGGAAGATACTTTAACTCTTTTGATCCTACCTGAAATGCACTTCCTACCATATCGGATCTTTTCTGAATAGTACCATACGCCCCTTGAACTACAACTTCGCCAATCTGATGATCATTATTCTTCAAAATAACTTTTAAATCAGTCTGCTTAGTAACGATAATAGTCTCAGATTGCATTCCGATGAAAGAAAAAACCAAAGTAGCCTTACCCACGGGAACAGATACGGTAAACTTTCCATCTATATCCGTAGTAGTCCCCTTCTTGGTTTCTTTTACAAGAATCGAGGCCCCGACAACCGGATTGCGTTCAGCATCAATAACAACTCCTGTTACTTTCCTGAATCCGGATTCCTGAGCTTCTACAATTTGATTTACCGATAATAATAAAATTATAATCAGTAAATGAAACAAAAACCTTTGCATATTTCCCAGATTAAATAAAGTCTATCAAAAAAGCCTTTCTATTCATTTTTTAAATAATTTTACAAATGTGTAAAACGAATTTGAGAAGTGCAAAAGATTTGAAGAAAATTAATAATATGTTCCTTTTTTTAAATTTACATACAACAAATAAGTTATTTATTCCTATATAAGTCTAAAACATATAAACAAATTCGCATTTTTAATCAGACAATAAAAACCACAAAAAAGAGAAACTATTAATAAAAAGCAGGTTATAATAATATTTTAAAATAAATGAATTTACAGTATTAATAAATTATTCACCCAAAGCTGTAAAATCCAATATCACTGCAAAGTATTAAAAACTCTATCCAATACAAAAAAATCTTTATAGCATTTTTAAAACAACGATAAAAGAGCATTTCAATTTTATGAGAATATTTCTTAATTTCTTATCCCCGTTAGATACAACCAAGATGATTCTTTAAATCTAAAAGCCTGTCTAAACTTTCTAATAAAATTTATATATCCAGACTTTTTTGAGCCTTCTTACGATTTATTTTTATGTTTCTGCATGTCACATAACCTGCTACGCTCCTTATCGAAATAGAAAAACTCCCTCGAAAACAGTTCACCCAAAAATGTCCATGTCAAGAGCCTGTCTAAATTTAAACAGATTCTTATACAAAACCGATATTCTCCACCAAAAGAAATAGAGATATTTATTTTGTAATCGGAAAGTGATTTTCTAACTTTGCGAGTTGTCAGTTATATAACATCTTTTTACATGGATAACGATATAAAAGAGGCATGTAAAATCATGCAAGAAGGCGGACTCATATTGTACCCGACCGACACGATATGGGGAATCGGATGTGATGCCACCAACGAGCTCGCAGTAAAACGAGTATATGAAATAAAAAAACGAATCGACAGCAAAGCTTTAATCGTTTTAGTGGACAGTCCTGTAAAAATAGATTTTTATACCGATCATATTCCGGATATAGCATGGGATCTGATAGATGTCGCAGATAAGCCCCTTACCATAGTTTATCCGAATGCCCGTAACCTTGCCCATAACTTATTGGCAGAAGACGGAAGTGTGGGTATCCGCATAACGAAAGAAACTTTTTCTCACAAACTATGTGAAAGATTCAGAAAAGCAATCGTTTCGACATCTGCCAATATCAGTGGAACTCCCTCTCCACGCAATTTTTCAGAAATCTCTCAAGAAATAAAAGATGCAGTAGATTATATTGTCGAATACCGCCAAAATGAAATGACCCATCCGTCACCATCAAGTGTCATAAAATTAGAAGAAGGCGGGATAGTTAAGATATTACGGCCATAAATGAAACAAAAATTACAAATAATAAAATATTTTGTCGGCGACACCATTTCAGTCAGCCTTGCTTGGTTTCTGTTCAATTTGTTCCGTTATCATTTACTAAATATACAATATTCATTCGGATCTTTATCGGGTTATCTAAATTCATCGAAGATAATAGAGGGACAGATCGTTTTTCCATGTATGTTCCTTTTCATATTTTATTTATCCGGATACTATAATCGTCCGTTTCTCAAATCCCGATTAGACGAATTTTTCACGACATTTCTTTCTATTCTACTTTGTACATTCATCGTTTTCTTCGTAGCTCTGCTCAATGACCAACCACATGTTTATACGAGTTATAAATTAATTTTAGGTCTATTCGGTATATTGTTCACCTGTGTATATACCTGTCGGGCGATTATCACACAACAAGCGACATCTCGAATACATAACCGTATATGGGGTTTCAATACATTGATTATCGGGGCAGGTAAGAAAGCTCAAAATTTGGGCTATGAACTGAATCACATGCAAAAATCTATGGGATACAAAATTATCGGATATGTAAAAACCGATGACCAACAAGAATGTATTTCCTCTGATTTACCGATATTTTCATTCTCGGAACTTCCTGAAAAAATCAAAGAATTTTCCATAGAAGAACTCATCATCGCTCAGGAGCATCATAATCGCAAGAATATGCACAAACTGATCAACAGTTTATATCCTCTCGAGTTACCGATACAAATAGAGGCAAGCGAATATGAAATGCTGACATCCCGCATAAAATTATCAAATATATACGGAACACCTTTTATCGATATCAGTATATGTTCCCTTTCCGATTGTCAAAAAAATATTAAAAGATTGTTAGACGTAATCTTGTCGGCACTTGCCTTAATCATACTTTCTCCATTATTCCTGTTTTTAGCAATAAAAATAAAAACCGGCTCGAAAGGTCCTGTTATTTTTAAACAACAGCGCATCGGATACAGAAGAAAAGAATTTACTCTTTACAAATTTAGGACGATGATAAACAATGCCGAACAAAACGGTCCGGCTCTATCTAACGAGCATGATTCCCGTATAACACCTTTCGGACATATCATGCGCAAATATAGATTGGATGAATTACCTCAATTCTGGAACGTCATAAAAGGAGACATGTCTATTGTAGGTCCGCGTCCCGAAAGGAAATATTTCATAGACCAGCTAATACGCCGTGCCCCCTATTACAGTTTATTGCATCAAGTTCGTCCGGGAATCACATCATGGGGAATGGTAAAATTCGGTTATGCCCGCAATATCGACGAAATGATAAAACGACTTAAATATGAAATTCTTTACCTTGAAAACATGTCTTTATTAGTTGATTTAAAAATTATTATTTACACAGTAAAAACAGTATTTACAGGGAAAGGCATTTAATATGGGAAAAGATTGGTTCTTAAAGCTTCTTGTCTGGCGGGAAAAAAATATAAAGGAAAAAAATTTTATTTTAATTCTCAGCTTCATTATTGGTATTTTAGCCGCAGGAGCAGCTCTTATACTAAAATACCTGATACATTTTATACAAAATCTGCTCACCGAACATTTTTCTATCAGTGGGGCAAACTATCTATATCTTGTGTATCCGATCATAGGTATTCTTCTTTCCGGTTTATATGTGCGATATATTGTTAAAGATGATATCAGTCATGGTATAACCCGCATATTATATGCCATCTCACAGCGTAAAAGCCGATTAAAACCTCATAATATGTACACCTCAGTAGTAGCAAGTTCTATCACGATAGGATTCGGAGGATCTGTCGGTGCTGAAGCTCCCATCGTATATACCGGTGCAGCTATAGGATCGAATATCGGTAGTGCTTTCAGACTGGATACCCGTGTACTTATGCTTCTTGTCGGATGCGGAGCATCTGCCAGTATAGCCGGAATTTTCAAAGCTCCTATTGCCGGTTTGCTATTTACTCTGGAAATACTTATGATGGACTTGACTACAACATCGGTGATGCCTTTACTTATCTCCTCTGCAACGGCTGCTACCGTTGCTTATATTTTCACCGGACCGACGGCTCAGTTTAGTTTCGTTCAAACCGAACCTTTTATCGCTGAAAGAATTCCGTATGTTATTATTCTGGGAATTTTCTGCGGGTTCGTATCTCTCTATTTTACCAGAGTCATGAACTGGCTCGAAGGGAAATTCCGTAAACTCGGAAATCCTTGGAAAAAATTCGGATTAGGTTCTATAATTTTAAGTTTGTCTATTTTCTTACTTCCTCCTCTTTATGGAGAAGGCTATGAATCTATCACCCGATTGCTCAGCGGACACCCTGACGTTATCACAGACGGTAGTATTTTTTACCCGTGGAGAGATAATTTCTGGGTCGTTTTTATGACTTTAGCTTTAATCGTGTTACTTAAAGTATTCGCAACAAGTGCAACAAACGGAGGAGGTGGTGTCGGAGGGACATTCGCCCCAAGTCTCTATCTCGGCTGTATGGG
Source organism: uncultured Coprobacter sp. (assembly GCF_947855755.1). NCBI lineage: Bacteria > Pseudomonadati > Bacteroidota > Bacteroidia > Bacteroidales > Barnesiellaceae > Coprobacter > uncultured Coprobacter sp. Next base: position 31,657 of record NZ_CANUAR010000008.1, read on the forward strand.
AGGCTTTCTGTTTGCCTATACAATCAATCATTTCGAAATAGTGATTCCTCTCTCCGAAAAAAATTTCGCGCTTATGGGGATGGCCGGTGTCATGTCGGCAGTAATGCATGCACCGTTAATGGCTCTTTTCCTCACTGCCGAGTTAACCGGAGGGTATGATCTTTTCCTTCCGTTGATGATTACCTCTACCGTAGCATTCGGCACAATCAGAATTTTCGAACCGCACAGTATATATACTATGCGTCTGGCCAAAAAAGGAGAGCTTCTTACTCACCATAAAGATAAAGCCGTATTGACATTGTTAAAAATGGACAGCGTTATAGAGAAAGATTTTCTCATAGTCCATCCCGAAATGAGTTTAGGAGATATGGTAAAAGTTATATCTCAGTCGCATCGTAACATATTTCCGGTCACAAACCATCGTAACCAATTACTCGGCATCGTATTATTGGATGATATAAGAAATATTATGTTTCGCCCGGAACTTTACAATCGTATGTTTGTCCGAAAATTTATGATCTCGCCTCCGGGAAAAATAGAAGTGGGTATGACAATGGAAAAGGTAATGAAAATATTTGACGAAACAAATGCATGGAATCTTCCGGTCGTAGAAAACGACCAGTACGTCGGATTTGTTTCAAAATCAAAAATATTCAATTCATACCGACGTGTATTAGTGCATTATTCTCAAGATTAACAAATATATATGGAAAAGGAAAATATAAGAATCGTTTTCATGGGAACTCCCGAATTTGCCGTAGAGAGTTTAAAACATCTCGTGGAGGAAGGATATAATGTCGCAGGAGTAATTACAATGCCCGACAAACCAGCAGGACGAGGACACAAAATACAGTTTTCTCCGGTAAAGGAATATGCCATTTCTCAAGGTCTTCCCCTTTTACAACCTGAGAAATTAAAAGACGAAACTTTCCTGACCGAATTAAGAGCTTGGAATGCCGACCTTCAAATCGTCGTAGCATTCCGTATGCTCCCTGAAGTTGTATGGGACATGCCCCGATTAGGGACATTCAATCTGCATGCTTCCCTCCTGCCCCAATATCGTGGGGCAGCGCCTATCAACTGGGCGATAATCAATGGTGACAAAGAGACCGGAGCTACTACATTTTTTCTTACTCATGAGATAGATACCGGCAAAATAATCATGCAAAAGCGCATCCCTATTGCAGATAATGATAATGCAGGAACAGTACATGACCGACTGATGGTTATGGGTGCTTCGATGGTAACAGAAACGGTAGATGCAATTCTCGACGGGAGGATTTCCCCTGTCGATCAAGAGTCTGTCAATGTAGACGAACCGTTAAGGCCTGCTCCCAAAATCTTTAAAGAAACCTGCCGGATCGACTGGAATAAAAGTGCAAAGGACATATATAACTTTATAAGGGGATTATCCCCTTATCCGGCAGCATGGTGCGAATGGGAAGCTCCCGACCATACGGTCTATACAGTAAAAATATTTGAAACCGAAGTTATAAATACGACAAATGGAAAACCCGGAACTTTATATACAGACGGGAAAAAATATATTGAAATATCTTGCGGAAACGGTAGTGTACGGTTAAAAGTACTGCAACTTCCCGGAAAAAAAAGATTATCGGTAGAAGAACTATTACGAGGATTCTCTCTCACCGCAGATTTTATTTGCCGATAATGCGAAAAGTTAATTCGTATAAAAAAATAATATATATCGTATCAGGGACTTTGTGCCTTATTTTAGGAGGTATCGGTCTATTTGTACCGATACTCCCGACAACTCCGTTTTGGTTACTGACCGCTTGGCTTTATACTCGTAGTTCTCCATATCTTTATAATAAAGTCATGAACATTCCTCTTTTCGGAAACTGTATTCGTAATTTTCATGAATATAAAGCAATCCCTTTACGAGGAAAGGTCATAACCATAACAACTTTATGGATTACTATAGGAATATCTATATGGGTCACAGCCGAATTATGGATAGCCATACTTTTAATTGCAATATCCACCGGTATAACCATACACATTCTATCATATAAGACTTTACGTTCGGATATACATAAGAAAAAAGACATACATTAAAATTCCGGGTTATACGAACAGAGCATAAAACAAAAACGTTATACTATGAAAATATGTATTCTTCTTGTTCATAATGAAATTTTCTCATGTAAAATTATATCTGCTCTGTATCGTAGTCGGAGGAATGACCGGACTTATTACTGTTCCTTTCCGTTATTTACTCGTGAAGTCTTCTGATTTACGGGACATTCTTTTTTCATCATCTTACTCTTGGTGGTTTCATCCGATAATCATAACAATCATGTGGATTATCGGAATAGCAATATGGTATCTTGTAAAAAAATATCCTATTATCTCAGGGAGCGGAATACCGCAAATCGAAGGTGCGATATTCGGAAGATTTCAATTTATCCATCCGCTAAAAACATTGATAGCTAAATTTATAGGAGGCGTTGCCGGAATAGGTATGGGACTTTCTTTAGGAAGAGAAGGTCCGTCTGTCCAAATGGGAGGATTCATTGCAAAATTAATCGGAAAGTGGGGAAAGGCTAATATTTCAGAACAACGTTATTTATATACAGGCGGAGCGAGTGCAGGCCTCTCTTCTGCCTTTACCGCACCATTGGCATCTACGATATTTATCATTGAAGAAGTTGAAAAGTTCGATTCCGTAAAAATCGCCATATCGTCACTTTTAGCTGCAATCATATCCGGCTGGATAGCATCTCAGATATTCACGGTCAACTCATATACTTTGATCAATACGGCCTACCCTGATGAAATGAATATCGGCGAAATAGCTGTTGCATTTATTCTTTTCTCAACGTTATTGACTATTATAGGAAAAACCTTCAACTATTTATTACTCCGATTTCAAAAGCAATATGGAGACAGCCGGATACCGGTCTCCATACGTATTCTCGGAATAATCATTGTTACTTATATCTTAGGATATTTCTTTTCAGGATTAGTTGCAGGAGGAGAGAATTTCTTACTAAAAGAGGCAAATGCTATTCATACCGAAATGGGTATATTGGTAATTCTTATTATCATAAAACTTTTATTTACAACGCTTTGTTATGCAACTGGCTTTCCGGGAGGTATCTTCCTGCCGCTATTGGTCATAGGCGGACTTACGGGAAAATTATTCGCACTTCTCTTGATTCGGATCGGAATGCTCTCGCCCGAGCATTTCGGTTTTTTCATGCTAATCGGGATGTCTGCGTTGTTTGCTGCGGTAGTGAGATCTCCTATTACCGGGATCATTCTAATACTCGAAATGACCCAGAAATTCAATATGTTAATACCGATAACCGTTGTTGTAGGCATAACTTATTTTATCAGTGAGATTTGGGGAGTAAAACCTATTTATGATCAACTATACAAAAACTTATTACCTGCCGATTACTCACAATCGGATGAAAGAATTACTATTCCGTTTGAAATAAATACGGAATCCTATCTCGCCGGCAGAACAAATAAAACAATTAACCTCCCGTACGGTTGCCGTATAGAAAATATAATTCGAAACAATGAATGTATTTCTAATAAAAATTATACACTCAAACCGGGAGATCAAATCAACATATCTCTTTATTCTAAAGATTTGGAAAAGTTATACCGTTCTTTGAGAAATATAACGAATGAATAAACATGAACAGAGGATTATTCAAGAGACAGAACAGCTAAAGCTAAACGGATCTTGCCATAATCTATTTCACCATTTAACGCTTCATATATAGGCTTCAAATTTTGAGTTTTATTTTCGAAAGATGATATGACATTCGCAACAGACTCGATTTCAAAAACCGAAATATAATCACTCCAATCTGTCAACTTCCGGGATATAATCAATTCTGCTATATGAGAATAAACCGTAACAGGCTTTAAATTCCGGCTTTCTGCAACCTGCTCGATCGTTAGGCCTTGACGTAAAAGCATCAAAGTCTCGATATATGAATCGCCTCTTTCTCGTTTAACATTCAATTCTTTACGGAGCAAATCGACAAATTGCTTACCATAGCGAGAAACTTTTGCTTCTCCGACTCCGCTGATCCGAGCAAAATCATATAGTGTAACAGGTTTGCGCTCTACCATCTCTTGTAAGACACGATCTGTAAATATCGTATAAGCAGGTTTATCTTCTTCTGCCGCAAGCTTCATTCGCAATCCACGCAGTGCTTCAAAAAGTTTTTCGTCATCAGATAATTCCGAAACCTCATGACGCATTGTTTTTTTAGGAGTTTTGGCTATCGGCTGCACGACTTCATCGGTTACCCATGTAAGCTTAATTTCCAATTCATTCCGGAGGACTTTCCAACCCAATTCTGTCACAGATAACCGTTCACCCTGATTATAAAGCATTTCGAATAATCCTAACTGCAACATTTGCAAAAGATATCCCTGCCATTGTCGAAATGTTAAATCAGAACCGACTCCGAATGTTTTTATTTTATCATAATTTCTTTTGAGAATTTCTGCTTTATGCGACCCTCGCAAAACATCGATCAACAAATTAAAAGTCACTTGTTGGTCTGTGCGAACGATAGCACTCAAAGCTTTCTGTGCCAATACAGATCCGTCAAACCGTTGAGGCGGATTTTTGCAAACATCACAGTTTCCACAATCATGATCGACTGTTTCGCCAAAATAACTGAGTAAAATACGTCTGCGACAAACCGGAGATTCCGCATATTGCTGCATCCGGCGAAGTTTCTCCAAATTAATTTTCTTCTGCCCGCTTTCTTCAGCAAATTTTGAAAGCATTACCACATCACCTAAAGAATAGAACAGTAATGTATCGCCTTTCATTCCATCCCTTCCGGCTCTTCCGATTTCCTGATAATAACACTCTATACTCTTAGGCATATTATAATGTATGACCCAACGCACATTGGATTTGTCGATTCCCATTCCAAAAGCAATCGTAGCACAGATTATTTGCACTCGATCATTCAAGAATGCTTGCTGTGACGTTTCTCTCTCCCGAGACGATAACCCGGCATGATAAGCTGTCACCGAAATTCCGTACTGAGACAGTTCTCGGACCAACATCTCGGTATTGTTCCGACTCATACAATAAATTATTCCGCTTTGACGCGGATGCTGTTCTATAAATGAGAGTATTGCTGATAATTTTTGTTTCTTATTCAGATTTTTACGCACCGAAAGCGTGAGATTGGAACGATCAAAAGAGGATATAAACACCTGAGGGTCATCCATAGCAAGCTGAGTCACGATATCCTCACGTGTCAACTTATCTGCAGTAGCAGTCAATGCCATTAACGGCACTTTCGGAAAATATTTTTTAAGAACAGAAAGACGATTATATTCCGGTCTGAAATCATGCCCCCACTGCGAGATACAGTGCGCTTCGTCGATCGCAAATAAAGAAATATTCATTTCCAGCAACAGCCCGTCTATCTCACCCATCAACCGCTCAGGAGAAATATATAACAACTTCAAATCTCCCCGCCGAGCAGCAATCTTTACCTTTGCCGTCTCTGTCTCATTTTGTAAACTATTCAGCATTGCAGCAGGGATACCATTCGAATCAAGAGTATCGACCTGATCTTTCATTAAAGCCAATAAAGGAGAAACAACAACTGTCGTCCCCCCTTTTATAATTGCAGGAATCTGATAACAGAGAGATTTCCCTCCTCCGGTAGGCATCAATACCAAACAATCACGACCAGATATGACCGTATCGATTATTTCGGCCTGCTGAATACGAAATGTATCATATCCATAATATTTTTTCAGAATCTGTAACGGAGTGTTCTGGTTCAAAGTCATCTAACGTCCTATGCATTCGTAATCAAAACCTAAAGCTTTCACCTCTTCTCGATCATAAATATTGCGACCATCTAATATATATGGAGTTTTCATCAATTTACGGATCACCGCCCAAGAAGGTAATCTAAACTGTTTCCATTCCGTCACCAGCATCAAACAGTCGGCATCGATCAGAGCGTCATACATATCATCGACAAAAATAATATGCTCTTCGCCTAAACGACGCTTAGCCTCCGGAATCGCAATAGGATCATAAGCTTTTACAACACATCCGGCCTTGACCAAAGCATCAACCAGCAACAGAGACGGAGCATCTCTCATATCATCGGTTTCCGGCTTGAACGAAAGTCCCCAAACGGCAATCGTTTTTCCAGACAACTTATTTGAATAATAGGCAGACAATTTTTTGAACAAAATCATTTTCTGCTCGTCATTCACCCGTTCTACAGCTTTCAGTATCTCAAGATCGACATCATTTTCCGACGCAGTCTTTATCAATGCCCGAACATCTTTCGGGAAACATGATCCTCCATATCCGCAACCGGCATACAAAAATTTGCTGCCAATACGTTCATCACTCCCGATTCCCGCACGCACCATATTTATATCAGCACCGACTTTCTCACAAAGATTAGCAATATTATTCATAAAGCTAATGCGAGTAGCCAACATCGCATTTGCCGCATATTTAGTCATTTCGGCCGATGGAACATCCATAAATATAATACGGAAATTATTGATCAAAAACGGTTTATAAAGGCGAGACAACAAAGCTTTCGCCTTTTCCGATTCTACTCCGACAACGACACGATCAGGGTGCATAAAATCATTCACGGCATTTCCTTCTTTCAAAAACTCGGGATTAGAAGCAACGTCAAATTGAATATCCAAATTCCGAATATCCAACTCATCTTGTATAGCCCGACGCACCAAAGCTGCAGTTCCCACAGGGACAGTACTCTTCGTAACAACAAGCAGGTACTTATTCATCGTGCGTCCGATAGTACGTGCAACCTCCAAAACATAACTTAAATCGGCACTTCCATCTTCGTCGGGAGGAGTACCTACCGCACTAAAAACAATATCCACATCATTAATACATGAAGCCAGATCTGTCGTAAAATTCAATCGTCCGTCATTACAATTCTTTTTAACCAACTCTTCTAAGCCCGGTTCATAGATGGGAATTATACCGTTTTTAAGCTTTTCGATTTTAGTCCGGTCAACATCTACACAAATAACATTCGCCCCCATTTCAGCAAAACAGGTTCCTGTTACCAAACCCACATAACCGGTTCCGACAATTGCAGTTTTCATAATCTATGCTTCTATATTTAATACTTTAATTCTCAAATTAATTCCGGCAAAATTTAAACAAGTATCCAACATTTTTTAATCAAAATGCATTCTTATCACCTTTAAAAATACCGATCAAAGTCAAAAAAATAATCTTCATATCGAGCATAAAGTTCCAATTCTCGATATACCAGACATCATATTCTACTCTTTTTTCCATTTGCCAAAGTTCTTTTGTCTCTCCCCGATATCCATTTACTTGCGCCCACCCCGTTAAACCGGGTTTTATAAAATGACGAACCATATATTTATCGATAATCGCCGAGTAGTCTTTTGTGTGTTTCAGCATATGAGGACGAGGTCCGACAACCGACATCTCTCCTTTAAAAACATTAATAAACTGCGGCAATTCATCAAGACTCGTTTTTCGTAAGAACTCACCGATACGAGTTATACGGGGATCTCCTTTGGTTGCTTGAAGTTTATCACTTTCATTATTTACTTTCATCGTCCGAAATTTCAAACAATTGAATTCCCGTCCCATAAAACCTGTACGTTTCTGCTTAAATAGTACAGGTCCGGGTGAAGATAATTTCACGCATATAGCTATCGGCAACAACCAAAAAGGAGAAAGTAAAAGAATAGCCGAAGAAAAAACAAAATCGAACAAACGTTTGACTGCCCTCATCTCCCACCTCTGCAAGGGTTCTTCTCGAACAGACAATACCGGTACTCGTCCCATAATCTGAAAATGCAGCCTGCGTAAGACATAACGGCTGATTTCCGGCACTATAAAAAAGCGGATAGCATGACGCTCGGAGAACTGTAGTAAATTCAATATTTTAGCATCTTGAGATCCAGGAAGCGCGCAATAAATTTCGTCAACATTATTTTCTAATGCAAATTTTTCGACCATACCGGTATCGCCCAACAATTGGGGAATCTGACCTTTCAACTCTGCATTATCATCAAAGAAACCCAAAAATTTATACCCATATCCTAAATCTGAATGTAATTCCCGAAACAGCATCAAACCGGTTTTTCCAGCACCCACAATAATGATTCTCTTAAAATTAAATCCTTTACTTCGATAATATTTAAGAACCCTACTTGCTAATAACCACCAAAGATTCAAGGATATAAAGAAACCGACAAAAAATGTAAGCAAAACAATCGTCCCGACCTCTATTTGCAAAAATGTCAGTAATGATATAAAAATCAGAAACAGTAATATTACCGACTCAGAAGCCGCCAATAATAAAGAATCGATATAGATAATACGGGTATTATGTATCTGATTAAACATCAACACGACCGGGAAATAAGATATATTTAGTAAAAGCCAAACTATCTTTTGATTGAATTGATGGGTCATATCTGAATCGAAAAACAGATAAACCATAAGGAAAACGAGATTGATACAACAAAAATCTCCGACTGCAACCAATCCTCTTATAAAACGTCCTCTATCTCTTCTCTCCATATTATCAAACACTTATTTCACTATAGAAGCATCTATGTGATTATCGATAAAACAGCCCGTAACAAACCGCAGTCTGTTACGAGCCGTACAAATCTTTACCTAATTTATAGATTCTCGTCGATCAATTCGATTTTTTGAGCAATCAGCTGCATTTCATCTTTTAATTTTTGCATCTTTCGTTCCATTTCCTTGAGCATGCCTCCTCCGCTTTTTGAAGAGATATTTAAAAAGCCCATGTTATTTTCGTATGTTTGCAACTCCGCTTTAACATGTTCATACGAACGCATCAGTCGTTCTCTTTCCCGGTATAATTTATTTTGAGCTTGGTCAGAGGACGCCATTTGTTGAACGGCAGAAGTAAAAGAATTTAAACGATTCTTATTTTCATTCATATTCAGGCGTTTAAAATGCTTATCCAAAGCAGCCTGATAACTCTTATAAATCTTGTCTTTTTCTTTGAAAGGTACATGACCGATCTGATTCCACTCGGCCATCAAGGTTCTTACCAAAGCAATGGCTTCGGTCGTAGCCATTGCCTCATCAAGAGCATCCAATTTTTCAATAACGGCCTTTTTCAACAATAGGTTTTCCTGTTCAACCTGACGTACAGAAGCTGTCTGCTTATTTTTTTGCTCAAAGAAGTAATCGCAAGCTGCAATAAAACGAGTCCATACAGCATCTGAATATTTCTTTGAAACCGGACCGATAGTTTTCCATTCTTTCTGAATGGCAATCATCTGATCAGTCGTATTTTTCCAATCGGTACTGTCTTTCAGAGCTTCAGCCTTTTCGCACAAGGCTTTCTTCTTCTCAAGATTGAGAGACATCTCATCTTTTACCCGTTTGAAATACTCTGCCTTCTGTCTAAAGAACTCATCACACGTTTTACGGAAACGTTCGAATAAAGCGTTATTCACTTTACGGGAGGCGAAACCTATACCTTTCCATCGTTCTTGCAATGCTATAATATCCTTTGTCTTTTCATCCCAAGCACTAAACGATTTCAATGCAGTCATATCGATAGCTTCAATTTCCTCGCATATCGCAATCTTCGCCTCTTCGTTTTTCTGCTCATCAGCTTTCAAAATTTCAAAATGTTGCTGGTGAGCTTTATTGATTACTGTAGAAGCTGCTTTGAACCGATTCCACAAATCTTCACGCAATTCTTTTGCTACCGGTCCTATAGCTCTCCACTCATCATGCAAAGCTTGTAAAGATTTAAAAGCGGCTACAATATCATCATTTTTAGCTAACGCTTCGGCCGATTCACAAATTGCCAACTTCAGATCCAGATTCTTTTTAAAGTCATAATCTCGCAACTCTTTGTTGATCTTCAATAAATCGTAAAAATGCTCGACATATAACTGATAATTTTTCCATAACTCATTAACAGCAGAAGCCGGGACATCTGTAATTTCTTTGAATGCCTGTTGTAATTGCTGAAAATCGTTATAATGTTTATTGATATTATCAGAATCTTCGGTAATTTTCTTTATTTCTTCAAGAATAGATTTTTTACGCAGAAGATTTTCTTCTTTCACTTTTTCCTGTTGCTCAAGAAGTTTTGCTTTTTTTTCTTTAAACACATTCAGCAACCCTTTCAACGCCTCTTCCCACTCATCAGGCTCAGGAGTAAATCCTGAAGTGTCACCGGTCTCTTCTTCAAACTTCCGGCGAGCTTCTTCTACTTCATTTTTACGAAGCTTATAATAATTTTGTTTCAACAAATCTATCTCGTCTTTTACAGACTCGACAGGTTGATTTACAAGCTCTTTTACTCTCGCTACTATTTCTTCTCGCGACAGTTTGTTTTCAACCAATTTATTTTCTTTGGCAGTTTCCGGTAAAGAAACATTTTCCGTGGTAATGTTCTCCTCTGCCTGAGCAGACTTCTCCAACAAAGGAGCTTCATGAAGGTCCATCATATTCAAATTCTTTAAGAAAAAAAGCTAATTACTTTAGAGAGACAAAATAAAAAAATTATTTTGTCAAATCATATAAAAAGCCTCACTTTTTTCAAAGATTTCTTTTTTTCGGAAACAAAGATTCAAAGCCTGTCTCATTTTTCCAATAAAAAAATCAGACAGGCTCTCAGATTATTCTAAAATTTCAATGCAACCAAAACCCAGATTAACTTTATCTCCCAATCCCGTATTATGAATCAATTGATGCAAAACAGGATGCAATGTCAGCTTGAATTTATACATATAACCGATAATCTTCGATTCTTCTTTTGTAAAACGCTTTATAAATATACCTTTTCGCTTAGGTTCAGATAAGAGCTCAAAATTAAAATTCATATCGCCAGAAAAATCTTTCCCATAAAAATGACGATACTTTTCCAGAATATGATTCAATAATATCTCTCCGTATCCCGGAGTAGAGGGGCTCACATATTCTATACTTCTATTAGGACGAACATGCACAAATACAATAGGAGATAATGAAAGATAACTCAACGTCTCAGGATAAGAATCCATATCCGTTTTTATTATATCGTCTACTTGCAATTCTACTTGAGTATGACGATCACCTATCAACAAAATCTTTCCCGCAAAAAGAGTCTTTATAAAATCTTCGGTACAACGCTCCGGCAAACAAGAAATCCACAATTGTATTCTTTTCGAAAGTATAAAAAGACGATCGGCTTCGACCTTTATTTTAGGAATATAAAAATTCGAAATAGATAATAACCTATATTTCACACTCATTTCCGGTAAAAACCCATTCATCCTCAACCACTGTTCATACAGCTCCTTATTATCAGTCAATATCCGATGAATGCAAGAAGATAATTCATATTGGTAACTCACCGGAAGTACATTTCCCGAATGTTCTGATTTTACTGTAAGTATCAACTTAAATCGCATATATTCCCCCATTTATCCACAATAAAGGTCTTCGGGCAAAATCTCTGCAGCCCTGTTTCTACCTGTATTGATTGTCTTTCATTATATTAATCTAACTACTCTAAAATCACAAAATGGATTTTATCAGCTCTACTTACTATAATACACAAAAAACGGTTTACAATAAATTACCGTCTGCACGATAATATAGAGTAGAACTATTCTCCTCAACAAATGCTCTTTCTGCTACTTCTTTCAGCATACGGGAAGTGACACCTTTGTATTTTTCTATTTCACTATCGATATTTTCGGCTTTATCCAATAATTCGTAATAGGCTAAATTAGTTGCTTTATTCAAGTAATTAATATTAGAAAACAGATCGTTCGATTCAAATTTATTGACTACTTTTTGCAATTCATACGACGACACCTCATTCTCTCCCAATCTACGCAACTCTTCAACAATAGCACGGTCTGCATCCTCTAAAGAAACTCCTTTATTGACTTTTCCCTTGATCATAAACAATCCGGCATCTATATCACCTGTAATACTGGCATCTATATCGGCAAACAGTTTTCGATCCATGACAAGCCGTTGAAACAGCCGGGAAGATCGGCCATTGGATAGTATGTCGGACAACAAGTCAAAACAATGGTATTCTTTATCCATTCTCCGGCACATGTGATATACTTTCGTAATCGAATCTAACGGCACAGAGCGCGAAACTTCCTGAAATCGTGCAGACTCCTGAACAGGTTCTATCGGTAAATTCCGCAATTCTATATCTCTTCTCTCTATCGGACCAAACCATTTCTCGGTAAGATCAACGGTCTCTTCAAAAGAGATATTTCCCGTAACTGCCAAAATAGCATTATTCGGAGCATAATGTTTATAAAAGAACGACTTCACATCTTCCAGTTTTACCTGTTCGATATGTTCAACCCGTTTCCCTATCGTAGGCCACCTATACGGATGCACTTTATATGCCAATGGCCTTATCAATAACGGAATATCACCGTACGGCTGATTCAGGTTACGCTGCTTAAATTCTTCGATTACGACTTGCTTCTGTACGGACAGACTCTTTTCCGAGAAATCAAGCCCGAGCATACGATCCGACTCCAGCCAAAAAGCTGTTTCCACATTCTGACGCGGAACTACCGAATAATAATTCGTTATATCATTACTTGTCCACGCATTATTTTCACCACCGGCTTTTTGCAACGGAGTATCGAAATCGGGAATATTAACAGACCCACCGAACATCAGATGCTCAAACAAATGGGCAAACCCTGTACGGTTCGGATTTTCATCCTTAGACCCGACATCGTACAAAAGGTTTAATGCCACCATCTGAGTTTCTTTATCTTGATGATGAATTAAACGCAATCCGTTTGGCAAACAATATTTATTGATTCGAATCACTATTCTATAATTTTCATTCGCATTGAAATATCTTTTTTCGGGCGGTCGGCTCTACCGGTAGCTACCGACTGAATTTTATCTACGACATCCAGTCCCTCTACGACTTCACCGAATACAGTATATTCTCCATCGAGATGTGGAGCTCCGCCCATCGATGTATATGCCTCTTTCTGCTCTGGAGTAAACATTACCGGTCCTTCATCCATCAAAATTTCATGAGTCTGTGCAACAAGTGTATCCTGTAAAGCCATCAACCCTTCTTGATCGCGATTTTTACGCAACTGCATAATTTCCGATCTATGTTCTCCCACCAAACGATTAAAGATATTCCGTTCTTTCATTTGAGTGAGCTGCTGTTCCAAATTTTTCAATTTTCCCTCAGAATATACGTTTCCGGTAACTATATAAAACTGAGATCCGGAAGACTCTTTTTTCGGATTCACTTCATCTCCCTGACGAGCCGCAGCCAAAACTCCTTTTTTATGGAAATACAAAGGATACACGATTTCTGCAGGAAGGGTATATCCCGGTCCCCCGCTCCCCAATGTTTTATCAGCAGCAGCTCCCTTAGAATCAGGGTCTCCACCTTGTATCATAAAATCTTTTATAACCCTATGAAACAAAAGATCGTTATAATAGCCTTCTTTTACCAATTTGACAAAGTTATCTCTATGGAGAGGCGTTTCATTATATAATTTGATTTTAATATCGCCCAATTCAGTCTCAATCAACACATAAACATGCTCTTTGTTTACAGATGTACAACCCATACAAAATAAAATTAAACAGATTATTAATTTATTTATTCCTTTTTTCATAAGGAGAAACCACTCTAAAATCTCTACAAAGATAATCAGCAAGCCCTAATATATCGTAAAAAAACAGCTTTTTGACATATATTTAATTCTTCCTATATTTAAAATCTGTTCCACAATCAAAGCAATGAAACCTCTTACGGACTGCAAACGGATATACCTGAAGGAATATGGATATAAATATAGTCAACCAATTATATTTATGTTGGACAGAAGCTCCATAAGCAACATTTCGTGAGCCACAAACAGGGCATACAGGCCCGTCATCCGCCAAACTATTCACGACTTTTTGATCTTCAGGAATAAAAGAAGCCTCTTGTTGCTCTTTAACTAATCTTGTCGCACTCTCGAGATCTCTCTCAAACACAGACAATTTTATTCCTCCCAGTCCTTGATTATATAAAGGATAAACCGACAAGACATTCTCATCCGATATAAAAGACGGAATTGCATTATCATCTAATATCCCTTTAACAAGATATGCTTCCGTCAAATCACCAAAAGTCATAAAAACGACGATACTATCTCCAGCCATGATGCAATAATTTATTTCGAATCAAATATATAGAATATATCATAAATTCATACTATTTTAAATCTATTATTCAGCGATTAAAATTCATTCAAAATTTAAACCGGTAATAAAAGCCTGTCTAATTTTTCCAACAAATAAATATTATCCGGTCACTTTAGCATTTTCACCCGTCAGATAGCCCGCTATTTCCCTCGAAAAAATCTCAAATCTGATCCGAGTAAAACTTAAACAGACACTAAAATAATCCTCCCTCTTTTAAATATTTATTCTTTCTTCAATAAAATCTCTACCAAACTTCTACTCATTATCAAATTCCTCACAGTATATAATAAAGTTTTTATTATCTTTGTAACTTCATTTTAGGGAATCAAGCATTTGCTTATACCTTGTTTTTATCCGAAAATATGCAAAATGAACTAAATACAGCTATCCGTGCCGCTATCGAAGCAGGATCAGAGATTATCAAAATATACACCGATCCGAACGCAGATTTCAAGATCGAACAAAAAGCAGATAATTCTCCTCTCACGATAGCTGATAAAAAATCAAATGAAATAATTTTATCCTTTCTGAATCAAACTTCCTACCCGGTATTAAGTGAAGAGGGGAAAAGCATTGACTATTCGATCCGCCAATCATGGAAAAAATTATGGATAGTAGATCCTTTAGACGGAACTAAAGAATTTATTAAACGTAACGGAGAGTTTACTGTCAATATAGCTCTTGTTGTAAATGGAATTCCCGAATTGGGAGTAATTTATATTCCCGTAAAGAAAACTCTTTATTATGGACTGACCGGATACGGAGCATATAAAGTCGAAAATATCGATGCTAAACCGGAAAATTTGTCTACAGAAACCTTACGAAAATATGCTATTCAATTACCGATCAAAAGAAAAAACAATCCATTCACGGTTGTTGCATCTCGTTCACATTTGAGTCCCGAAACAGCGTCTTTCATTGCAGATTTACAACAAATACACTCAGATTTAGTAACAACTTCAGTAGGAAGTTCCATAAAAATCTGTTTGGTTAGTGAAGGAAGCGCCGATATTTACCCACGTTTCGCTCCGACAATGGAATGGGATACTGCCGCCGGACATGCGATAGCCCGTGCAGCGGGAAAAGAGATATATCATACAGACCGGCAAACGCCAATCTCCTATAATAAAGAAAATTTACTTAATCCCTGGTTTATAGTCGAATAAACCTGAACAATTTTGAATATATCGAAATGAGTATAGATGCTATTATTGTTTTAACCGCCCTGATAGCCATGTTAATCGTCTTGGCAATGGATAAAATGAGACCCGGTCTTACATTGTTGCTGGTCGCTATCGGTTTTATGCTCATGGGAATCATTACTCCCAAAGAAATGGTGGCAGGATTCAGCAACCAAGGAATGATAACGGTTGCCATCTTATTTCTGGTCAGTGAAGGAGTCAGAAGATCCGGAGCTCTGGATTACTTGATAAAAAAAATATTACCCCAAACTAAAACATCTGTCAGAAAAGCACAATTCAGGATGCTTCCGACGATTAGTTTCATCTCTGCATTTTTAAACAACACAGCCGTAGTCGTTATTTTCGCCCCGATCATAAAAAAATGGGCGGAATTTGTAAATATGCCTTCGCAAAAATTTTTGATTCCTCTCTCATACGCTACCATTTTGGGAGGGCTCTGTACTTTAATAGGAACTTCGACCAACCTTGTCGTTCATGGAATGATGCAGGAATCAGGGTACGAAGGTCTAAAAATGTTCGAACTAAGCAAAATCGGCATTATCATAACAATCGCGGGACTTATCTATATTTTCATTGCCAGCAAAAAACTACTTCCGGGAAATAGTCTCAACGGTGATACGGGAAAAGAAATAAAAGAATATTATTTCGATGCGATTGTTCCTGAGAATAGCCTTTTGACAGGAGCAGTGATAGATCACGGACATTTTAAAGAAATTCCCCAAATGAGCGTTTACGGAATATATCGCAACAACAGCTTCATGCCGGCTGATAAACAACGTATTATTTTACGAGCATCAGACCAAATTATCTTGGCAGGAAAATCTTCCAGCTTAAAAACGCTTATCAACATAGAAGGAATAAAACTGACTTGTTTACAAAATGCAGATAAAAACTTCATCCAATCAGCCGTAAAATTGGTAGAAGTAGTCTTAGGTCCACGTTTTCCCGGTATCGGACAGACATTAGGTAAATTCGACTTTTTTCGACATTACGGAGGAATTGTCACTGCAGTAAATCGTAATGGAGAGCGTATCACTACCGGTTTGAATAAATTAAAATTGCAGGAGGGTGACAATCTTGTCTTACTTACAGATGATTCCTTCATACCGACATGGGGAGATTCTAAAGTTTTTTATCTTGTATCCGATGCCGGAGATTTCGAAGCTCCCCAACAAAAAAGCCGTCGCTGGCTCGCCTCGGTCATTCTTATTTTTATGATTGTCGGAGCGACAATCGGGGAATATATGCCCAGAGTCAACGGTATGAAAATAGATATGTTCTACTTTGCTGCAGCAGCCTTATTTGCCATGACCGCATTAAAAATATTCCCGGCAAAAAAATATACAAAATATGTAAGCTGGGATGTCTTGATCGCCATAGCCTCAGCATTTGCAATCAGTCAGGCAATGACCAATTCAGGAATAGCAAACATTATTGCCGGCGCAATTATAGATATAGTGAAAGATTATGGCCCGCATGCCGTACTAGCTGCATTATTTCTTATCACCAACATCTGTACCGAAGCGATTACGAACAATGCTGCGGCAGCACTTACCTTTCCGATAGCATTATCACTCTCTACCGAATTAGGGGTAGATCCTATGCCGTTTTTTATTACAATCTGTGTCGCTGCATCAGCAAGTTTTTCTATTCCGATCGGATACCAGACCAATCTGATCGTACAAAGTGTCGGGGGTTACAAATTCAAAGATTTCCTTAAAATAGGATTACCGCTCAATTTAATAATATTTATTTTATCTATCATATTGATCCCCCTCATTTGGGAATTTACACCTATAAAATAATTATAATATGGAAGAGAGACATATTTACCCTATATTCGACCGAATGCTGCAACGTAGCGACCGGGAAAAGCTTCTGAAACAAAAAGGACTTATGCTCTGGTTCACAGGATTATCGGGTTCTGGGAAAAGCACATTAGCGATTGCATTAGAAAGAGAATTGTATCAAAACGGCATATTATGCCGAATCCTCGACGGCGATAATATTCGCAGCGGCATCAATAACAATCTCGGCTTTTCTGAAGCCGACCGAATTGAAAATATCCGGAGGATCGCTGAAGTATCTAAACTGTTTGTAGATTGCGGAATTGTCACTATCGCCGCGTTCATCAGTCCGACAAACGAAATACGGCAAATGGCTGCCGATATAATAGGCAAAGACGACTTTATGGAAATTTATGTAAGCACTCCGCTTGAAGTGTGTGAGCAACGCGATGTAAAAGGGTTATATAAAAAGGCAAGAAAAGGTGAAATAAAAGACTTCACGGGTATATCTTCACCTTTTGAAATTCCGGAACAGCCTGATCTGACAATCGATACATCTACTCAAAGTTTAGAGGAGAGTGTAGCAATCCTTAAGAAAACTGTTTTTCCAAGAATAGTTTCTTTTAACATTTAATTCGGTTCAGTATCTTACTGAATGAGTATTTTTGCGCCTAAAATTAAATTTGAACAACACATGTCAACTTATAAACTAAGTCATTTAAAAGAACTGGAATCGGAAGCCATACACATTATACGGGAAGTAGTGGCGGAGTTTGAAAATCCGGTAATGCTATACTCTATAGGGAAAGATTCTTCTGTAATGGTACGTCTGGCAGAAAAAGCTTTTGCTCCGGGACGTCCACCTTTTCCTTTAATGCACATCGATTCTAAATGGAAATTTAAAGAAATGATCGAATTCAGAGATAAATATGCCAAAGAACATGACTGGAATTTGATCGTAGAATCTAATATGGAAGCTTTCAAAGCCGGTGTCGGTCCTTTTACTCATGGAAGTAAAGTTCACACGGACTTAATGAAAACCCAAGCTCTTTTAAACGCTCTTGATAAATATAAGTTTGACGCTGCTTTTGGTGGAGCTCGCAGAGATGAAGAAAAGTCCCGTGCGAAAGAACGTATTTTTTCATTCCGTGATCGTTTTCACCAATGGGATCCTAAAAACCAACGTCCCGAACTTTGGGATATTTATAATGCACGAGTGCACAAAGGTGAATCGATTCGGGTATTTCCTCTCTCTAATTGGACAGAACTCGATATATGGCAATATATTCGATTAGAAAATATTCCTATTGTTCCTCTGTACTTTGCTAAAGAACGTCCGATCGTCAACATAGATGGAAATCTAATCATGGTAGATGACGATAGAATGCCTGAAGAATACCGTAAAAAGGCAAAAATGATGAAAGTCAGATTCCGCACTTTAGGGTGTTATCCTCTTACAGGAGCGATAGAGTCTGATGCCGATACCATTGAAAAAATTGTAGAGGAAATGATGGTTACTACAAAATCGGAACGCACGACTCGGGTAATAGATTTCGATCAAGAAGCCAGTATGGAACAGAAAAAAAGAGAAGGTTATTTTTAAGGACAGAAAAGATGGCAACAAAACTAAATATATCCGATTTTCTCGACCAAGACGAGAAAAAAGATTTGCTTCGATTACTAACTGCCGGCTCGGTAGATGACGGAAAATCGACATTAATAGGTCGTTTGCTTTTTGACAGCAAGAAATTGTATGAAGACCAATTAGATGCTTTGGAACGTGACAGCAAGCGAGTCGGAAATGCAGGTGACAATATCGATTATGCTTTATTATTAGACGGACTAAAAGCTGAACGAGAACAAGGTATCACAATAGACGTAGCTTACCGATATTTTTCTACAAACAAACGGAAATTTATCATTGCCGATACTCCGGGTCATGAACAATATACCCGAAACATGATCACCGGAGGCTCGACAGCAAACCTTGCAATTATTCTCGTCGATGCACGTACCGGTGTTATTACCCAGACACGCCGACACACTTATCTTGTATCTCTTCTCGGCATTAAGCACGTAGTTTTGGCGGTTAATAAAATGGACCTTGTAGAGTATGATCAACAAGTATTCGACAAAATAGTAGCAGACTACAAGCAATTTGTAACTCCATTAGGTATTCCTGACATCAACTGTATCCCATTGTCGGCATTAAAAGGTGATAATGTCGTAGATAAATCGGACAATATGCCTTGGTATGAAGGACCTGCTTTGCTTGACTTTCTCGAAACCGTACACATCGCCAACGACCATAACTTAAAAGATTTCAGATACCCGATACAATATGTATTGCGTCCCAATTTAGACTTCAGAGGTTTTTCCGGGAAGATATCCTCCGGAATCGTGCGTAAAGGCGATAAGGTCATGGCTATCCCGTCAGGAAAAATATCCCATGTAAAAGGGATTCATGTATATGAAGGGGAATTGAATGAAGCTTTTTCTCCTCAATCGATTACTATTACATTAGAGGATGAAATAGACTTATCGAGAGGTGAAATGCTCGTACATCCCGATAATCTTCCTCGTATCAGCAGAAATTTTGAAGCAATGCTCGTATGGATGGACGAAAAACCTATGGACAGGGACTTACAATATTACATTAAACATACGACAAACACGACTCGGGTCAGAATAGACCAGATCCGTTATAAAGTAGATGTTAATACCATGGAACAATCCATGACCGAGAATCTCCAATTAAATGAAATCGGCCGTGCCGTGTTCATGACTAACAAACCTTTATTTTTTGATCCTTACAAACAAAATAAAAGTTGCGGAGCATTTATTTTGATCGACCCGATTACCAACAATACCTGTGCCGTAGGAATGATCATCGACCAGGTAGATGCATCGGACCTTGCATCAACCATTACAGAAGAAGATTGTGAACGTATGAGACAGGGAAAATCTCTCGTCTCGACAGAAGAACGCATAAAAACATTAGGACAGCAAGGAAAATTATTCGTCATTTCCGGGAAAGAGCTCTCTTCGGTCAGAGAACTTTCCGGAATATTGGAACGACGCTTATTCGACACAGGGCACATTGCTGTCGTATTCGATTCTAAGACACTGGACATTTCAGGAAAAGATATGATATCCTTAGCTTCAGCATTACAAAAACAAGGTATTATTGTAATTTGCATCGATTCACGGGACGAAATTATCGATGTCCCGGAAAAGACGGTTACGATACGATTATCCGACGAAAAGACTAACGATACAATAAGTGCCGATAGCGATCAATGTACTGTATTCCGTCAGAACATCTCCTCAGCAGTAGAGGACATCATCAACATCAAGTTATCATAATATGGGTTTATTAGAATTTTCGAAACTTCCGATCAACACTCTTGTAGGTGCAGACTGGAAAACATTTAAAGGAGTTACCGAAGGACGCATCGTTGATAAAGGGTATAAACAAAAATATTACCTGACAAAATCAGTATGCCGTTTATTAAGTCTATTACAACCGTTCGAAGACCGCAAGTATAAAAAATTACTTGCTGATAAAAAAATAGAAAATGATCCGATATTTATACTCGGTCACTGGAGAAGCGGAACAACTTTTGTCCATAACGTATTTTCTTGTGATAAGCAATTCGGATATAATACGACTTATCAAACCGTATTTCCCAACTTGATGTTATTCGGACAATCGTTCTTTAAGAAACAGACATCTTTGCTCATGCCGGATAAAAGACCGACAGATAACATGGAGTTAAAAGTCGATTTACCTCAAGAAGAAGAGTTCGCATTGTCCAATATGATACCGTATTCTTTTTACAATTTCTGGTTTTTCCCAAAATATTGGCAAGAATACAGTAAAAAATATCTGCTTTTTGAAGATATTACTCCCGAAGAACTGGAAGCGTTTAAATCTGTTTTCGAACGTTTGATTAAAGTATCGCTATGGAATACGAAAGGTAGCCGCTTTTTGTCAAAGAATCCGCCCCATACGGGAAGAATACCTCAATTGTTAGAAATGTTCCCGAATGCGAAATTTATATATTTGATGAGAAACCCATATACCGTATTCGAATCGACAAGAAGTTTTTTTACAAACACTATACAACCTTTGAAATTAGAAGAGTTCTCGAATCAGGAAATCCAAGATAATATTGTCAAGACGTACCGAGATTTATATTTCAAATATGAAAAAGATAAAAACCTCATCCCCAAAGGGAATCTCATAGAAGTCAAATTCGAAGATTTCGAAAAGAATGCCTTGGAGATGACCAAGAATATTTACGAATCACTATCTATTCCCGGTTTTGAAAATGCTCGTCCGGCAATCGAAGCTTATTTGGATACCAAAAAAGGATATAAAAAGAACCAATATAAATACGAAGAAGAAACAGTACGTATCGTAGAAAACAATTGGGACTTCGCCTTGAAAGACTGGGGATATGAATTATAAACATTCATCCTCTAAAAATATTTCATTCCCAAACAAAAAAGTCACTCTAAAATCAAATGATTTAGAGTGACTTTTATTATAAATACAAATTTGTCATTTCGCATTCGAAACAGAAGTGTATAGAACAATCCCTCGACGACTAATAATCCAGGTGTCATCTTCTTTCGTCACATTATATGTATCATCATCTTCCTGATTCCATGCATATCCTCCTTTCGGTAAAGAACGGCGGTCTAACACAGGTTGTATTTCTTCTTCAGGAAGGAATAACTCTACTTGCAATGAATCGGGAGAGAAAACCAAAAAGGCCGAAGAAGTAGCATTTTTATCAGTTTGCGAATCCATCCGTATTCCCGTCTCAAATATGCGGATACAATCTTTTCTCACTTCAGACCACATATATCCGGCGGCGGCATTACAACCATGTTCATCCATAGCCACTCCCACTTCCTCAACATAAGGTTCATATATTAAAACAGTCTTTCCATCATTCCCTTCAAGAATAAGTTTCTCATTTTCCATCGATGCGAAATGAGTACCGGACAATGCTTTCATATATATGTCTTCAAATCCGAGATCCGGACAAGCCATCATAGTCATACCTCCGGGGGTCATCATGAACCCTTTTTCTTTAGATAACTCATAACGTCCCATAAAACGATTGCAACCTGCCATACCGTAAACAGTATTCGTATCGGTAAAAAGTATCGTCAATTTTTCAGTTGGTAACTTTTGCAGTGTATCCCCATTCTTAAACTCGGATAATATCCATTCTTGAGATGCCAACTCTTGTTTATCTATAAGCTTTTTCCCTTTGCAGGCAGTCAATAATATTGCCGTCAAGGATAATACTATTATAAAACTCTTTTTCATAATATTGATACTTTTAATTATTTTCTCAGTATAAAAAACATTTATTCATTACTAAAAACTCATCTAAATTTTCAGATAAAAATATATCCAGACTCCGCATAAAATTTGATAAGATTTAAATTTCACCACAAAAAGTCAAAACCATATTCCAAAGATAAGAAAAATACAGACAATCAAATCAAAATCATACGGAATACGCCAAACGCAAATAATCCGATAATGAAGTCAAAGAATGAGTCCATTCCAACGGTGCAGAATCTTTTTTAAAAAACCAACTTTTAATTCCGGATTTCAATTTCGGTAAAGAATTCTCCCTATTCAACAACTTTTGCAGCGTATAACCAGTCTGATCGAATTCATTGCGAACTATGGCAACAGCGATAGAACTCAATCGTTTTACAACAAATAACGATAAATTCATATCTAAAAGAGCTTCCTCATATATACTGAGGTCTATTGGTTCATACTCTATCTTATACCCCATTTGTCGAGAAAGTTTATCTGCAATATCCTCAAAAGAGTATGAAATCTCATGCGTCAATGTAAATATCCTATTTTCAGGAGTATTTTCTATCAACAATTCAGAAATGACTTCTGCTACATCTTTCGAAGATACAAAACCTATACGACCATTTCCTCCCGGATAATAGATATGCCGACCTTCGATCGATGTTCCTATAAAAAAAGGGAGATATTCCATTAACATATTGATTCTAAGAATCGTATAAGGTATTCCCGACGACTTTATGAGATTTTCAATTTCCCTGTCCTCACGTACCATCCGGGAAGATATTCCAGAATGAGAAACAGAACTGACAAACATAATATGTTCGACTTTCGATCCCTGAGCACACCTTATTAAATTGGTATATGCCGACCGATAATCTTGTAAAAAATTAGAATTACAAATCAAAAGTCGGTCGATACCTTGAAAAGCCTTATCTAAAGAAGGCATATCAAATAAGGATACTTCAGATACTTCGGTATTTAAATATTTAAGAGATGGCAAACCCTGCTGTCGATCTGCCATTACTCGAACAGGTATTACAGATCTTTTTTCATCTAAAGCAACCAGTACATCATTACCTAAACAATTGACAATGTCCGTTACTAATATCATAAAAATAGTTTTTATAGTAGAACAATATCATATTGAGAAAAGTTCTTCGAATATTCTAAGAGTCTATTTAAAAGCAAACCGAAAAATGTTAACAAGAAACCTTTATTTTGTTAACACATTATTCTCATTTAACAAATCATGTTAAATAAAAAACTATTTCGATCGACATATTTGTTTTGTATAAAAACATATCTTTATATTTGATACAGATTTTCATGGAATTAAGGTTTAGGTTAATTAAGTAGTAAAAAAGATAAGGCTGTCGGGATGACAGCCTTATCTTTTTTATGGTTTTCATCTATTTATAATTCTTCATCGGACAAATGTTTCGGTAAAAACAAATTTAATAATGTATAACCGATAATACCGGCCAGCAATGATCCTAACAGAATCCCCATTTTTGCCTGATTCAATAACAATTCGCCTCCGGGCATATCTCCGTACGAAAGGTTTGCAATGAAAAGAGAAACGGTAAATCCTATTCCTCCCAAAGCAGATACTCCTGCAATTGTTTTCCATGTAGCACCATGAGGCATAGACACCCATCTCATCTTTATTGCGATAAAAGTAAAAGAGAATATTCCGAAAAATTTCCCCAACACAAGTCCCAAAAATATTGCCAGACTGACTCCATGAAAAACAGAAGAAAGGTCAAAACCATCCAATGCTATGCCGGCATTAGCAAAAGCAAATAAAGGAATAATCAAATAATTTATGAGAGGATGCAATGTGTCTTCCAAATCTTGTAACGGACTAATAACTTTATCGGAAGCTGATTCGACACATTTTAATAAATTCAACTGCTCCTTACTCAAAATATGCGTCTCTCCGCTTTCCTGATTTTCAGATGCCGGAAAACGGGAAACCGTATCTCTGATCTTATTAATAAATTTTTCGGTATGCATCACAGGATGTGCCGGTACGCAGAATGCAACCAAAACTCCAGCAATAGTCGGATGTATTCCCGAATTGAGGAACAAAAACCAAACAGCAATACCAATCAATATATAGAACATTTTACTATTAATATGCCATTTCGAGCCCATTAACAGAACCACTAACAGCCCAAAGGCATACAGCAAATAGGTAAAATAGATTTCTCCTGAATAGAATATCGCTATTGCCAAGATTCCTCCGACATCGTCCGCTACTGCCAAAGTAGCCAAAAATATTTTCAATCCGATAGGCACTCTTCTGCCCAACATACTTAAAATACCTAAAGAAAATGCTATATCGGTAGCCATCGGAATCGCACATCCTCGTAATATATCTTCTCCTTCGGCAACCATTCGGAATATCAAAATTGGCAACACAATACCCCCTACCGCAGCGATAACCGGTAATAAAGCCTGCTTCACCGATGATAATTCACCTACCAACACTTCTCTTTTTATCTCGAGTCCTACGGAGAAAAAGAAAATTGCCATAAGAGCATCGTTTATAAATTGCATCAAAGTCATCGGCTCTCCGTGGTGGCTAAACAGATTGAAACTTCCTATCTGCAATGAGACAGGAACATTCCACCACGAAAAATACATCGATGCTAAAGGAGAATTGGCTATAATCATGGCCAATACCGTTACCATAATTAATACGTACCCGCCATTCGTATAATTTTGTAATGTACGACGGATTGCAAAAATAGAATCTTTCATAACTTAAAAATCTTAACTTTTTGTAGAACAGAAATCAAGCTATCACAGTTTAATTATTATCTGTTTTTTTAAAGAAACTGTCTAAACTATACAGAAATATTAAAAAAATAATTCTACTCATATCGCAATATGACGCTTCAAATCTAAACAGTATCAGATATACAGTGCAAAAATAATATTTTTCGGCAAAAAAACGATATAAGAAAGGAACATCCTCGTAAAGAATGTTCCTTTATCAAAACCGGTATAAAGCTTATTTCAGTCTAATTTCAACACGGCAAGAAAGGCCTTTTGTGGTACTTCTACCGAACCGATCTGCTTCATTCGTTTTTTCCCTCTTTTCTGCTTTTCCAAAAGTTTCCGTTTACGACTTATATCACCCCCGTAACATTTTGCCGTAACGTCTTTACGCACGGCCTTTATGGTTTCACGAGCAATAATCTTCGCACCGATTGCAGCCTGTATAGCAATATCAAATTGCTGGCGAGGAATCAGTTCTTTCAGTTTTTCACACATACGCCGCCCAAACGAAACCGCATTGTCAAAATGCGTCAAAGTAGATAATGCATCTACCGACTCACCATTTAACAAAATATCCAGTTTAACTAATTTCGACGGTCTGAAATCATGGAGATGATAATCGAACGAAGCGTATCCTTTAGAGATACTTTTCAACTTATCATAAAAATCGATGACAATCTCACCCAAAGGCAAATCATAGATCAGCTCGACTCTGTTACCCGAAATATATTCCTGCTTGATAAGTTCTCCTCGTTTTCCCAGACAAAGCGTCATAATCGGCCCGATGTAATCGGTTGCCGTTATAACAGAGGCTCTTATATAAGGTTCTTCTATTTTTTCTATCAGAGTAGGATCGGGCAGACCGGACGGATTATGTACCTCTGTCACATTTCCTTTTTTATCATATACTTTATAGGATACATTAGGCACTGTAGTGATAACGTCCATATCAAATTCTCTGTCGAGCCGTTCCTGAATTATCTCCATGTGCAATAACCCGAGAAAACCGCAACGAAAACCGAAGCCTAATGCAACCGAAGACTCCGGCTGGAAAGTAAGTGAAGCATCATTCAATTGCAGCTTTTCTAAAGATGCTCGCAAATCTTCGAAATCTTCGCTTTCGATCGGATATACTCCTGCAAATACCATAGGTTTCACTTCCTCAAAACCATCGATTGCTTTATCGCACGGACGTGCTATATGCGTAATCGTATCCCCTACTTTCACCTCCCGAGATGTTTTTATTCCCGAAATAATGTATCCTACATCACCCGTTCCAAGTTCTTTTCGAGGAGACATGTCCAACTTAAGGACTCCTATCTCATCGGCTTCATACTCTTTACCGGTAGCAACAAACTTTACTTTATCACCCGTCCGAATCACACCATTCATAATCTTAAAATATGCGATGATTCCCCTAAACGGATTGAATACGGAATCGAATATAAGACATTGCAAAGGAGCCTCCGGATCACCCGTCGGCGCAGGAATACGTTCGATAATCGATTGAAGAATTTCTTCAACTCCGACACCGGTCTTACCACTGGCACGGATTATCTCTTCTCGCTTACAACCGATCAATTCAATGATCTGATCTTCAACTTCATCGGGCATTGCGCTGGGAAGATCTACTTTATTGACAACAGGTATTATCTCCAAATCATTTTCGATCGCCATATACAAATTGGAAATCGTCTGTGCCTGAATACCCTGAGAGGCATCCACAATCAGCAAAGCCCCTTCACAAGCAGCGATAGAACGGGATACCTCGTATGAAAAGTCAACATGTCCCGGAGTATCGATCAAGTTCAATATATACTTTTCATTGTTATATATATATTCCATCTGTATGGCATGACTCTTGATAGTAATTCCCCTCTCCCGCTCCAAATCCATGTTATCCAATACCTGATCTTGCAGGTCCTTAGCTGCTATGGTATTTGTAAACTCCAATAAACGATCGGCCAATGTACTTTTTCCGTGATCTATATGTGCAATAATACAAAAATTGCGAATATTCTTCATTTATTTTTTCTTTGCTTTTTCTCTTTGCAAATATACGCAATTTTTTGATTCTCCGACAGCAAGTCGTTCTTTAGAACATCTGAGAACGGTACTACCCTTCTCTGTCAATAAAAAATGAACATACTATCCAAATACCAATCAAATGTTTTTCTTACCTGACCAAACAAATTTTCATTTTTATTTTTATCTTTGTTAAAAGAACGAAGCCATCCCCTTATGAAGAAAGTAATATCTTTGTAATATATATTTCACACTGACGAAACAGTGTTTACTGACTTTTGTATTGCAATAAAAAATAAACAGTTATGACAAATTACAGAATTCTGGTAGTCGATGACGAAGAAGATCTTTGCGAAATACTAAAGTTTAACCTCGAAACAGAAGGTTATGAAGTAGATACCGCTAATTCTGCAGAAGAAGCGTTAAAGAAAGATCTGTCGGTATATAATCTGCTCATGCTGGATGTAATGATGGGAGAAATCAGCGGATTCAAAATGGCAAATATCATTCGTAAAGATGATAACAAAGCCAAAATTCCAATTATCTTTTTAACCGCAAAAGACACAGAAAACGATCGATTGACCGGATTCAACCTCGGAGCGGATGATTACATTTCTAAACCATTTTCAATAAGAGAAGTCATTGCTCGGGTAAAGGCTGTTCTGCGACGAACGGTAACAAATAACAACACAAGTCAGGAAACTCTCTCCTTTGATCAACTTCTTGTTAATATACCGCAAAAAAAAGTAACAATCAAAGGAGAAGAAATCACGCTGACCAAAAAAGAGTTCGAAATTCTGAAACTTCTATTAGGAAATCAAGGTCACGTTTTCTCTCGTGAAGAAATACTCTCTCGTGTCTGGAGTGACGAGGTATATGTATTAGACCGCACAATAGATGTAAATATCACCCGATTAAGGAAAAAAATAGGAGAATACGGGAAAAATATCGTGACCCGTCTGGGATATGGATATTGTTTCGAAAATGCTTGACTAAAGCTAAAATAATGAGTTACACTGAGAAAGACAAACGCAGAATACCTTTTCACATAGAGCTTTTCATATCGATAGCGTCCTTGTTTATCACATTCATTTTGGTTATTTTCTTTACCCAGTTCAATCTGGACAAAGAGACTCGAAAAGGAATGCTTAATTCGATTCTTCAAGATTACAACAATCTGATATATAGAGAATATTCCTCTTCACAGATGACTGAAGCTAAACTTGATTCTATAATAGCCGGTATTACCGACAAAAACTTACGTGTAACCATTACGACTCTGGACGGAAAAGTTATTACCGACAGCGGACATAACGATTCTATCCCTCTACCCAACCATAAAAAACGACCGGAAATAGATCAAGCAATTCATTCCGGAATCGGATATTCTTTACGAAGTTCCGAAACACGTCCGGGCAAAGATTATTTTTATTCTGCCCGGAAATATAAAGATGTAATCGTCCGATCGGCTCTTCCTTTCGATTTATCAACCGGATCTATGCTGAAAAGCGATAGTCAGTTTACTTATATATTAATCATAACTTCCGCATTAGCTATCATCATACTTTATTATTTTTGTAATAAATTGGGAAAATCGATCTCTATACTTCGAGATTTCTCAAACCGGGCAAAACAAGAAAAACCGATCGATGTAAATATGCCTTTAGCTCATAATGACATCGGAGACATAACTCACAATATCATCCGCATTTACAAAAATCTGCATCACACCAAAGAAGAACTTTCTATCGAAAAAGAGAAATTGATCAAACATTTACAAATCTCTAAAGAAGGACTCGCCGTCTTTTCTCAAGAAAAAAAGGTTATCGTAGCAAATAATCTATTTGTACAATATGCAAACTTGATTTCCGACGAGCCGTTTTCTTCTATCGATGATATTTTTGAAGTACAAGAGTTTAAGCAAATATTCGATTTCGTCGATAAAAACAGCTACCCGAATCATTCCCGTGAAGAAATTATAAGCGATTCATTTCTATTGAGTAAAAACAGCAAATCATTTCAAATAGAATGTATCTTGTTTCAAGATAATTCATTCGAAATATCGATAAACAACGTAACTCAACAAGAAGAAGAAAGTCGGCTGAAACGTCAGTTGACTCAAAATATCGCTCATGAACTCAAAACTCCGGTTAGCAGCATTCAGGGATATATGGAAACTATCATCGATAATCCGACTTTATCTGAAGAAAAACGCGAACTGTTTCTCGATAGGTGCTATGCCCAAACAAAACGGCTGACAGATCTATTGCATGACATTTCGATATTGAACCGAATCGACGAATCGAACGATCTTTTCGATTGCGAACCTATATCGATAAATAAAATTATCGAAGAGGTTATTGCCGATACTTCTACTTCTTTGGAAAACAAGAAAATGGAACTGGATATTTCACTACCTGAAAATATGACACTGAATGGGAATCACTCTCTTCTATATTCGATTTTCAGAAATCTTACGGATAATGCCATTGCTTATGCCGGTGAAGGGACTACCATTTCAATTCACTGTTATTTACAAGATGATAATTATTACTATTTTTCTTTCTCGGATAACGGAATCGGGGTCTCGGAAGAACATCTGAACCGCCTGTTCGAACGTTTTTACAGAGTAGATAAGGGACGTTCCCGCAAATTGGGAGGCACTGGTCTCGGACTGGCAATTGTAAAAAACGCGGTATTATTCCACAAAGGCGAAATTCTGGCAAAAAATCAGATCAATGGAGGTCTCGAATTTCTTTTCACACTGAAAAAATAGACCTACCGATAATAGAACCTGTCGTCTAAATTTTCGGACTAAAGAAAATATTATCAGATCATTTCTCTGTTTTCTCACGGTCTTTTTTCCGTTTTACTCGTCAGATAGCCCGCTATCATCCTCGTAAAAGCAGAAAAACATACTCGGAAGAAATTCTCAAAACTGACCCTGGAAAATTTAAACAGGCTCTTAATCTGAGCAAAATTTATAGGTTCTAACAATCTATCAAAAAATCAAAGGAACAAGGATTTATATACCTTTCACTCC
The DNA here is from genome assembly GCF_947855755.1 of uncultured Coprobacter sp. Classification (NCBI taxonomy): domain Bacteria; kingdom Pseudomonadati; phylum Bacteroidota; class Bacteroidia; order Bacteroidales; family Barnesiellaceae; genus Coprobacter; species uncultured Coprobacter sp. Next base: position 62,117 of record NZ_CANUAR010000008.1, read on the forward strand.
TTTGATTTATCCCATATTTCCCTAATAGAGTATTCCTATATTTTTATTCCCCGACTATTATAAAAATTATATGATTTTCTAATATAGAACCCTATTTAATTTATCGAAATATTTTTTATTCTATACTTTAATCTTATTTTTGTAACATAACGAGAACATTTATGACACAGACTGAAATTTATTTGAGCAATCTACAATCTCCCATACTTGAAACATTTGAATCTATATTCAATAGTATCGAGAAATTTTATGCTACATGTTATCTGATTATTAAAAATGAACATGTTTTATCTCAGGAACGACCCGAGTTGTGGGAGGAGAAAATAAAAACTGTACAGTGGTTTAAAGATAAAATAGAGAGAAAGTTAAACGAAAACGGTTTGAGTGGAAAAGATATTGTCGCCGACATAGCCAGTGACTATTTTGAAGATTATGTACATTATAAAGAGCGCGATTTTAAAATGACTAACGAAGAGTTCATATCTTACATAAAACAAATTCAAAGTTTACCCTAAAAGACATTATCGATTAAACTTCCCGATCATTCGAAAGTCTAAACACCAAACATAACAAACCCATTTCCGATAATCCGATATAACAAAACTCCATGAACACATATTTATACAAACTTAAAACATCTGTTGTTTTATGTTTATTAATAGGATTAGTCCCTAATATATATAGCCAAAATAAAGACAAGTCAGAAACATTCTCTCAAGAAGACAAATTAACCTCATATTTCGATATAATCAGCCGCATCCCTCAAGAAAAGTTATATCTACAATTGGATAAGCCTTATTACGGTGCAGGAGAAAGCATTTGGTTCAAAGGTTATCTTGTCAATGCCATTACTCACATCGACAATACTCGCAGCAACTTTATTACGGTAGAACTGATAGACCGCAACGACTCTATCATTCAACGAAAAAAAGTAAAACGGCAAGAACATGGGTTTCAAAACAATTTCGTTTTACCTGCCGAAATGCCTGCCGGTGATTATTACATAAGAGCATACAGCAATTGGATGGTAAATGCTGATCCCGAATACATGTATCTCAGAGATATTAAAATAGGAAATGCCATAGATGTGAGTATTCTTTCCTCTATCGAATACCAGAAAACAGATGACGGATACCTTGCTAAAATCAAATTTTTCAACAATACAAACGGGGTATTCAGCAAAACAAAGATAAAATATACAATCTTTGACAAAGAACTAAAAAAACCGATAAAAGGAACTTCGGTAACAAACGAAGAAGGATACATATACATCTCTTTGCCGGAATTTAAAACTCCCGATATACAACGTCGCATCGATGTCCGATTTGACGATAAGCAATATACTTATGACAGAACGTTTTTCATTCCTGACTTTTCAAAAGATTTTCACGTCGATTTTCTACCCGAAGGTGGAGAATTATTAAATACGACAAACCAGATCGTAGCATTCAAGGCTTTAGGTAGCAATGGTTTTTCAAAAGAAATAACCGGTATTATATTGAACCAAAACGGTGATACGATTTCTGTATTCGGCAGTGAATACAGAGGAATGGGGGCAGTCAGTATTTCGCCTCAAGCCGGAGATAAATTTCACGCTATCGTCACATCGAGCGACAATGTTACGAAACGGTTTGAACTTCCCGAAGTAAAAAACGACGGGATAAAATTAGCGGCAGTTCACTATAAAGGCTACATTCGTTATCAAGTACAAAAAAGTGAAAACACAGTTTTGCCCGATACACTGTATTTATTGGCTCATACACGCGGAGAATTAAGAGTATTGACCCGTATTACTGAACAAAATAGCATAGGAAAAATAAGTGACAAAACTCTGAAAAACGGAATTACTCACCTCATGCTGTTAAACAGCAAGGGGATGCCTATCAGCGAACGGCTTGTTTTCATCAAACATCCGCCTACAGATAAATGGGAGATAATTACGGATAAAAAAGAATATGGAAAAAGAGAAAAAGTAAAACTGAACATTGCAGTAACGAATAGCATCGACGGGATGCCTTTACCGGGAGAATATTCAATCAGCATAACCGACAATAATCTCGTAAAAAACGATTCTTTGGCCGATAATATATGTTCTAATATTCTTTTAACATCCGATCTAAAAGGGAATATAGAAGCTCCCGGATTTTATTTCAAAGACAATTCCGGTAAAACCGAACGTTATTTAGATTTCGTAATGCTCACTCACGGATGGAAAAGATTCAAGATAAAAGACATAAATAAACTCCCCGATATAAATGTTCAATATCCGATAGAGCAGGGACTATACATCAGCGGTACAGTAAAAGGACTGTTCGGAAAAAAGAATAAAGCCCCGATTATTGCACTTGCGCCAACACAAAATATTCTGCAAATGACAGAGACCAACCCTGAAGGAAAATTCATGATAGATAATCTTTTATTCCCCGACAGCACTACATTTGTTATTCAAGCCAGAACCAAAAAGGGATTTGCTACGGTTGATATTACAATCGACTCGACGGCCATTCCGAAGATGGTGCATAAAATACCCTTTGTCAACGATTCCGTTCAATATATGGATAATTATTTAGCAAACGTACGGGATAAATATTATAATGAAGGCGGCATGCGTGTTATCAATTTAAAAGAAATCGTCGTAAAAGGACATAAAATAAGCCAGGAAAATGAAAATAAAAGCATTTATTCGAGCGTAATGAATTATTCTATAGATAGTGAAGATATAGAACGCACTAATGCAAATTCGGTGTATGACTTACTTGGGACGATTCCCGGAGTGCAACGAAGCGGAAATCAAATACGCATACGGGGAAATAATCGTCCCCCTGTCGTTGTTGTCGATGATGTCATGTACGATGCTCCTGTAGATGAAATGGAACAAAATGAAAACTCATTCGGGCCGATTGGGGGATCGATACTCGAATCGATTATTGTATCTGATATAGCATCCCTTGAAATCATGAAGGGAAGTAATGCTTCTATTTTCGGAAGCGCCGGAAGTGGAGGAGCAATCATTATCACTTTAAAAAAAGGTGCGGAAGTAAAAGGTGCTCCTTCTCCCGGATTAATAACAATCAGACCATTGGGATATACCCAAGACGTACAATTTTATAACCCTAAATACGAAACTCCGGAAGAGAAACAAAAATCTACTCCGGATTTAAGGAGTACAATTTACTGGAATCCTTTCGTTACGATCGGAGCAGACGGCAAACAGGAAATCGAGTTTTATACTTCGGATAATCCCGGATCATATCATATCGTTATCGAAGGTATAAGTGCCGACGGCAGAGTGTGCCGATATGTAAAAGATTTGTAATCTCGACCGTTCGATAAAAAATGCTGTATGAAGAATATTTCATACAGCATTTTTTATCGAACAGCTTTTTCTACATCCTTTCTTTGAGATAAATCTGAAGAAAATAGCAAATTGTTTTCCAACCGAACTTTTTTTCGTAAGTTTGTAATTAGAATATTATTAAAAACCATAAATATGCAACAAAGTTTTAATGCGTATATAGAAAACAGCATTCGTGAACACTGGGAATCGGTCGCTTTATCGGACTTTAAAGGTGTTTCATACCAATATAAAGATATTGCCCGTAAAATAGAAAAGCTACACATTTTGATTGAAGCCGCAGGAATACAAAAAGGTGACAAAATCGCAATCTGCGGACGAAACTCGTCGCATTGGGCAGTCGCTTTTTTCGCCACATTGGCATACGGTGCAGTAGCCGTACCTATACTTCATGAGTTCAAAGCAGATAACGTTCACCATATTGTCAATCATTCTGACGCTAAACTTTTGTTTGTTGGAGACGTAGTATGGGAAAATTTGAACGAGTCGCAAATGCCTAACCTCAATGCGATCATTTTGATCAACGATTTTTCCGTACTCATGTCTAAAAAGAAAAACCTGACAGATGCACGGGAACATCTGAACGAATATTTCGGAAAGAAATTCCCGAATCGATTTACAAAAGATGATGTAAAATATTATGAAGACCAACCTGACGAGTTGGCTCTCATAAATTATACTTCCGGTTCTACAGGTTTTTCAAAAGGTGTAATGCTCTCTTATCGCAGCATTTGGTCGAACTTGAAATTTTGTTTGGAGAATCTCGATTTTTTGCGTGAAGGTGACGGGACGGTATCGATGCTTCCGATGGCACATATGTACGGTTTGGCCGTAGAACTGATGCATCCTTTTGCAAAAGGTTGCCATATTCATTTTTTGACCCGCATTCCCTCTCCTAAAATAATTATGGATGCTTTTGCCGAAGTAAAACCAAAACTAATCGTAGCTGTACCTCTAATTATTGAAAAAATCATTAAAACCAAAGTATTCCCGTTGCTGGACAAACCTTTGATGAAACTTATGTTGATGATCCCCGTTCTTGATACTCAACTTCTTTCAAAAATTAAAATGAAGCTCGAAGAAACGTTCGGAGGGAATTTGCATGAATTAATTATCGGCGGTGCTGCACTGAATAAAGAAGTGGAACAATTTCTGAAAAAAATCAATTTTCCGTTCACGGTAGGATATGGAATGACGGAATGCGGACCATTGATTTCATACGCGCCTTGGGAACAAAGCAGAGCCACATCTTGCGGTAAAATAGTAGATCGTATGCAAGCCCGAATCGACTCACCCGATCCGGAAAATATCGTAGGAGAACTGCATGTCAAAGGAGACAATGTTATGCTCGGGTATTATAAAAATAATGAAGCTACAGAAAACGCTTTCAAAGACGGATGGTTGAATACGGGAGATCTCGCCGTTATGGATAAGGACAATTTTATCTATCTCAAAGGCCGGAGCAAGAATATGATTTTAGGACCGTCAGGACAAAATATATACCCCGAAGAGATCGAAGGAAAATTAAACAATATGCCCTTTGTCAGCGAATCTATCATTATTGAAAAAGAAGGGAAACTTATCGCTTTGGTTTATCCTGATTTCGAAAATGCCGAGAAAGAAAATATAACCCAGAAAAATATCGAAACTCAAATGGAGGAGAATCGAATCGCTCTGAACAAAGAGCTTCCGGCATACAGCCAGATAAGTCAAATCAACATCCATTACGAAGAGTTTGAAAAAACACCGAAACGCAGTATCAAAAGGTATTTATACCAATAAATATAACCGACACACATTTTTAAGTTAATTTCCAACTATGTATTATCAACCCGAAATCGAAACGATCAAACGTTCTGAATTACAGAAATTACAAGTCGAAAGGTTGAAAAGAAGCATCGACATTGCGCTTCATTCACCTTTTTATGCTAAAATTTTAGGAGAAAAAGGGATTACATCCGATTCTATATCGACCGTAGAAGACATTAGAAAACTACCGTTCACAACAAAAGCCGATTTAAGAGAATATTATCCTTTCGGATTGGTCGCCACAGACATGAAAAATGTCGTACGGCTACATTCTTCGAGTGGGACGACCGGTAATCCGACCGTTATATGTCATTCACAACATGATCTCGACCAATGGGCTAACCGAGTAGCACGCTGCATGTATATGGTAGGCATACGAAATACCGATGTATTTCAAAACACATCAGGATACGGCATGTTTACCGGCGGACTCGGATTTCAATACGGAGCAGAACGCTTAGGAGCTCTGACAGTTCCTGCTGCGGCAGGGAATAGTCTGCGGCAAGTAAAATTCATTACCGATTTCGGAACGACGGCAATTCATGCCATACCCAGCTATGCAACCCGTCTGGCAGAAGTCTTGTTCGAATGCGGTATCGATCCTCGAAAAGACACGAAATTAAAAACATTAATTATCGGTGCTGAACCCCATACTGAGGAACAGAGAAAACGCATAGAAGAATTATTAGGAGTGAAAGCATACAACAGTTTCGGAATGTCTGAAATGAGCGGTCCGGGCGTAGCTTTCGAATGTACTTGTCAAAACGGTTTGCATTTATGGGAAGACTGTTTCCTCATGGAAATCATCGACCCTGAAACTTTAGAACCCGTACCTGACGGTGAAATCGGAGAACTGGTACTTACGACTCTCGACCGGGATGCTATGCCGTTACTGAGATACAGAACCCGAGATTTGACCCGGATTATTCCCGGAGAGTGCCCTTGCGGACGAACTCACCGAAGAATAGATCGTCTGAAAGGACGAAGCGATGACATGTTTATCGTAAAAGGTGTGAATATCTTCCCGATGCAAATAGAAAAAATTCTTTTACAATTTAAAGAACTCGGAACAAATTACCTGATTACGATCGAAACAATCGGCAATAACGACGAACTTAAGATAGATGTCGAACTCGGAGAACTATTTACCGACGATTATAGCCAATTGCAACGACTTACAAAAGAAATTACCCATCGATTGAAAGACGAAATACTATTGACGCCTAAAGTAAAATTAGTCGATAGAGGAAGCCTTCCGCAGTCTGAGGGTAAAGCTGTGCGAGTAAAAGATTTACGCAAAAAATAAATAAAACAAAAAGTATGATCATACAACAACTTTCGGTTTTTCTCGAAAATAAATCGGGACGGCTTAACGAAATTCTCGACATTTTAGGTAAAGCTAACATCCGTATTATTGCCGCCACAGTAGCCGACACTTCGGAATACGGAATATTGCGATTAATAACTTCTGATACAGCCCATGCCATAAAACTGCTCAAAGAGGCTAATGTCAGCGCAAATACAAGCGATGTAATCGCTCTTACGTGTGATTCTATGGCCGGTACATTTGCCAAAGAGTTGAAATATTTTGCAAAGGAGTCGATCAGTATCGAATATATGTACTGTTTTTCAAAACAAACCAATGCATTTCTTATTATACGCACAAGTAATCAGCATGCGGCATTGGAGACAATAAAGAAATATGGATTACATAGTATTACGGAAAAGGAACTGATCGAGCTATAATCTTACCGGGAATAAAATGAAAACGAAAGACCTATTATTCGGAGGGATTGTAATACTCTGTTTCTTGCCTTTTTTCATTTCAGAATCTTTTTATAACGGATATACGGAATATAATGGATCTCATCCGTATATCATGGCATTTTTTAAATTCGCCATTCTCGCAACATTAGGCGAGGTCATCGGATTAAGAATTAAAAAGGGGGTATATAACGAACCCGGATTCGGTATTTTACCTCGAGCCATCATCTGGGGATTTTTGGGAATATGGATTGCTGTTGCAATGAAAACGTTTTCTTCCGGAGTTCCTTACTTACTCCAAAGTTTCGGAATAGAAGATGTCCCCAATGCTATGAAACAGGGTTTATCTATGGAAAAAGTACTCGGTGCGTTTTTTATCAGCGTCATGATGAATACGACATTCGGACCTGTATTTATGACCCTACATAAAATAACCGATACTCAGATATTACAATACGGAGGTAAGTTAACAGCATTGATGAGGCCTATTCCTATGGGAAAAATTCTTTCGTCTCTAAACTGGAATGTTCAATGGGGATTCGTATTTAAGAAAACGATTCCGTTTTTCTGGATTCCGGCTCATACCATAACATTTTTATTACCCGGGCAATATCAAGTTTTATTTGCAGCACTTTTAGGCGTCGCTTTAGGAATTATTCTGTCGATAGCCGCTGTTATGTCAAGAAAAAACAACAATTAATGGAAATATTAAAAAAACGAATATTAGAAGACGGGACTTGTTACGAAGGCGGCATTCTCAAAGTCGATAGTTTCATCAACCATCAAATGGATCCTATGTTAATGAAACTTATTGCTGAAGAGTTTGCTCAACGATTTGCAAACGATCGAATTAACAAAATCTTAACGATTGAGGCCAGCGGCATAGCGCCTGCAATCATGACCGGTTACACAATGCAATTACCGGTTGTTTTTGCAAAGAAAAAAGAACCTAAAACAATGCGTCACGCCTTAAGTACAACAGTACATTCTTTCACAAAAGATCGGGAATATCCGGTAAGTATAAGCGCAGAATATTTAAAACCTGAAGACCGAATATTATGTATCGATGATTTCCTCGCATACGGAAACGCAGCTTTCGGATTAATCGACTTGATCCGTCAATCAGGTGCTACATTGGCAGGAATGGGATTTATTATCGAAAAAACATTTCAACATGGAGGAGAGCAATTGAGAGAAATGGGTATTCATGTAGAATCACTCGCTCGTATAAAAAGTTTGGAGAACTGCCAGATAATTATAGAATAACAATAAAATAGGGAATAACCAGAACCAGTTATTCCCTATTTTATAAGTCTCATCCCGTTTTTTACCTTCGAGGTAATAACCAGATAATAAAAATCACTATTCTCGACTGCTTCCAAAACACGCAAACCGACTTGTTCCAACTTTCTTTTTTGGGTCTGTACGTCAGACAACATATCTTCCGATACCCGATCATCCCGCATTCGATGCATCCGGTTCAACTCTTGTCGGCTCTGAGAATGAGCAATAAGCAATACTCCATCCGGCTTTAAATTATGAGAAACCAATCGATAAACAGTTTCTTCTTTAAATTCTAAATGAGGAAACACAGAATACAGTAATATCTGATGATAACGTCCCGGAATGTCATCCGATTCTGCATCTGCAACCTGAAAAGAAAGATGAGAATCATCTCCATATTTACGTGAGGCTACCGCTATCATTCCCGAAGACATATCGATTGCCCGAATATCTCCCTCATGATTCAACTCCCGGATATAAGGAATCAAAACACCAGTTCCAGTCCCCACATCCAAGACAGAATCTCCTGATTGTATAGAAACACGACTTAATAAATAACGGAGTTTCATTTCGTCGTGACGACAGATCGTATCCCACTGTTCACTCAACTGATCAAAGAAACCGGCTTTAACCTTCATCCGTTTATTTTTTTACTTGATCACATAAAAAGTCACACCATTGATCAATACCCGTTCCAACAGTTGCTGACAGTTCAAAAAATATAAGATTCGGATTTATTTTTAATGCATTATCTCGAATATGTTCTATTTTACTGTCGACATAAGGTAAAAGATCGATTTTATTGATAATACAAATATCCGCACTGTCGAACATGTAAGGATACTTCAACGGCTTATCGTCCCCTTCGGTAACACTTATCAATACGACTCGTTTATTCTCGCCTAAATCAAAAAGAGCAGGACAGACTAAATTACCGACATTCTCAATAAACAGTAAAGAATTATCTTGCAAGTTCATTTTTTTCATCGCATGATGAATCATTGCAGCATCGAGATGACATCCGTTCTGAGTATTGATCTGTATACAAGGTATGTCTAACGCACGTATTCGATTCGCATCATTATCGGTCTGCTGATCTCCTTCAATTACAGCAACCGGTAATCTCGTTTTCAGATTAAAAAGAGTCTTCTCCAATAAAGTTGTCTTTCCCGAACCCGGAGAACTGACAATATTAAGTACAAATATCGATTTAGCCTCAAAATATCCTCTATTTCGAGCAGCTATCAAGTTATTTTCCGAAAGAATATTCCGTTCAACCAGATGTTCTCTGCTATTACGATTTTCAGAATGATGCCGCTCATGTTCATGAGCTATACCCAAAGCATGCATTTCTTCATGAGTTATCCCGTCTATAAGATGATCACAACCACAAGTCTCACACATAATATATGTTATTAGTTTACAATTTACTCTATCAACAGAGATTTAAGTCTAAGTTCCCGTCCTCGCAAAAATTCTATTTCATGAGAATAACAATGAGGACACGGATCGAACATAGACACAGGAGAGAAACGTGTCTTACAATCTCGACACACTGCCAATGATCTTATTTCGACAATACTAACTTTAGCTCCTTCCAATATGGTATTCTGCATAGCGATACTCATAGAAAATTCTAAAGCTTCGATATTGACCCCGGCCATTTCTCCTATTTCCAATTCCAACTCACTCACTCGAGTTGCATTGCTTTTTTCAGCCTCTTTTGTCGCTAAATTAATAATGCTTAACGCAATAGATAACTCATGCATAATTTTATCCTCTTTTTTTTAAAGCAGCAATATAGAGCTGTCCAACAGCAATTGCCCCATCATTACAAGGTATTTTCGATGACAAATAATAGGATATCTTTCTATCCGACAACTGTTTTATTAACAAATTCGTAAGTCTTTTGTTCTGAAAAACACCTCCGGAAAGTACGACAGTCGTCAATCCCTCAGTTTTTATTTTTTGCATAATAATATTTAACAACATGGCAGACAATGTATTATGGAATACCGATGCTATCTCCGAAACAGGTACAGATAATCTGTAATCTTTTAAAATTCCATCAAAAAGAGACCGAAGATCAAGCGGATCATAAGAATTTATCGGATAGCAACGGGATATACCATTCTCAGCCATTTGTTCTAATAGCACCGCAGCTTCAGCCTGATAAGTATTTTCATCACAAATTCCTAAAAGCGAAGCTACGGCATCAAACAAACGCCCGGCACTCGATGTCAAAGGTGCATTGATACCCTTTTCTATAAGCATTTCGATCTGCCGTATATGAGATTTACCTAATCGTTCGATGAATGACACCGGATAATCGGCTTCATTACCATATATGCTTTTCAAATAAGAAACAGCCATTCTCCACGGAGACTTTGCTGCCGCATCTCCTCCGGGTAACGGTATATAAGGCAAATGGGCGATTCTTTTATATTCCGACTGATTACAACGAAAGATCTCTCCTCCCCAACTGCAACCGTCATCACCATACCCTGTCCCATCCAAACAAACAGCTAAGACATCTTCTGTCAAGCCGTATTCCGCCATTACTGCCGCAGCATGAGCATGATGATGCTGCACTCGCAACAGCGGAATCTGAAAACGTCGTGCCAATTGCAATGCTAACTGTGTAGAGAAATAATCAGGATGCGCATCACAAACTAAATATTGAGGAGTGAAACGGAATAAAAGGCAGAATTTATCCAAAGCCTCCCGATAGAAAAGAAATGTTTCCCGATTCTTTAAGTCTCCGATATATTGGCTCAAAATAATCTCCTTATCTTTTCCTAAGGCAAACATAGATACTCGCTCTGCTCCAAAAGCCAAAATGCCCTCTGTATCAAATTTTAAAGATAATGGTTCTGGGGTAAAACCTCTTGAACGCCGAATTATTCGAGGCTGTGCTCCTACTACTTGAACAATCGAATCATCTACCCGATTGGATATATCTCTATTGTGTTCTACAAATAAATCTACTTCTCTAAGTAAATCGGATAAAGCTGTATCATTATCTATCAATATAGGATTATCCCCCCGATTACCACTTGTCATCACTAATGCTTTCAATTCGGATGAAGCAAATAAATGATAATGCACAGGTAAATAAGGCAACATAGCACCAACAGTTTTATATCCGTCATTAATCCCTGTCCCAATCTTTTGTTTTTCTTCCAGTAAAACAATCGGACGACGCCAAGAAGAAACAAGTTCTTTTTCTAATGGTAAAATATTTAGATAATGACTTAAAGTCGGAACATCCGGAAACATTATTGCAAACGGCTTTTTATATCTTTTTTTAATTTCCCGCAAACGACAAATAGCCTTTTCATTTTCTGCATTACAAATCAAATTGAATCCTCCAAGACCCTTCAACGCAACAACTCCGCCTTGTCGCAAAACTGCTGCCATACGAGAGAGTATCTCTTCATAATCAACAGTTTCATAACCATTCTTCATAAACAAATGATAATGCGGCCCGCAATGATTACAGGCAATAGGCTGTGCATGAAAACGACGATCCCGAACATCGGTATATTCAGCCTCGCATTCAGGACACATCAGAAACACAGACATTGTAGTTCCCGGCCGATCATAAGGGAGCGTATTTATTATTGAAAAGCGCGGCCCGCAATGAGTGCAATTGATAAACGGATACCGGATACGATTCGGTTGTGAAATCAAATCTTGTAAACACTCATTGCACACAGCAATATCCGGACTTATACGAGTGATATGGTTATCAACCTCCCGACTGGGAGCAATAAAAAAATCGGGTAAAGGCTTTGCTACGGGTTTCTCAAGAACTGTAACAGTCTCGATCTCTGCTACATCCGGCTTATGAGTCGTCAACCCTTTGACAAAATCATCTTTTTGAGAGGGTGTCGCTTGTATCATTACAAACACTCCGTCGTTACGATTATCGACATAACCATGCAAGTGCATATCAGTGGCAAGACGGTACACAAAAGGACGAAATCCTACTCCCTGAACCAGGCCTTTAATGTGTATATTATATTGACTAATCATTCTTTAATATTTGATTGTGAATAAACAAAAACATATTAAAATTTGTTCATAAGGAAATTTTCAAAACTGACCCGAGCAAAATTGAAACAGGCTCTAAAATTTCAAAATATATGTGTTTAGCAATTCCCGGTAAAATAATCTCTGTAGAAGTCCCTGAAGACGGAGGATTGAAAACTGCTGTCGTAGATTTCGGAGGAATACTCAAAAATATTTGTATCGAATGGGTAGAAGCTATTCCGGGAGAATATATTCTTGCTCATGCAGGTGTCGCACTGACAACAATCGATATTAAAGAGGCAGAAGAAACTCTAAAAGATTTCGAGATCATAGCCCGTCATAGTGAATCTATAAACCCCAAAGACCATGTTCAATGAATTCAGAAATCCCCAAAAAGCAAAAATACTATTAGAAGCCATACATAAGATAACCCGTCACTCATGGTATATCATGGAAATATGCGGAGGGCAAACTCATGCTCTTGCCCGCTATCGCATAGAACCGTTACTGCCTAAAGAAATAAAACTGATACACGGACCGGGATGTCCTGTTTGTGTCACTCCTGTTTCTATTATCGATACTGCAATACAACTGGCATCAAAAAATAAAGTCATTTTTACTTCATTCGGGGACATGCTCCGAGTTCCGGGTTCTCGACACGACTTACTCGAAATCAAATCTCAAGGAGCGGATATACGGATCGTATACTCTCCTTTAGATGCATTACGCATAGCTTCGGAAAATCCGGACCATGAAATTGTCTTTTTCGGAATAGGATTCGAAACAACAGCTCCGATACACGCTCTTACTATTCTCGAAGCTCATAGAAAAAAAATCAGGAATTTTTCGATGTTGACATCCCTATTTACCGTACCTCAAGCCATAACGACTATCGCCCAAGACAAAGAATGTACTCTAAACGGTATTCTCGCTGCCGGCCATGTATGCGCCATTACCGGAACATCCGAATACGAAAAACTGGCAAAACATTTGAAACTATCTATCGCTGTTACCGGATTCGAACCCTTTGATTTACTATTGGGAATATACACCTGCATTGATCAATTAGAGAACCAAGAATATACTGTAAAAAATGCATACAAACGAATAGTAGCCTGTGATGGAAATCTCAAAGCTCGACAAGAAATCGATGAAGTTTTCAAGATTTGTAACCGAAAGTGGAGAGGTATAGGAGAGATCGAAAAAAGTGGATATCAAATACGCAGTAAATATGAACAATACGATGCCTTAAAACGTTTTAATATAAAAACCGATAATAAAAAAGAGGCTTCATCATGTCAGGCCGGGGATATTATGAAAGGTAAAATAACACCTATGCAATGTAAACAGTTCGGCACTTGCTGCACTCCCGAACATCCTATCGGCGCTCCTATGGTCTCCTCAGAAGGTGCATGCGCAGCCTATTATCGTTATAACATTTAATTAAAAAAATAATGAAATCGGCACAATGTCCCATCCCTAAGCAAAGATATGACCGAGTATTGCTCGGTCACGGAAGCGGAGGAACACTCACTCAATCTCTAATTGATGAAATATTTTATCCGGCATTCAGCAATCCGTTTCTTCAACAACAACATGACGGAACGGTATTGCCGTTAATGTCTCAACATATTGCTTTTACAACCGATTCCTTTGTCGTTTCTCCTTTATTTTTCCCCGGAGGAAACATCGGAGACCTTGCTGTAAACGGGACGGTAAACGACCTTTTATGTTGCGGTGCAACTCCGCTTTATTTGTCTGCAAGTTTTATACTGGAAGAAGGACTTCCGTTGGAAGAGCTGAAAAAAATCGTAAAGACAATGGCTAAGGCAGCAGAAAAAGCCGGAGTCACGATTGTCACAGGAGATACCAAAGTAGTAGAAAAAGGTAAATGCGATGGACTCTTCATCAACACGAGCGGTATCGGATCTATACAGAAAAACCTGCGAATATCTCCTAAAAATGTAACTGAAGGAGATATTATCATAGTTACAGGTCCTATCGGAGAGCACGGTGTCTGCATTTTATCAACTCGTGAAAATCTCGGATTCGAATCTAAAATAAAAAGTGACACTGTCGCACTACGTAGTATGGTAATGAATCTACTTTCAGGCATTCCCAACATTCACATGCTACGGGATGCGACACGAGGAGGAGTCGCTTCTACGCTAAACGAAATTGCTGAAACGGCACAAGTCAGTATAGCGATCGACGAATCAAAAATCCCTATTGAAGAACCTGTACTCTCTGCATGTGAATTACTCGGATTAGATCCTCTCTATGTTGCCAATGAAGGCGTACTACTGGTTATTCTCCCTCCGGAAGAGGCCGAAAGCGCCCTGCAAATCATAAAAAACGATCTGAACGGAAGCAAAGCTGAAATTATAGGTGAAGTAGTAAAAGGTACACCCGGAGAAGTATATTTAAATACAACTCTCGGATCTTCACGGATCATCGGCAGACTATCGGGGGAACAGTTACCCAGAATATGTTGAAGATTAAATAAGTATATGGATATGAAAGCAAAAAGTTTTTATCAGGAACTCATGGATAAAGGATATTCGCGCCGGGACTTTCTCAAATTCTGCGGAATGATGGGTGCTATGCTCGGACTACAAAGTTCAGGAGTCGCACAAGTCGTAGATGCTTTGCAGAACAAACCGAGAAAACCTGTTTTGTGGTATCACTTCCAAGAATGTACCTGTTGTAGCGAATCATTCTTGCGTTCATCACATCCTCTGGTAGGCCAAATTCTATTAGAAATGATTTCTCTCGATTACTCCGACACTTTAATGGCTGCAGCCGGAGAACAGGCCGAAGAAGTTCGCCACCAAGCCATGAAAGATAATTACGGACATTATATCATGATCGTAGAAGGGTCAGTACCTTTAGGAAGTCCCGGATATTGCACCATAGCTGGACGTGATGCGAAATCGATATTCGATGAAGGCGCTGCAGGGGCTGAAGCTATTATCGCATGGGGAAATTGTGCATCTTCAGGGTGTATTCAACACGCTTATCCCAATCCGACTAAAACAGAGCCCGTTCATAAAATATATTCGGGAAAACCTATTATCAATGTTCAGGGTTGTCCACCTATTGCTGATGTCATGGCCGGCGTCATTACTTATATCCTGACATTCGATAAACTTCCCGAATTGGATAACATGGGACGTCCGTCTGTATTTTACGGACGACGAATACATGACACTTGTTACCGCCGTCCTGCCTATGATGCAGGATTATTCGTTCAATCATTCGATGATGAAAACGCTAAGAAAGGTTACTGTCTCTACTACATGGGCTGCAAAGGCCCCAATACGTTCAACTCCTGTGCTGTAATCAAATGGAACAACAGCATCAGTTACCCGATCCAGTCGGGACACGGTTGCATCGGTTGTGCCGAACCTAATTTCTGGGATTACGGCCCACTATATAGTCACATACCTTATGTTCACGGTATAGGAATAGAAGCAACAGCCGATAAGATAGGGGCTGGATTAAGCGCCGTAGCCTTAGGCGGAGTTCTGGCACATGCAGTAGTTACCAATATACAAAAACATAAGTTGATCAAAAATCAAATGGATGATCTGAGTATAAATGAAGAGGATTTCGACAAGACAGAATCGCATCTGGAAAATGAAAAAGAGAAAATAGAACAAAAAATAAAAACAGAAGAAACAGATAAACTGTAGTAAGACATAGCTATGAGTACACGAGTTGTTGTTGATCCGATTACCAGAATCGAGGGTCATTTAAGGATAGAAGCAGATATTGAGAACGGTATTATCAAAGATGCCTTTTCTACCGGTACAATGGTACGCGGCATTGAAATTATTGCACAAAACCGTGATCCGAGAGAAGTCTGGGCTTATGTAGGACGTGTATGCGGAGTATGTACGTCTATACATTCTCTGGCCTCGGTCAGGGCTGTAGAGAATGCGCTGGGAATCATTATTCCACCGAATGCGGAACGTGTACGAAGTCTCATGCAAATAGCACTTACAGAACAAGATCATGTAGTTCATTTCTATCAATTACAGGCTTTGGACTGGGTAGATGTAGTTTCAGCGCTCAAAGCAGATCCGAAAAAAACATCTGCCATCGCTCAAAGCATCTCGGCATGGCCGAAAAGTTCGATAGGTTATTTTACGGACATACAGAAGAAAATCAAAAAATTTGTCGAATCCAGCAAACTCGGGATCTTTGCAAACGGATACTGGGGACATCCGGCGTACAAATTACCTCCGGAAGTTAATCTGTTGGGAGTAGCCCACTATCTGGAAGCTCTGGAAGTACAAAAAGATATAGTAAAAGTACAAACTATTTTCGGAGGTAAAAATCCTCATCCCAATTATTTAGTCGGGGGAATGGCATGTGCGGTCAATATCAATGATCCCAATGCCATTAATCTGGAACGTCTCAGTTATGTAGCCGAAATTATTCAAACAACTCAGAATTTTGTCCGGCAAGTTTACCTGCCCGACGTACTTGCTATTGCATCCTACTATCCCGAATGGACAAAAATAGGAGGTGGATTGCGAAATTATATTTCATACGGAGACTATCCCACGGGAAATTATGGGGAACTAAGTACTTACAAAAGTCCGAGAGGAATCATCATAAACCGAGATCTACACCACATCGAAGATTTCGATCCTTATGCAATGGACGGACTTCAGGAATACGTGAACAATTCATGGTACAGTTACAGTGAAGGTAAAGATGTCGGGTTGCACCCTTCTATCGGAGAAACGAATCTGGATTACACCGGTCCTACCCCTCCCTACCAATATCTGGACAATTCTCAACCTTATAGCTGGATAAAGACCCCACGTTATAAGAACCGACCTATGGAAACCGGTCCTTTGGCTCGTATGATTGTCGGTTATGCTTCCGGTCGAGACGATTATAAAGAATTGACTGATCGCTGCTTAAAGCAACTAAATGTTCCCTTTGAAGCTATGTATTCAACAGTAGGACGAACTCTGGCACGTGCTATGGAATCGAATCTACTAGCAGACTGGATGCAGGATTTCTATATTCAATTGCTGCAAAATATAAAATCGGGAGATTACCGAATGTTCAACAATATATATTGGGAGCCTTCTACTTGGCCTCAAAAAGCTCAAGGAATCGGACTGGCAGAAGCACCTCGCGGATCGTTAGCACACTATGTCAATATAGAAAATAAACAAATAAAAAACTATCAGATGGTAGTCCCGACGACATGGAACGCCTCTCCAAGAGATACAAAGGGACAACGCTCCTCTTTTGAAGAATCATTATTGGGTACTCCCGTACATGATGCTTCAGCTCCATTGGAAATCATACGCACCATTCATTCTTTTGATCCGTGTATGGCTTGTGCCGTACATCTATACGATGAAGAAGGAAAACATGTACACCAGTTCGACACTCTATAATAAATCAGATAGTCATGATCAGTAAAAAAGCTCACCTAAGAGAAGTATATGTATGGCAATTACCCGTCAGAATTTTTCATTGGGTAAACGCATTCGCCATTACGATACTATGTATTACCGGCTACATTATAGGAGATCCTCCAGCGATAATGCACGGGACAGCACCGGAATTTAATTACTGGTTCGGATGGGTACGGCTGACACATTTCATAGCCGCATTTATTTTTATAATCAACTTTTTGGTACGCATTTACTGGTTCTTCGCCGGAAATACATTTTCCCGGTGGCCTAATTACATACCTTTGACTAAAAAACAATGGAGAGGAATTTTCGAAACGACTAAAGTGGACGTTCTGTTACTATCTCCTAAACCGGTTTACGATATCGGGCACAACAGTCTCGCCGCGTTTACTTATTTCGGACTATTTCTCATAATGATTATACAGTCTGTTACCGGACTGGCAATGTTCTATGTAGATTCCGACAGTATTTTAGCTCCGTTTTTCAGCAAACTGCTAATCATTATGGGAGGATTTTATCCGGTAAGAGATATACATCATATTCTCATGTGGGCGTTTATCCTATTCGCCATTGTTCATATTTATCTGGTATTTTACCACGATTATATCGAACGAAACGGCATTGCATCATCGATCATCGGCGGCTGGAAATTTATAGACGAACGTCTCGTAAAAGAATACGAAGACGAACAAAGAACAAAACACAAGATCGTTCTTAAAAAAGAGAAAGAAAAATTATTGAAGAAGGAAATCGAAATAAAAGAAAAATCTATACAGACTCTTAGATAAAAAAACAAGAAACTGTTTAAGAGCCTGTCGTCTAAATTTTTATGAGAATATTTCTTTAATATGATTTTTCCCTGTTGCAATATGAAGATTTTCAAATGACTGAAAAATCATACTTGCTACATCTCAAATAATATAAACAGGTTCTAAGAACCTGTCTAAATTTTCCAATTAAAAAATATTATCAGGTCATCTTTGCGTTTTCTTTCGGTCTTTTTTCCCGTTTTCACTCGTCAGATAGCCCGCTATCATCCTCCTGAAAACAGAAAAACATCCTCGAAAGAATCTCTCAAATCTGACCCGAGCAAAATTGAGACAAGTTCTAAAAAAATCCGAAAAATGAAAGATATACTTATTCTGGGCGTAGGAAATCTGGTTTTAAAAGACGAAGGTATAGGTATTCATGTTATAAACCGATTAGAGAAAGAAGAATTACCGCTGGGGGTCGATTTGTTGGACGGAGGCACAGGCGGTATCTTCTTAATCGGTACACTACAACAGTATAAACACCTGATATTAATAGATGCGACTCTCGATAGCCGTCCGGCAGGTACCATCCGACATTTAAAACCTAAATATTCTCATGACTATCCTCTCTTACTAAGCGCCCATGAAATAGGATTGAAAGAAATGATCGATGCCATGATTCTACAAGAACAAATTCCCGAAATCGATTTATTAGCAATATCGGTTCAAGAAGTCAGGGAAATAGGAATGCAATTATCTCCGAAAGTCGAAGAAGCGATTCCTGCAATTATCAATAAAATTCATGAATTAATCAAACAAATAAAATCATGAAATGATCTGCCATGGAAAAACAGGAAGAACCTAAATGCATCGTAAACTTTGCCATCCATCAAACTGCATTCAACTATTTTCAGATTGATCATAATATAGCTATCCGTATTCATATCAAACGATACCGAATAACTTGTATCCGTAAAAGGTGTTCGTACAAAATAAATATACTCCGCAAGAAATAGACCATCATATCAGGCTAAAATTTTTATCTTTAGCCTGAGAGCCTGTCGTAAATTTTCCGACAAAAAAATATTATCAGGTCATTTTCGTGTTTTCTTCCGGTATTTTTTCCCGTCTTCATTCGTCAAATAGCCTGCTGTCCTCCTCGTAAAAACAGAAAAACATTCTCGAAAGAAACTCTCAAAACTGACCCGAGCAAAATTGAGACAGGCTCTGAAACCTCAATATCCTCAAGCCGAAAGATCGATTCCTCCGGCTTTTATTTCCCTCCCAATAACCTTTTGTACAGAAAAACAAGTCAAAGCCACATCTTGTTATTTCTGACAAAAAAAGGTTAACACAAGTAACATATTTTCCTCACGGACAAAACATTCTTGGTAATTTTGCAATGGTTTTTAATTAATAGGAGATAATATATGAAAGAGAATAATTCTAAAGCATTTTTATTGATTTTGTTAGGAGCTCTTACAGCTTTCGGTCCTTTGGTAACCGATATGTATTTACCGAGTCTTCCGACTATGACAGGATATTTCGATACAAATTCGTCAATGGTACAACTCGGACTCACATCGAGTATGATCGGATTAGCGATCGGGCAGATTTTTTTCGGCCCGTTAAGCGATAAATACGGACGACGACCACTATTGCTTATTTCCATGTTACTTTTTATCGTTTCAACCGTATTCTGTATTTTCTCACCGAACATAGAAAGCTTTATTGCTTTCCGCTTATTGCAAGGTATAGCTGGATCGGGAGGTATTGTCATTTCCCGGTCAGTAGCTACCGATAAATTTTCGGGACAAGATCTGGCAAAAGCCATGGCTATCATCGGAGCGATCAACGGTATAGCTCCGGTTGCATCTCCGGTATTAGGCGGATTTCTAACTGATTCTATCGGCTGGAAAGGTATTTTTATAATACTATTAATCATCGGTATCATCCTTCTGATCGGAAATTTTCGTTTTAAAGAATCTCTACCTAAATCGAACAGAAAACAGGAGAACATCAAAGGATTATTATGGGGATTCGGAAAAATACTACATAATCGTCGTTATGTTTTCTATGTTCTCCAAATGGGATTTGCCATGGGGGTATTATTCGCCAACATATCTTCATCACCTTTTATCATGCAACAACATTACGGCTTCTCAGCCTTTACATTCAGTCTGTTTTTTGGAATAAACGCATTATCCATCGGAATAGCAGCAGCATTATCTATAAAATTTAAAAGTCCCGAACATGCCATTTTCTTTGGTTGTATAGGAATGGTCATTTTCTCGGCAATCGAATTTATCGCTCTTAGCAATAATTGTTCTTTCATTATTTATGAAACGCTGTTGTTCTTCTTGCTCTTTACCATGGGACTTACCTTTACGGCTTCTACAACTTTAGCAATGGATAGCGAGCGTCAAAATTCAGGTACAGCCTCTGCATTATTCGGAGCTACAGGGTTTGCGTTCGGCGGTATCGTATCCCCTCTTGTCAGCATAGGCGACATTCTTCCAACCACAGGATTAATATTTTTCTTGTGTTCTGCATGTTCTTTTGTATGTGCGATAATAGCCCTGAAACAAACACATCCTCACTTATGGATAAACGTCAAAGGAAAATTAAAACCGACAGTCCAGTTTATATCAGCTTCTAACTCTAAAGGGAAAAAGGAGTAAGCTAAAATTACTAATCATTAAAACAAAATAGGTCGATTCTTTGATAGAATCGACCTATTTTGTTTAGTTGCGGGAGCCAGACTCGAACTGACGACCTTTGGGTTATGAGCCCAACGAGCTACCACTGCTCCACCCCGCGATATTTGTGACTGCAAAGGTACGAAAAATTTCGTACGAAACAAATTTTTCAGTACCTTTCTACAAATACAATTATGTCACAACTATTTAAAGATAGAAATCTGCAAGATCTATCTTAGATAACCTTGCAGATTCAGACATATTGACTCAGCAATCATTTATAAAAAACTATCAATAAAAACTTAACTCAGTTTATCAACTTTAAGTTTTTCTAAAAAGCTCACTTTTCGAAACCACCCGCTTATTTATTTAAAGATTTACAAATGCGACTATTAATCTCGTTCAGCCGTTTTTCATCTAATTTGATTACTCTACGGTCATACGTTATTAATCCGTTGACTTCAACTTCTACATCCGTTGTCTGAGTATAAACAGCCGCCGAAAAACCTTTGAAAATCAAATCGTATAATTGATTGGCATATTTTAAATACTCATCTGTCGCCTCTTTTGAAGAATTGAACTGAATATATCCCCAATTACGGTCAGGTTCCCAAAGATGACCTTTTATAATAAGCCCTATTCCACCATATTCACCCAAAACCGTAGCCCGCTGTGCATCGTACAAATACAAATCAGGAGTAGGATAATTATGCAAATCGAGCATATCTCCGCAGGTAAAATGGTTACCTCCACTCGCCGGATTTACTAAACGTGTAGGATCATACTGTTTTGTCCATTCTGCAATCTCGACCGTTTTGAATTGTCCCCAAGCTTCATTAAACGGAACCCATGTACTGATACAAGGATAAGAATATAGATAATCGATAATCTCTTTCCACTCTTTTCGATAACATGCTTCAGACTCGGAAGAACGATACATTTCAGGACCTTCATAATAACTGCGGTTTTGCCATTGTTGTCCACGATCGCCATTCGGCATATCCTGCCATACAATAATGCCTAATTTATCACAGTGAGTGTACCAACGTGCAGGCTCGACTTTGACATGTTTTCTTATCATATTAAAACCCATATCCTTCGTTTTCTGAATATCGTATTTCAAAGCTTCATCGGTAGGAGCTGTATATAGCCCATCCGGCCACCAACCTTGATCTAATGGCCCGAACTGGAACAAGGACTGATTATTTAGCCTCAGTCGAACAATTCCTGCAGCATCACGCCCGACAGAATATTTACGCATAGCTGCATAACTATCAACCTGATCCAATACCTTATTACCATTCTTCAAGGATATTTTCAATGTATATAAAAACGGAGAATCAGGACTCCATAATTTACTATCTTGAGGCATAGATACAACGAGCGGTTCTCGGTTAATACTTCGGGCAGTCGCAATCAGCTTAGACTCATCATAAACTTTTACTTCAATCAAGTCTTCATCAGAAACTACATTCTGGTCGACTTCTACAGTCAGCAAATGCTTATCGATATCCGGTGTAATACGCAATTTTTCTATATATTTCTCAGACACAGGCTCTAACCATACCGTTTGCCAAATTCCCGTAACAGGAGTATAATAAATACCTCCGGGATTTTTTACTTGTTTTCCTCTCGGTTGATAACCATCATCCGTAGGATCCCAAACTTTTACTATCAACTGATTATCACCTTTCGTTACAAGAGATGCGGTTATATCAAAAGAAAAAGGGGTGAATCCTCCCGTATGACTACCCACCTTTATACCATTTACCCAAACATCCGCTTTCCAATCTACAGCACCAAAATGAAGCAGAATTTTTTTATTTTTCCAAGACGAAGGAATATTAAACGTTCGGCAATACCATAACTCCTTCTCCTTCCCAACAGTTTTCCCGACACCGGATAAAGCCGATTCGACTGCAAAGGGGACTAATATCTGCCCGTCAAACTGCTTCGGACAACTTTTTCCGACATCCGTTATAGCATACTCCCATAGTCCATTCAAGTTTTTCCATTCATTTCGTTCCATAATCGGACGAGGATATTCCGGTAAAACCGAAGTCACATCCATCTTTTCTGTCCAAGGTGTCACAATCCTATTTCCTACGGGTTTCCATTGAGCATGAATATTCGTAAAAATACAAACCAAGATCGTACAAATAAAAAACGGCTTTTTCATGATATCACAATTATTTTTTGTTTTCACAAAGGTAGGATTTATGTCAGGACAACAATAAAAATATTTTTTCAATTTATAGAAATATCGGTGCAAAAAACGAGATTAATCGCATAAAGTTTTACTCGAAATAACAATTATATCAATTCTTAGAGCTTATCTAAATTCTACAAAAAATACGATCAGATTATTTTTGCATCTTCTCTCGGTTTATAATCACACTTTCTTATTTTATATTACAATACACCTACATACATCATTATCATCAATAATTATTTTTATTTTTGTACCCGACATGAACATTGCTAATATTATAAAGTAAATTTAAATATGGAAAAAAAATTCAGCCGAGCAACTCTTTGCGTACAAGGGGGGTGGAACCCGAAAAAAGGAGAACCGAGAGTATTACCGATTTATCAGAGCACGACATTCAAATATGAGACCAGCGAACAAATGGCAAAATTGTTCGATCTGGAAGAGTCTGGTTATTTCTATACTCGATTACAAAATCCTACTAATGATGCCGTAGCTGCAAAGATCGCAGCTTTAGAAGGTGGCATCGGGGCTATGTTAACATCATCGGGACAAGCGGCTAACTTTTATGCTATCTTCAATATATGCCAAGCCGGAGATCATTTCGTATGTTCTTCCACCATATATGGCGGAACTTACAACTTATTCGGCGTAACCCTAAAAAAATTAGGAATAGAATGTACTTTCGTCAATGCCGACGACAGTGAAGAAGAGATCAGCAAAGCTTTTCGCCCAAATACCAAAGCCTTGTTCGGTGAAACTATATCGAACCCAAGCATAGATGTACTCGACATAGAAAAGTTTGCTCGAATTGCACATAAGCATGGAGTTCCCCTGATCGTTGACAATACTTTTGCCACTCCGATAAATTGTCGTCCGTTCGAATGGGGAGCTGACATCGTAACTCATTCCACAACAAAATATATGGACGGGCACGCAACTTGCGTAGGAGGAGTTATCGTCGATAGCGGAAATTTTGACTGGGAAGCCCAGGCAGATAAATTTCCGGGACTGACGCAACCGGATGAATCGTACCACGGACTGACTTATACTAAAGCTTTCGGGAAAATGGCTTATATAACTAAAGCTACAGCTCAACTAATGCGTGATTTAGGTTCTATACAATCTCCTCAAAATGCATTTTTACTAAATCTCGGACTGGAGACTTTACATTTACGTGTCCCCCGACATTGTCAAAATGCACAAAAGGTTGCCGAATACCTTGAGGCTAACGATAAAGTCGCATGGGTAAATTATTGCGGATTAAAAAGCAGTAAATATTATGAATTAGCACAGAAATATTTGCCGAACGGTTCTTGCGGGGTAATTGCATTCGGCTTGAAAGGAAGCCGTGAAGATGCTATAAAATTCATGGATAACTTAAAATTAGCTTGTATCGTAACGCATGTGGCAGATGCACGTACATGCGTACTCCACCCGGCAAGTCACACCCATCGTCAACTTACCGACGAGCAATTGATCGAAGCAGGAGTTGCTCCTGATTTAATTCGATTATCGGTCGGTATTGAAGATGTAAATGACATAATTGCCGATATAGAACAAGCTTTGGCTAAATTTTAAGAGCCTGTCTAAATTTTACATATTCTTTTCCGGAATGTATAACTTGCGATTATTATGAATAGTAAAAAGCTTGATACACAAATCGTATCGCAGATCTTTTTACTATTCGTAATTTTTTTCAAATCAAGATTTTCCCACTTTAAAGTAACTTTAAGCACTAAAGTTATTTCTTCTGGTAATTCTCATGTAACTTCTTAAGAGTCTGTTTAAATTTTCCGATAAAAAATATCTTCAAGATTTTTTAAGAAAAATAAACTCTCAATCGTTGCTCAAATTCAAAATTATATTTTCATTTGCACATCCTAATAAGACTATTAAATATAATAATTAAACAAGTTGATTAAATAAATCTATTAATAATATAGAAATGGCAAATACCGAAACTAATCATGACATGGAGCAATCAATATTAAAGGTTGCCGAAGAGCTTTTTTTAGACAAAGGTTTTAACCGTACTTCAACAACTGAAATCGCACGAGTTGTAGGATGTAATCAAACATTGATACACTATTATTTCCGTACGAAAGAAAACTTATTCAACCGCATTTTTGAGAAAAAATTAGAACATATAATCCCTCAGCTTTTCGAATTAAGTCAACAAAAAGTTTCTTTTCTCGAAAGAATACGGCAAGTTATAGAAATCCATTTTTCTATCTTACAACAAAATCCGAAACTACCGAGAATGATCTTGAACGAACTCGGCTCTGATCCTAAACGTACCGAATGGTTAAGAAGTTTGCTATTAGAAAAGGCAAAACCTTACTATATGCAATTTGAAGAAGAACGAAAACAAGCTATTCAAAACGGAGAAATCCGACCGATAGAAGCGATTACTTTGCTTCTTGACATTCTATCCATGAATGCTTTCATATTTCTTGCATACCCATCCATTCGCAATATAACGGGAATAGAACTCGGAGACTTCGAAAAGGTTGTAGAAACTCGGAAAAAGGAAGTAATCACTCTTATCACTAACGGCCTTCGTCCATAAATAAATTATAAGTTCTAACAAAAACAATTCCTATGAAACGTTTTTTTATTTTAGGTGTTTTCTTTTCCTGCTTACCGGTTTTTCATGGTTATGGACAACTATCTTTAGAAAGTTGCCAGAAAAAAGCGATAGAAAATTATCCACAAATCAAACAATACGGATTGATAGAGCAAACGCGGGAATACAATCTATCCAATGCAAACAAAGGTTACCTGCCACAACTTACTTTTTCAGCTCAAGCCACCTATCAATCGGATGTCACGGAGATTCCTATTCGATTGCCGAACCTTAATATCAAGGGGTTGAATAAAGACCAATATAAAATCGCCGTCGAATTAAATCAAGTCATTTGGGACGGAGGTGCTATCCGCTCTCAAAAAAACAGTCTTCAAGCCTCGTCCGATGTCGAGAATAAAAAATTAGACGTAGAAATGTATGAATTAAACGACAGGGTCAACCAACTCTATTTCGGCATTCTTCTTATCGATGAACAGTTGAAACAAAACATGCTATTACAGCAAGAACTGGAAAGGAACTACAAACAAATAGAGTCGTATATGATAAATGGTATTGCTAATCAAAGCGACTTGGATGCCGTAAAAGTAGAGCAGATCAACGCCAGACAACGCAATACAGAATTACAAACCGGACAGGATGCTTACCTTCGGATGCTCGGTGCAATGATCGGAGAAAATATACCGGATAGCAAAGCACTGGAAAAACCGACTACAACATTGCCTCCCGGTAATGAGATAAAGCGCCCCGAACTACAACTTTTCGAGGCACAACACACTCTTTTACAATCCCAAAAGAAAATTTTATCAGCTTCAAATATGCCTAAATTAGGTTTATTCATACAAGGTGCATACGGAAATCCCGGCTTAGACATGCTAAAAAACGAGTTTACACCTTACTACATAGCAGGGGTGCGGTTATCTTGGAACTTCGGGACTCTTTATACTAAAAAAAATGAGAAAAAAATCATCGATACGAATATCCGAAATAACCAAATCGGACAAGAAACATTCTTGTTCAACACTCGTTTACAAATGCTTCAGGAAAACAGCGAAATAAAAAAAATCAAAGAACTTATGAAAGAAGATGATCAAATCATCTCATTACGTGACAACATAAAAAAGGCGGCTGAAATAAAAGTGAAAAACGGGACATTATCGGTGACCGAACTTTTACGGGAAATCAATGCGGCAGATCAAGCCAGACAATCTAAATATTTACATGAAATACAATATTTAATGGCTATATATAATTTGAAAAATACAACAAACAATTAATATGAAAAAGATATATCAATACGGAATATTATTAGGCTTTATCGCTTTATGTGCCTGTGGAAATAATAGTGACAACATGGACGCTTCAGGGACTTTTGAAGCCACCGAAGTAATCGTTTCTGCCGAAGCCAACGGTAAAATAGAACAACTCGATATCGAAGAAGGGACTATCGTAACCGCCCGACAAAAATTAGGCTATATCGATACGGTACAGTTATTTCTGCAAAAAGAGCAATTACTAAAAAATATCCGTTCTGTCGAAAGTAACCGTCCGGATATAAATAAACAAATTGCGGCTACACAACAACAAATCGCAACTGCCCAAATCGAACAAAGGAGAATTATCAATCTGCTTAAATCGAATGCTGCCAATGAAAAACAATTAGATGACATCAATGGGCAGATCGCTGTTCTGGAGAAACAACTGAAAGCTCAGGAATCTACATTACAAAACAATAGCAACAGCATTACGGAACAAAGTTCGGCTCTTGAAATACAAGTCGCCCAAATAGAAGACCAACTAAAAAAATGTTCTATCAGCAGTCCTATCAACGGAACTATACTCACCAAATATGCCGAAGCCGGAGAATTGGCAAATACCGGAAAACCTCTTTTCAAAGTTGCCGACATCGAAAATATGTATCTCAGAGCATATATTACTTCTGTTCAACTGTCCCAAGTCAAAGTGGGGCAAAAAGTAACGGTAATATCAGATTACGGCGATGAGAAACGAAAAGAATATCCCGGTATCGTCACATGGATCTCTTCTCAATCTGAATTTACTCCCAAAACAATATTGACTAAAGACGAACGGGCAAACCTCGTTTATGCAGTAAAAATAGCAATAAAAAACGATGGTTATGTAAAAATAGGAATGTACGGAGAGGTAAAATTCACCTCGAATAATGACTGACTACCAAAAACGAAGTTCCATGCAAGCTATCGAAGTAAATAATATCAAAAAATCTTACGAAAACAAATATGCTCTCGGACAACCGGACGCTAAAGAGGGCATTTCATTTTCGGTATCTCAAGGAGAACTGTTCGGGATCATCGGGCCGGACGGTGCCGGAAAAACGAGTTTGTTCAGAATATTGACAACTCTTATCCTGCCTGACAGCGGAACAGCCTCCGTCGATGGACTGGATATAATAAAAGATTATAAAGAGATCCGTAATCGTGTCGGATATATGCCCGGTAAATTTTCTCTATATCCCGATTTATCGGTAGAAGAAAACCTGAAATTTTTCGCATCTGTCTTTCAAACTACCATTCAAGAGAATTATTATTTAATAAAAGATATTTACCAACAGATAGAGCCGTTTAAAGACAGAAAAGCCGGAGCTTTATCCGGAGGGATGAAACAGAAGCTGGCTTTAAGTTGCGCACTCATTCACAAGCCTTCGGTTCTGTTTTTAGACGAACCGACTACCGGTGTAGATCCTGTTTCCCGCAAAGAATTCTGGGAAATGCTGAAACGATTAAAAAATCAGGGTATTACAATACTCGTATCTACCCCCTACATGGATGAAGCTCGTTTGTGTGACAAAATTGCTCTAATTAAAGAGGGTAAATTCATGGAAATAGATACGCCTGAAAACATTATCGCCAGCTTTAATAAAATTTTATGGTCGGTACAAAGTAAAAAAATGTTTAAATTACTGACAGATTTACGATCTCATCCTTTTATCGACAGTTGTTTTGCATTTGGTGAAACACACCATATCACTTTAAAAAACAATGATTTAACGATAAACAATTTACATAAATGGTTACAACAAAAAGGCCACGAGGAAATCGTAATTCAGGAAATTAAGGCTTCTATAGAAGATTGTTACATGCAGCTTGCTCAAAACGGATAATATGAACGAAATTGTTATTGAAACAGAAAACCTGACTAAAACGTTCGGGAATTTTACGGCCGTAAACCACATCTCCTTCAAAGTTTTTAAAGGTGAAATTTTCGGTTTTTTAGGGGCTAACGGCGCTGGAAAAACAACCGCGATGAGAATGCTTTGCGGTCTTAGCAAACCGACTTCAGGGAAAGGAAAGGTTGCAGGGTTCGATATATACCGACAAGCCGAGAATGTAAAAGAGAATATCGGGTACATGAGTCAGAAATTTTCGCTCTACGAAGATTTAAAGGTATGGGAAAACATACGGCTTTTTGCCGGAATATACGGCATGAACGACCGTCAGATCTCCGAAAAAACAAACATACTTCTAAAACAACTCGGATTTGAAAGCGAACGGAATACTTTAGTAAAAGAACTTCCTCTCGGCTGGAAACAGAAACTTGCATTTTCGGTATCTATTTTCCATGAACCGAAAATCGTATTTCTCGATGAACCGACCGGAGGCGTAGACCCCTCAACACGACGTCAATTCTGGGAATTGATCTATCAGGCTGCCGATCGGGGAATAACCATATTCGTTACCACGCATTATATGGATGAAGCGGAATATTGCAATCGGGTCTCGATCATGGTTGACGGACGCATAGAAGCATTAGATACTCCCAAGAATTTGAAACATCAATTTAAAGCAGAAAGCATGGAAGATGTCTTCCAGCAATTAGCCCGTAAGGCAACTCGTAAAGCAGATTGATATGAGACAATTTATAGCTTTTGTACACAAAGAATTTTATCATATTTTCCGGGATATCCGGACAATGATGATTCTTCTCGGAATGCCGATTATAGAGATTATAATTTTCGGTTTTGCACTCAGTACCGATATAAAGGACATACGGGTCAGCATACTGAATCCAAATGAAGATATCGTCAGCAGAAAAATAATAGAGCGAATAGACGCCAGCGAATATTTTATCGTAGATCGCTATCTGCATACCAGTAACGAAATAGAAAAAGAGTTTAAAGAGGGCAAAGCGGATATGGTAATCGTATTCAGCGAACAGTTTAGCAGCAAATTATTGCATACCGGAGAAGCCGGCATACAAATTATTGCCGACGCAACCGATCCCAATACAGCAAAAACATTTACTCAATACGCTGCAAGTATCATTGCTGCCAGCCAACAAGAACTGGCTCTTGGCAACAATATCCCCATGCACATCACCTCAAGTATAAAATTATTATATAATCCTCAAATGAAGAGTGCATATAATTTTGTACCGGGTGTTATGGGTCTTATTCTGATGTTGATATGCGCAATGATGACATCTATATCGATTGTCCGAGAAAAGGAAATGGGTACAATGGAAGTTCTGTTGGTTTCTCCGATGAGACCTATCTTTATTATTTTGGCAAAAGCAGTTCCTTATTTCGTTCTTTCTTGCGTAAACTTGTTCACCATACTTATTTTATCGGTTTACGTTTTGCATGTTCCTATTGCCGGCAGTCTATTCTGGCTGATTATCGTATCTCTCCTTTTCATTTTCGTATCATTATCTCTCGGGTTGCTGATCTCGACTTTGACAAAGACGCAAGTAGCAGCTATGCTGGCTTCGGGGATGATATTGATGATGCCTACTATGTTACTGTCAGGAATGATATTTCCAATAGAAAGTATGCCTTCTATACTACAATGGATATCGCATATCATTCCGGCAAAATGGTATATAATGACCGTAAAAAAACTGATGATCGAAGGGGTAAATGTCTCTCTTGCATGGCAAGAAATATCGATTCTCATGTTTATGGCTATAATATTAATTACTATAAGTCTAAAGAAATTTAAAAACAGACTTGAATAATATGAAAATAAAATATCTGATAGAAAAAGAGTTCAAACAGATGATCAGGGACTCATTCATGCCGAAATTAATATTGATCTTTCCGTGTATGATGATGATACTGATGCCTTGGGCAGCAGACCTTGAAATAAAAAATATTAATCTGGGGATAGTGGATAACGACCATTCGGATTATTCCCGAAGGCTCATACACAAGATAAATGCATCCGAATATTTCCATTTAAAAGAAATATCTCCGACATATAACGAAGCCATGCAGTCGATAGAAAAAGGTTCTATCGACATTATTCTCGAAATACCGCCTTTTTTTGAAAAGGACCTCATCAAAGAAAAAAATACGAACGTGCTGATCTCCGCCAACACCGTAAACGGGACAAAAGGGGGATTGGGGAGTTCTTATATGATGGAAATAATAAACAGTTTTGCCGGAGAAATACGACAAGAGTGGCAAAATTCAAGCAATGCGGGGAATCTATCCACAACAGTAAATATTTCGGTGCAGAACCGTTTCAACCCACACTTAAATTACAAATTCTTTATGGTTCCGGCACTCATGGTAATGTTACTGACTATGCTTTGCGGATTTCTTCCGGCATTAAATATAGTAAGCGAAAAAGAAATAGGAACTATCGAGCAAATCAATGTGACTCCGGTAAGCAAATTTACATTTATCCTCGCTAAATTGATACCCTACTGGATTATTGGATTCATAGTACTAAATATATGTTTTTTATTAGCTAAAGTATTATATGGAATCTCTCCCGTTGGGAGTCTGCTCACTCTATATCTTTTTTCATTGATTTTCATCGTTTTAATCTCCGGATTCGGACTGATTATCTCAAACTATTCAAGTACTATGCAACAAGCGATGTTCGTCATGTTCTTCTTTATGATTATCTTGATTTTGTTAAGCGGGCTATTTACTCCGATTGCCAGTATGCCGAAATGGGCACAAACAATCGTTATATTCAACCCATTAAAATACTTTATCCAAGTAATGAGAGCTGTTTATCTGCGTGGAAGCGGAATAACAGAATTAATACCGCAACTGACGGCTTTATTAAGTTTTGCCGTAACGCTTAATATATGGGCGGTTCTAAGTTATCGGAAAAACTCATAAAGGACTATCTAAAGAGAAAGAAACAGATAAAGTTATTTCAATATGATATATCAAAAAACGACTGATATGGTACAAATAAAAAAATGCACATTCGAGCATATAACTCAATCATACTTTTACAAAGAGAAAAGTGTGCTTGACGGTTGCATGATAATGCAACAGACTATAAAACCGGAAGATGTACTGCTTCCTTTTCAAGTCGAAGCTTACGCTCTATTATTTTGTATCAGCGGAGAACTAAACATAATATCAGACTTAAAATCATATACTGTAACCCCAGATACATTATTTGTTCATCTCCCCAATAATATTATAAAAATAGATTGTAAAAAAGAGTGTATCATAACCGGATTGATTTTAGCACCCGACTATTTAAGAAAAAATTTTTTACAGTGGAATAAAATATCTCCTTTATTTATCCAAACAACGAACATTCCCGTAATCGACATTCCGACCAAAAGAAAAGATGAACTTATACGAACGTTGGGTAATATACAGGAACGAATGAAAACCGCCACATATTCGGAATGGAACAGAGAAGCCTATCACGCAGCCTTAAAAACATTCTTATATGACATAATCAGTTTGGCAAGTGATCCCAAATCTCTCGAAATCAAAGATGTTTACCAAAGTAGAAGCCAAGATTATTTCGCGCGTTTTATGCAATTGGTCTCGCAATACTGCAAAAAAGAGAGAAAGGTTCATTTTTATGCGTCCAAATTATGTATTTCTTCTAAATATTTATCGACTATAATAAAAGAGGTAAGCGGAAAAACTCCTTCACGATGGATAGATGAAGTCATCATGTCAGAAGCTATTTTTCTTTTAAAATATTCTAATGCAACTATCCAAGAAATAGCTTTTCAAATGAATTTCCCAAACCCGTCTTTTTTCGGTAAGTTTTTCAAACGTTACACAGGTTTTTCTCCCAAGTATTACCGAAGTAACGCGATCTCAACTATTCCATAAAGATAAGATAATTCTAAAAAGTTTCTTCTTATAAATGCAGGCCGAAAAACATAGATAAATATACTTTTTTCGGCCTGCATTCTTATTTTTTATATCCATAAAACACAGATCTACAATACTTTATAATCTTCTAATCAAATTCTAATTTCGTATAAGTATATTATAATTCATTCTGTACACTCTCCCAAATATCGAATTCTATCTTTGCCGAAAATTAAATATACAGAATGAAAAAAAATTTAATCACTTTATGTTTCTGCGGATGCCTACTTTATGGAAATGCACAACCGGAAAGTACTCAACTGTCCTTACAAAAAGCCGAGCAAATTTTCATTTCCAGAAATTTAACACTTATTGCCGAACGATATAATATCGACATTGCACAAGCAAAGATTACACAAGTCAAATTATGGGATAATCCGTCTTTATCTCTCGAACAAAACATATATAACCGATTAAACGATAAATACTTCGATGTCGGCAAAGATGGTGAAGCCAGTGTAGAGATAGAGCAAATTATCCAAATTGCAGGACAAAGAAACAAACGTATCAAATTAGAAAAGATAAATAAAGAAAATGCAAAATACCAATTTGAAGAAGTTTTGCGAACACTCAAAAGTAAACTCCGTGAAACATGTATAGAAATTTATTTCGATAATCGGTCTGTTAAAGTTTATGATACAGAAATAGCTGCGTTAAAACTTTTACTGAACACCTATCAAGAACAACATCAAAAAGGGAACTTATCTCTTCTGGAGATCTCACGACTTGAAGCATTACTCTTTTCTTTAGAGAAAGACAAAAGTGAAATTACCGCCCGGCTTATAGAAAATAAAGAGACATTGAACCTACTACTGAATTACGAGGCCGGCAAACCAATTTCTCCTATTATCGATATATCTGTAGCCGACAAATACAAATTAGAAGAAATACCCTATGATGATCTATGCCTGACATTAACGGAAAGACCTGATATAAAAATATCCCATACAGAACTACAAGCTTCAAAAGCAAATCTGAAACTCCAGAAATCAATGGCTGCCCCTGAATTCGCCGTAAAAGGGATATATGACCGAGCCGGGAATTTTATAAATAATTATTTTGCCATAGGGATAAACATATCCATTCCTTTATTTGACAGAAACCAAGGAAATATCAAGGCTGCTCGATTTGATATACAAAAGAAAATTAAAGAAAAAGATTTATCAATAGAAAAAGCCCGATCAGAAGTATATGCAACATACTCTCAATTAAAAAGAGCATTACAACTTTACCGTTCAGGAAACTCCGAACTGGAAAATAATTTCGATACATTAATATCGGGAGTAAATGAGAATTTCAAGTTACGAAATATCAATATGCTTGAATTTATCGATTACTATGAAAGCTATAAAGAGGTATG
The DNA here is from genome assembly GCF_947855755.1 of uncultured Coprobacter sp. NCBI lineage: Bacteria > Pseudomonadati > Bacteroidota > Bacteroidia > Bacteroidales > Barnesiellaceae > Coprobacter > uncultured Coprobacter sp. The sequence goes on from NZ_CANUAR010000008.1 coordinate 96,541, forward strand.
TCTGCAATTGTGCGAATCCAGAAAAAACGTTTTCCTACTTATGGAAAAGCTAAACACACTTACCGGAAAAAATATTTTCAATTATTAATTTAATGCATACAAATATGAAAGGGAAATCATCTATATTCCATATCTTACTACTTTTTGTTCTTTTTTCTTGCTCCGGGAAAAAGATAACAGAAAAGAATCCCTCATCCGGAATTATTTCTGACAGTCTGCAAGAGATTATTTCTATCGATACCGTGCAAATATATAAAATCTCAGACGAGTTGACTCTCAACGGACGAGTAACTCTCGATCCGAAACAAACGGCTCGTGTTTTTCCAATATTCGGAGGGACTATTACAGAAATAAATGCAGAAATCGGCGACTATGTAAAAAAAGGTAATACGTTGGCCATAATCCGAAGCGGAGAAGCCGCCGATTATGAAAAACAATTGAAAGACGCCGTAGAAAATGTAAAAACTGCACAAAGAAATTTACAAGCTACCGAAGACATGTTTCACTCTGGCATGACTTCAGAAAAAGATGTCATGATAGCACGACAAGAACTTACCAACGCTCATAATGAACGACAACGATTACAAGAGATTTTCTCCATATATCACATTCAGCCGAATTCATTTTACCAAATTAAAGCACCTGTAACCGGATTTATAATAGATAAAAATATCAGTAAAGGAATGCAAATACGCAACGATCAAGATGAAGATCTTTTTACTATTTCAGGACTTAATGATGTATGGATAATTGCTGATATTTATGAAAGCGATATCAATAAAATACATGAAAAAGATTCGGTAAGAATCACGACATTAGCTTATCCGGACAAAGAGTTTACGGGTATCATCGAAAAAATATCTCATATACTCGACCCGGAAAGTAAAACAATGAATGCCAGAATTGAACTCAAAAATATAGATCATATCCTTAAACCTGGTATGTTTACCAATATTCATGTGCAATCGACTCTTTTTGAAAAATCAATGCCCCGCATCGATACTCAGGCTCTAATTTTTGAAAACGGTAAAAATTATGTTATTGCCATAACTCCCGATAATCGTACGAAAATCAAGGAAATAGAAATATACAAACAATCCGGGAAATATTGTTATTTAAGTTCAGGTCTAAACGAAGGCGAAAAAATTATCACCCAAAATGCTCTTTTGGTGTACAATGCTTTAAAAGCTAACTAAAAAACATTACTATGCATAAATTCATAGATAACATCATTGCATTCTCTCTAAAGAATAAATTTTTTATTTTTTTCTTGACATTTCTTGCTGTCGTCATCGGAGCTGTTTCCTTCAAACATACTCCGGTAGATGCATTTCCTGACGTAACGAACACGAAAGTAACGATTATCACCCAATGGCCGGGAAGAAGTGCTGAAGAAATAGAAAAATTCATCACTATTCCGATAGAAATAGCGATGAATCCAGTACAACAAAAAACCGACATTCGATCTACTACATTATTCGGATTATCAGTCATCAACGTGATGTTCGATGATGATGCAGATGATTTTACGGCACGACAACAAGTATATAATTTGTTAAACGATGCAGATCTTCCGGAAGGGGTAACACCAGAAGTACAACCCCTATACGGACCTACCGGAGAAATCTTTCGTTACACTTTACGAAGCGATAAAAAAAATATCCGAGAGTTAAAAACAATTCAAGATTGGATTATCGACCGTAACCTCCGTTCTGTGCCTGGAGTTGCCGATATTGTCAGTTTCGGAGGAGAAGTTAAAACTTTCGAAGTAAGTGTAAATCCTCATCAACTAAAAAACTACGGTATTTCATCGTTAGAATTATTTGATGCCATCGCAAACAGTAATATCAATGTAGGAGGAGATATAATAACCAAGAGTTCTCAAGCCTATGTGGTTCGTGGAATCGGGTTAATCAACGACATGGACGAGATCAAAAACATTGTCGTAAAAAATATAAACGGAACTCCTATTTTAGTAAAACACCTGGCTGAAGTACACGAATCGTGCCTACCTCGTTTAGGACAAGTAGGACGCATGAACGAGAACGATGTGGTAGAAGGCATTGTCATTATGCGAAAAAATGAAAATCCCAAAGAAGTCATCGATGCGCTGAAAAAAAAGATCTCTTATATCAATGAAAACATATTACCTAAAGATGTAGAAATAGTATCATTTTATGATAGAGAGAATCTGGTAAATCTTGCAGTCAATACGGTAACTCACAATCTCATCGAGGGGATATTGTTAGTTACTTTTATCGTTTTGATATTTATGGCAGATTGGCGTACTACCGTTATTGTCGGGATCGTGATACCTCTGGCTCTTTTATTTGCCTTTATCTGTCTTCGTATAATGGGTATGTCTGCAAATCTTCTATCTATGGGAGCAATCGATTTCGGGATTATCATAGACGGAGCAGTCGTAATGGTAGAAGGAATTTTCGTTGCATTAGACCGTAAAGCAAAAGAAAGTGGAATGACTGCATTTAACAGAATGTCTAAAATGGGGTTGATCCGAAACATTTCCAAAGAAAAGGCTAAAGCCGTCTTCTTTTCAAAACTAATCATTATCACGGCACTAATTCCGATTTTCTCTTTCCAAAAAGTAGAAGGAAAAATGTTTTCTCCCCTCGCCTATACACTTGGCTTTGCTCTATTGGGAGCTTTAATATTCACTTTGACTTTAGTACCGGTACTATCTTCAATACTGCTGAAAAAAAACGTAAAAGAAAAAGAAAACCGATTTGTTCGTTTTATCAAAGAAAAAGCCGCTTCTTTCTTTGAAAAGTGCCACTTCTACAAAAAAACCACGATTGGAATTGCAAGTGTTTTTGCACTTTTCGGATTATGGTGCTTTACATTACTCGGGACAGAGTTTCTTCCGCAATTGAATGAAGGCTCTATCTACATCCGGGCAACTTTGCCTCAAAGTATTTCTCTAAATGAATCGGTAAAGCTGGCAAATGAGATGAGAAAAGAGCTGAAAAATTACCCTGAAGTACGACAGGTTATGTCACAAACCGGACGTCCTAATGATGGGACAGATGCAACCGGTTTTTACAATATAGAATTTCATGTGGATATTCATCCCGAAAAAGAATGGAAAAGTAAACTTTCTAAAGCGGAACTTATTGAAAAAATGCAAAAGGATCTGAGCAGATATCCCGGAATAGATTTCAATTTTTCTCAACCTATTACCGACAATGTAGAAGAAGCCGCTTCCGGAGTAAAGGGTTCAATTGCTGTAAAAGTTTTTGGCAAAGATCTCTATTATTCTGAACAAAAGGCTTCTCAAATCAGCAATATATTAAAAACCGTAAATGGAATAGAAGATGTAGGAGTAATCAGAAACATAGGACAGCCAGAATTAAGAATAGAGCTGAATGAACAAAAACTTGCCCGTTACGGAGTATCGAAAGAGAATGTTCAAAGTATTATAGAAATGGCTATTGGAGGCAAATCGGCATCGACCTTATACGAAGAAGAAAAAAAATTTAACATCATGGTACGCTATAAAGAAGAATTTAGACAAAATGAAGACGAAATAGGAAAAATTCTCGTTCAAGCAATGGACGGAACAATGATCCCCATAAAAGAATTAGCAGAAATAAAAACAATCACAGGACCTCTGCTTATATTTCGAGATAATCATGCCCGATTCTGTGCGGTCAAATTCTCGGTGCGAGGAAGAGATATGGGAAGTGCTGTTGCCGAAGCACAAAAGAAAATAAACGAACAAGTCGTTTTACCCGAAGGTTATACATTAAAATGGACAGGTGATTTCGAAAATCAACAACGTGCATCCAAACGATTAGCCCAAGTCGTTCCTATCAGCATCATTATTATATTTATCATTCTATTTATTTTATTTTCCAATGCACGAGATGCCGGACTTGTCTTACTCAATGTTCCGTTCGCTGCTGCAGGCGGAATAATAGCTCTTCTGTTGACCGATTTCAATTTTTCCATATCTGCCGGAATCGGATTTATAGCTTTGTTCGGAATATGTATTCAAAACGGCGTTATTATGATTTCGGACATCAAACAAAACATTAAAACTCGGCTGCCTCTTCAGGATGCAGTAAAATCAAGTATGCGTTCCCGAATACGTCCTGTAATAATGACTGCTGCTATGGCAGCAATAGGATTAATGCCAGCTGCACTGAGTCATGGCATAGGATCTGAATCACAACGACCATTGGCAATTGTAATAATCGGGGGATTGGTCAGTGCAACCATCTTCGCTCTTTTTGTTTTCCCGCTAATAATCGAATGTTTTTATCAAAAAATGTTATATGACAACAACGGCAATCTTAGACAAAGACGATTGTAATTTGTTATATTTGCGATGATATACAAAGGTAACTACATAAAACAGACATGGCTTATATACTTTTAGCTGAAGACGAAATAAATATCGCCTCATTTATTGAACGGGGGCTTCAAGAATCCGGACATACGGTTTATACTGTTCATGACGGAATTTCTGCATGGAAAGCTATACAACAAGAACAATATGATATATTGATTCTGGATATTATAATGCCACAAATGAACGGGTTGGAAGTTTGTAAAAAATTCAGGCAAACAGAAGGATACCGAACTCCCATTCTTTTACTTACGGCATTAGGGACAAGTGACGATATTGTCTCCGGACTGGAGGCTGGGGCTGATGACTATTTAGTAAAACCCTTTAACTTTCAAGAGCTCGGAGCTCGTGTCAAAGCACTTGTTAGGCGAAGCTGCAATGACAAGAGCGCACAAACACTGACCTGTGCAGATCTGGTATTGAATTGCAACACCAGAAAAGCTCAACGAGGAACTCGAGAAATAGAACTTACGGTAAAGGAATACCGTCTGTTAGAATATTTTCTCCAGAATCAGGGATGTGTACTTTCAAGAATGAATCTATTAAAAAACGTATGGGATAAAAATTTCGACCCTAACACCAATATTGTGGATGTATATGTCAACTATTTAAGAGCAAAAATAGATAAAGATTTCGATAAAAAACTCATACATACGGTAATGGGTACTGGTTACATTATGGAAGCGCATTAGACAAAACATGAAAATAGGTCACAAAATAGCATTATTTTATACAACGACTACAGTAAGTATTATTACGGTTATCGTGATTATTTTCTATTTTTTTACAACACGGTACATTAATACATTGTATTACTCTTATCTTGTTGATAAAGCTTATATAACTGCTCAAAAACATTGGGAAAAAGACGAAGTAGACGAATCGAGTTACCAAATTATTCAAAAAAAATACAATGAGTTACTCCCCCTCGCTCATGAAATATTATTGAATGCAGACAGTATTTCATCAGCTGAAGATTCATTACAATTATTTCTTTCTGCAGATCAGATTCAAAAGCTTTTCACAAAAACTCCCATTACATTTAAACATGGTAAACAATTAGGTGCAGCCTTATATTATCCGGATAATGAAGGAAATTTTATTGTCATAATTTTATCGGAAAATCATTATGGCGACAATATCATTGACCATATTCTAATATTAATGATTATATTAATATTCTTCAGTGTAATTTTGATCTATCTTACCGGAAGAATTTACTCAAATCGAATACTTGCCCCCCTACAGAATTTATTAAAAGAATTAAAACGAATACGTGGAAATAATCTGAACATAAGACTTAAAAGAACTGATAACAACGACGAATTGGATACATTGATACAGACATTAAATGAAATGTTGGATCGCATCGACACAGCTTTCAAATCGGAAAAAGCATTCATAAACAACGCTTCTCACGAATTAAACAATCCGATTACGGCAATTCAGGGCGAATGTGAAATCAGCTTAATGAAAAAACGTTCTGTAGAAGAATATATCGCAGCATTACAACGAATAATGACCGAAAGTAAACGCATATCCCGATTAACTCAAAATTTGTTATCTCTTTCTCATCAAGAAGAAGAGATGCAAATGCGCCCATCAGAATTGATTTTCTTGGGATACTGGTTAAAAGAACGTTTCACAGATAATGACCGCATACAACTTCTACTCAACGAAAAATGTTATGATATAACAGTCGAAGCAAATTCTGAATTGCTGGAAATAGCACTCCGGAATATTATTGATAATGCTTGTAAATATTCGGGAAATAAAACCGTCCAGATACGTCTATTCTATGATTCTTCAAAAAAAATAATAGAAATAACCGATCATGGTATCGGTATACCACAAGAAGAGATCAACCACATTTTCCAGTCTTTTTACAGAGCATCCAATGCTCGGGAATATCCCGGATACGGAATAGGACTAAGCCTTTCTTTAAAAATATTGTCTTATTATGGAGGAAAAGTAGAAATATCATCCGAATTGAATAAATATACAATATTTTCTATAATTTTCGAATAATATTTGAATATAACCCGACTACGATTTATAACATAAAATACCTTTTAATCAGAAATAAACAAGTTTCTATCTCAAATCTTTACTTTAAAAATTCCAGATCAAATAAAAATAAAAGCTGTAAAATAGCTCATTGAAAACTCACAATTAAAAAATAATGATAAATGTCCGAAGCGGACAAAACAATATTCTCTAAAATTACCTAAGCTTTTGGAGTTTTACCGACAAAACTTTTTTCTTTAGCCTGAAGATTGTATTTTTGCATATACATTGAAACACAGACCAAACAAAATGACAATGAAAAAAACTATTTGTATGATAATAGCCGCAGCTACATTTTCAACATCTGTCGAAATATCGGCAGCTGAAAAAAATTTCTATTCGGTTGAAAAATTTGCAGATCTGGAAATACTTCGTTACAAAGTTCCGGGATTTGAAGACTTGACACCTAAACAAAAAGAATTAGTCTATTATCTTTCTCAAGCTGCATTGCAAGGACGAGATATTTTATATGATCAAAACGGAAAATGGAATCTGGCTATCCGTCGGACTCTCGAGGCTGTTTATACCCAATATAAAGGAGACAGAAACAGTAAAGATTTTAAAGCTTTGGAAAAATATCTGAAACAAGTATGGTTTGCCAATGGAATACACCACCACTATTCTACGGATAAATTTAAACCGGAATTCAGCCAAAAATTTTTCGTTCAAGCTGTCAGTTCTATTCCCGCTCAAACTTTACCATTAAAAAATGGAGAAAGCATTAAATATTTACTGAACGACATCACTCCGGTAATGTTTAACCCCAAGATCATGACAAAACGGGTAAATCAGGCCGAAGGAGAGGATCTCGTCGCTACTTCTGCAGGGAATTATTATGACGGTGTCACACAGGCCGAAGCCGAAGCTTTTTATAATAACATGAAAAATCCTGCCGATCCCACTCCTATCTCATACGGATTGAACAGCCGTCTGGTTAAACGGAATGGAAAAATTCAAGAACAAGTTTATAAAGTCGGAGGTCGTTATTCCGAAGCTTTAGAAAAAGTCGTATATTGGCTTAAAAAAGCTGCTGCCGTTGCAGAAAACGACCAACAAAAAGCTGTAATCGAAAAACTGATTTCTTATAATAAAAGCGGCAACTTAAAAGAATTTGACGAATACGCAATCCTTTGGGTCGGAGATTTGAACTCTGACATTGATTTTGTAAACGGATTTACCGAAACTTACGGAGATCCTCTCGGGATGAAAGCCAGCTGGGAAGCATTGGTTAATTTTAAAAATAAAGAAGCTTCAAGACGTACCGAGATCATCAGCAACAACGCTCAATGGTTTGAAAGCAACTCTCCCGTAGATAATCGGTTTAAAAAAGAAAATGTGAAAGGCGTATCGGCAAAAGTAATCACCGCAGCTATTCTTGGAGGAGATTCTTATCCCTCTACCGCTATCGGAATCAATCTTCCGAACTCCAACTGGATACGTCACGATCACGGTTCAAAATCCGTAACGATCGAAAATATTACAGACGCTTATGATAAAGCAGCACAAGGAAATGGGTTTGCAGAAGAATTCGTATGGAGCGATACTGAACGTAATTGGATAGAAAAATACGGATTTCAAGCCGATAATTTGCATACCGACCTGCATGAATGTCTCGGACATGCTTCCGGGAAATTACTTCCGGGTACAGATCCCGATGCATTAAAAGCCTATACATCTACTCTCGAAGAAGCACGAGCAGATTTATTTGCCCTCTATTATATCGCCGACCCGAAAATAGTATCTCTTGGATTGCTACCCACAGCAGATGCCTATAAGTCGGAATACTATAAATACATGATGAACGGCCTTATGACTCAGCTGACCCGTATCGCTCCCGGTAAAAACATCGAAGAAGCGCACATGCGTAATCGACAATTGATCGCAGCTTGGGTATTGGAAAAAGGTGCTCAGGATAAAGTTGTAGAATTTAAAAAGAAAAACGGAAAGACATTTGTCGTTATAAACGATTACAACAAAATGAGGACATTACTGGGCGAATTGTTGGCAGAAATACAACGCATCAAATCTACGGGAGATTATGAAGCCGGAAAGAATCTTGTGGAAACTTATGCCGTAAAAGTAGATCCCGATCTTCATAAAGAAGTATTAGCCCGTTATGAGAAATTGAACATTGCTCCGTATAAGGGGTTCATTAATCCTGTATATACCCCCGTAAAAGATAGTAACGGAAATATCACAGATGTAAAAATCTCATACGATGAAGGGTATTCTGAACAAATGTTACGATATTCAAAAGACTATTCCCCTCTACCTACTTATAATGATTAAAACTCATAAACAATAATATGGAAAACGGATAATTTCAATTATGAGATTATCCGTTTTTTATATTTTATATCAAGTAAAAATAAAAATTCTACGTACCTTTGAAAAAAGCTATTTTACATCTTAACTTTTATGGAGGAAACTTTACGGGAAATCAAAAAACGATTCAGAATGGCAATGAACGGAATCGTTTCTACAAGTATGCGAGAAAAAGGAATGGAATACCGAATTAATTTCGGTCTTACCCTTCCATTGATACGCAATATCGCAGAATCATATACACCCAATGCAAAATTAGCTCAATATCTTTGGAAAGAACAAATAAGAGAATCGAAAATGTTAGCTACATGGCTATATCCTGCAAATGAGATGAATCCTGATATAGCTCAACAATGGGCTGAAGAAATTCCCTACCCGGAAATTGCAGATATTTGTTGCATGAATTTATTTATCAAACTCCCGTTCGCAATACAAAAAGCAAGCGAATGGGTCACATCGGACAAAGAAATTCTTCGCTATACAGGATACCAGTTATTCAACCGGTTAATGATGCAAAACAGGTATCCGGACAAAGCGGCAGAAGAAAATCTCATATCCTCAGTTTTAAACCAAGACGACCGGGAAATCTCCTCAATACGAATAGCGGCACTCAATTGCATAAAACGACTGATGCACCGAGATCTTCAAACAGCAGAACATACAGCCGACATATTTCGCCATATATACGAAACAGGAAACGACAAACAAAAAAGATTTGCAGAAGAGATCTTCCTGGAATATGAATTTTGCAAAGACACTCTTTTTCCGACGCAAGATAAATGAACTAATGTTTCATTGTTCTTGTTATAAAAATTAATTATCTTTGTCCTGTTTCCTACAAATGACACCATGCCGGAAGATAAAACGAAAGAAATCGTAAGACAAAAACTTACTCAATATTTAGAAGCGAAAGGTCATCGCAAAACTCCTGAGCGCTATGCCATATTGGATAAGATATATTCGACGAACGAACATTTCGATGTTGATTCGCTTTATGACATTATGTCTCAAAGCGAATATCGGGTAAGCCGGGCAACCATTTACAATACCGTAGACTTACTTGTCGATGCCGGCCTGATAAGGAAACATCAATTCGGCTACAATCCCGCTCAATACGAAAAATCGTATAATATGGTCAGCCATCATCACCTGATCTGTACAAAATGCGGGAAAGTACAGGAAGTGAAAGATCAAGAACTATTGAATGTATTGGCAAACAAAAAATTCGGGAAATTTACAACTTCATATTATGCCTTGTATGTATATGGCCTATGTAACCGTTGCAATCAGGCAGAACGAAAAAAATCATCTCGTAAATAACCCTTATTTTTTCAAGAACAAGAAAGTTTATATAAAATTAGGTATATACGTATGAAAGTAGATGTGCTATTAGGTTTACAATGGGGCGACGAAGGTAAAGGAAAAGTAGTCGATGTGCTAACCCCTAAGTATGACGTTATCACCCGTTTTCAAGGAGGTCCAAATGCGGGACACACTTTGGAGTTCGACGGTCAAAAATATGTACTCCGCTCTATTCCTTCAGGTATTTTTCAAGGCGGAAAAGTAAATGTAATCGGCAATGGAGTAGTTCTTGACCCGGTTCTTTTCAAACAGGAAGCCGAAGCTCTGGCAGCCAGTGGACATGACCTGACACAAAGATTATACATTTCGAAGAAAGCACATCTTATACTCCCGACTCATCGTATATTAGACGCAGCATACGAAGCTGCTAAAGGCGACTCTAAAATCGGAACGACAGGTAAAGGCATCGGTCCTACTTATACCGATAAAGTAAGCCGCAACGGATTGCGAGTAGGCGATTTATTACACGACTTCGAAACGAAGTATGCCAAAGCTAAAGCTCGGCACGAATCTATTTTGAAATCGCTTAATTATCAATATAATATTACAGAACTCGAAAATCAATGGTTCGAAGCTCTGAAATATCTGAAAAAATTTAATCTTATCGACAGCGAACACGTTGTAAACAGGTTTTTGAAAGAGGGTAAATCTGTTCTTGCAGAAGGAGCACAAGGGACTCTGTTAGATGTCGATTTCGGTTCATATCCTTTTGTTACTTCTTCAAATACCATTTGTGCCGGCGCTTGTACGGGACTCGGCATAGCACCCAACAAAATCGGAAATGTTTACGGTATTTTCAAGGCATATTGTACTCGTGTAGGAAGCGGACCTTTCCCCACAGAATTATTCGACGAAACAGGCGAAAAAATGTGTACAATCGGACATGAATTCGGAGCTGTAACCGGACGTAAGCGTCGTTGCGGATGGATAGATCTCGTTGCCTTGAAATATGCCATTATGATAGACGGTGTTACACACCTCATCATGATGAAAAGCGATGTGCTCGATACATTCGAAACAATCAAAGCCTGTGTCGCTTACAAAATCGATGGTAAAGAAACAGATGAATTTCCTTTTGAAATCAATGATTCTATCGAACCGGTATATGTAGAACTCCCGGGATGGAAATGCGATATGACCAAAATGCAAAGTGAAGACGAATTCCCGGAAGAATTTAACGCTTATATCGCTTTCTTAGAAGAAGAACTGCAAGTTCCTATTAAAATCGTTTCGGTAGGTCCCGACCGTGAACAAACGATCGTAAGATATACAGAAGAATAAAATAGTTTTTCAAACGCAAACGGGCGGGATTTGATCCCGCCCGTTTGCGTTTGAATCATTCACGCCCACCGAATCTCACCAGCTTGAATACCCGTTCATTGAAATCGGAGTTTTTCAATAAATCTTCTATCGTAATATGTATACGATAACGCCAATAATTGCGAGGATCAGACGGAACATTTATCCTCTCTTCCACAGGATTATTACGACGTATATTTCCATCAATCGAAAGCCAGTCTTGTAACGGAATGATAGCCAACATAGAAGGCGAATGCATGTGCATAGCCAGAATTTTCTCACATATCCACGGTTCACAATAATAAGGTGCTTCTCCTTGCTCCTGCAATATATAATTATAGTACCGTTGAGTTTTGCCCCTGTCTTCCTCCCACCATGCCCTAATTCCGGACATATCATGCGTGGAAGTAGTGCATACCGACAAGTACGGATAATTAGCAACATCTCCGAACTCTTTATCCGGATTTTTCGGCATTCTTTGTATTTCGAGTGACAGAATCTGCAACGCATTCATTACTTCAGGTACAGATTGCGGTATCATACCCAGATCCTCGCCACACACCAACATTCCGGTCGAAGATATCAACGGTGGTAGCTTCTTCATTGCTTCATTTTTCCAGAAAGCATCTTGCCTATGGTAAAAAAAGTCAACATACAACCGGTCATAACACCATCTCTCATAATCGGTCAAAGATTTATAGCTATATGTTTGCCGGGCAGAGATACATGGATGATACTTCCTTTTCTGATAAGGATCTTCTACAAACAAAATTTCATCTGTTAATGCAAAAAGTCCGGATTTTATCTTTAGACTCTTCTCATCACTTTTACCACAAAAATGGTTTTCTATTTTTCTTTGCGTATTGAAATCGAGACTCAGTGCATATATTCCATATCCGCATTCAAGCAAATAATCATGTATTACCTCTCCTGTATATTCACCGAACATATCTTGTAACATATATTCCCGAATATACGGGCGAGCATGCCGATGTTCATCGAAATAAAATCCATAAGACTGTAATTCTTCTATCGAAAAAGGAATAGCCGGATTAAAATGCCCCAATACTCCCTGTATGGCACTTTCGGGAATTTCCCAGATTCTGAAAAAACCCAATATATGATCTATGCGATATGCATCGAAATATTCTGCCATTTTGCGAAAACGGGCTTTCCACCAAGTATAACCGTCTTTAGCCATCTCGTCCCAATTATATGTCGGAAATCCCCAATTTTGACCTTCTACGGAAAAATCATCAGGCGGAGCTCCGGCCTGCGAATCCATATAAAACAAATCGGGGTGAGACCATGCATCCACACTATCCCGACTTACCCCGATAGGAATATCGCCTTTAAGTACTACACCTTTCGCATGAGCATAATCCCTGACTTCAAGAAGCTGTATATGTAAGTGATACTGAACAAAATAGTAAAAACTGACTTTATCATAATAAATATTCCCATGTGCACAGAATTCGGCTATATCATCCGAGTTGAAAACCGAATACATCTTCCATTTCCTAAAGTCCGGAGTTTCATAAATATCACGCAAACAACAATAAGCAGCATAAGGCTCAAGCCATTCTCTGTTAGCCTTAAAGAACTCTTTAAAACCAGATGAATTCAATGTTTTTTTCCCTGACTGCAAAAAAATGGCTTTTAAATACTCCCATTTCATAAGAGTTACTCGTTCATAATCAACCTCCGGTAAGGCATTCAATTCTGTTGCAAGTTTTTCATATGCAACCATAGAATCACTATCTCTCAATCGATCTATCACCGTTACTCGTAAATATGCCGGATGAAGAGCAAAAATAGAATTCGCCCTATAAGGATATGAATCGAGCCAAGTATGACTCATTGTAGTATCGTTAACCGGAAGTACCTGAATAAATCTTTGACCTGTTTGTACAGCCCAATCGATCATCTTCTTCAAATCAAGGAACTCTCCGATTCCCCAACTTTCTTCTGAACGTAATGAGAAAACCGGAATTGCAACTCCTGCCCCTCTCCAGTCCGGTAAAGGAAGTTTCCATTTAAAACCGGAAAAAACGATATTTTCACCCGACTCCAAATGGGGAATCTCTAAGACTCTATTATTCCCGGATTCCCATGCAACAATATTACGGGAATCTTTCTTCATGACCAAAAATTTATATTCTACGGGATGTTTTAAAGATGATGCATCCAACACTGCCTTCCACAAAGGGAAATGCGCATCATTCATAATAATAGCATCCTTGATACTCCATGCTTCCGATGTCATCGTCCCAGTCAAAGCCACAACCTCATCCGGACGAACAGAGGGTGCATACATCTGTAACGTTACGGCAGTTGAATATGAAGGCAAAATTTCAGAATCTGTTCGATGACGTGCCAAAATTACCTTATTAAAAGCAGAAGAATAAAATGAACTGTCGGCAGGCATATTCTGCCAAACATCATATAAATAATAAGTATGATTTAACGCCGACGGTATAAAAGAGCGAGGTTCACCCCACTCTTTGTCATAAGGCTGACCATATTCTTTTACTAAATAACGATAATCAAATCCGGAGGATGAGTCTTGTAGATTCAGTATTAAAGACCATATTCCATCTCCTTCATACCGCATCGGTACAGCATTTTTCTCCTCAAAATTACCAAGAGACGAATGACTGCCCGTCACATAAAGTTCTTGTCCCCAACGGGTACGATATTCTATTTTAAATACTATTTTCATAGCTATTCATTTTAATCATTAGCTCGTTATGAAGTTACGAATTTATTCAAAACCGATAATTATATCCCAGCCCAAAAATAAAATTCTTTCTTTCAAATATTGTTAAGAGCCTGTTTAAATTTTTATCCGAAATGAAATAATATAACTTTCCAAAAGATTTAAAACAGGATCGTAAGTTCAAACAAAAAAAGACGAACACATGTTCGCCTTTTTTATCAATAGAATATCTTTCTATACAATAATCGACCGATTTATCCGCATTTAGATGTCCCACATGAAGTACAAATCAAACAACCCTCCTGATAAATAAGGGTTTCCTGACCACAATTCGGACACGTTTGTCCGCTGGCTTTTGTTCCGTTCGGCAGATATTTTTTCAAAGCTCTTTCTACCCCGTTTTTCCACGTATTGATAGACTGACTGTCCAATTCAAGAGTAGAAACGAGCTTCAAAACCTGATCAATAGGCATACCGTAACGCAAGACTCCCGAAATCAATTTGGCATAATTCCAATATTCAGGGTTAAACTTATCGGATAAACCTTCAATTGTCGTTTTATATCCTCTCTTATTTCGATATTGGAAATCATAACGTTTATTGCCTTCTTCATCGATAGCTTTAATTATCTTTCCTTTCGTAATATTTTTCGGAAGCAAGATTCCCTCTTCATCATCCGCCAGACCTGTAAAAATTTCATAAGGATTACCATCTTTCAAGCCAATAAAAGCAATCCATTTATCTTTATTATTCTGGAAACGGACTACATCGGCATCTAACTCTATAGGACGTTTAGGATCAAGATGTACCGGAGCTTTTTTCTCCTCCTTTTTCGTTGCGAGAAGCACTCCTGCCCGAGAACCGTCTCTATAAACGGTACAACCTTTACAGCCGCTCTTCCAAGCTTCGACATACAACTGTCCCACCAATTCCTCTGTTACATCCGACGGCAGATTGATCGTTACACTGATCGAATGATCTACCCATTTTTGAACACGGCCTTGCATTCTTACTTTCTGCAACCAATCGACATCATTCGATGTAGCCTTATAATAAGGTGATTTGGAGACTAATTCGTCTATTTCTTCCTGTGTATAGTTCGATCGCACTTCATAACCATTGGTCTGCATCCATGTTATAAACTTATGATGGAACACAACATACTCTTCATACGCATCTCCTGATTCATCGACAAAATCGATACGAACTTCAGGGTCATTCGGATTTACTTTCCGACGCCTACGATACACAGGCATAAACACCGGTTCAATACCGGAGGTCGTCTGTGTCATAAGGCTCGTTGTTCCTGTCGGAGCAATCGTCAAACAAGCAATATTTCTACGTCCGTACTTCACCATATCAGAGTAAAGCTCAGGATCGGCATCCTTTAAACGCAGAATAAACGGATTCTTCTCTTCTCTCTTCGCATCGAATATTTCAAAAGCCCCTCTTTCTTTCGCCATCTGCACAGAAGAGCGATATGCCGCCAAAGCTAATGTCTTATGGACTTGTTCCGAAAATTCCGTCGCTTTTTCTGTCCCATACTGCAATCCGAGTGCAGCTAACATATCTCCTTCGGCTGTTGTTCCGACTCCGGTACGACGTCCCTTCAAAGTCTTTGACCGTATCTTTTCCCAAAGATGCAATTCTGTCTGCTTCACTTCATCCGACTCAGGATCAGACTTAACCTTATCCAATATTTTATCGATTTTTTCCATTTCAAGATCGATAATATCATCCATAATACGCTGAGCCAGCATAATATGTTGTTTGAACAGATCAAAATCGAAATATGCTTTATCTGTAAACGGATTTACAACGTATGAATATAAATTGACGGCTAATAAACGGCAACTGTCATAAGGACATAAAGGTATCTCTCCGCAAGGATTGGTAGAAACGGTTTTGAATCCCAGATCAGCATAGCAATCGGGTACAGATTCCCGAGTAATAGTATCCCAAAAAAGGACTCCCGGTTCTGCCGACTTCCACGCATTATGTACAATCTTTTTCCAAATAGCCTGAGCATCGACTTCTTTTGCAACTTTGGGATTTTCTCCTTCAATCGGATATTGCTGAACAAAAGGCTCTCCGGCAATAGCAGCTTTCATAAAATCATCGCTGATCTTTACAGAGACATTTGCCCCTGTTACCTTACCTTCTGTCATCTTTGCATCGATAAAAGCCTCCGAATCAGGATGTTTAATAGAAACACTCAACATCAAAGCTCCACGACGTCCATCTTGAGCAACTTCACGGGTAGAGTTGGAATAACGTTCCATAAACGGAACTAAACCGGTAGAGGTCAAAGCTGAATTTTTTACAGGCGAACCTTTAGGACGAATATGAGACAGATCGTGTCCTACTCCACCCCGCCTCTTCATCAACTGTACTTGTTCCTCATCTATTTTTATAATACCGCCGTATGAATCAGCTGTGCCGTCCATACCGATAACAAAACAATTAGACAAAGATCCTATTTGAAAGTTATTTCCGATACCACTCATCGGACTTCCTTGAGGAACAATATAACGAAAATCTTTAAAAAGATCCATCAACTGCTCCTCTGTAAGCGGATTAGGATATTTTTTTTCGATTCTCGCAATTTCACTTGCCAAACGAAAATGCATTTCATCCGGATTCTTCTCATAAATATTTCCATAAGAATCTTTAAGGGCATATTTGTTCACCCATACTCGGGCTGCAAGCTCATCACCCTTAAAATACTTTAATGAAGCTTCGAATGCTTCATCATAAGTGTAGTTTTTAGGTTCCACTGTTCTTTAGTTTAAGTAGGTTTTGTGTTTTTAGAATAAATTTTCAGTATTGATTTTTGTAGAAAAATTTGAGATTACAAGTTTATAGAAAACATTTTGTTTACACAAATAAAAAACTAATTATTTATCAACAATATCAAAGTTTTCCATTTTAACATAATAACAAACTAATAATCAGATTATTAAAAATTAAAGAATCAACAAAAGTTTTCCAAAATAGAAATTGAATTTCCAAAAGATAAAAAACACTATATAAATACAAGCTTATCCGACAAATTATCCTATTTTTATTTTATTAATACGAATATTTCTACCAACTCCAGACAAATTCTTACAAAAAAAAGGAATAAGTAATAAAAATATTTGTGCAAAATGTCAAGCTACTAACAAGAAAAGAATATTCTCCTGATTTTATTTTGTATTTTTGTAAAAAAAGACTGCTTATGTTATTTGAAGAATTAAAACAAAGACGTACTATCCGTAAATATTCACAGGAAGATATTCCCGAAAAGTTATTGAACGAACTTATAGAGACGGCATGTCGGGTCTCAACAACGGGTAATATGCAATTATATAGCGTAATTATTACTCGAGATAAAGAGATGAAAGAAAAATTAGCCCCGGCTCACTTTAATCAACCGACTGTCACGTCTGCTCCCGTAGTTCTTACGTTTTGTGCTGATTTTAACCGTTTCATCAAATGGTGTGATTGGCGAGATGCTCAACAAGGTTACGACAACTTCCAATCATTTTTTACAGCAGCAATCGATGCCCTCATCTTTGCCCAACAATTTTGTACAGTCGCAGAACTTGCTGGATTAGGAATATGTTATCTCGGAACGACAACATACAATGCACCGCAAATTATAGAAACGTTACAGTTGCCCAAGCATGTAATTCCGGTAACAACAATTACAGTCGGTTATCCATCCGAAATCCCAGAACAGGTAGATCGTCTTCCTTTAGAAGCAATTATACATCAAGAAAAATATAAAGACTATACTCGTGAAGATATAGATCGTTTATACCGAGATAAAGAAAATCTTGCCGCAAATTTGAAATTCATCAAAGAAAATAACAAAAAAACTTTAGCTCAAGTATTTACTGACGTACGTTATAAAAAGGAAGATAATGAATATTTTTCAGAGGTGTTTTTAAAAGTAATCAAGGAACAAGGTTTCAAATTTTAAATATGTATCTGCAAGTAT
This sequence comes from uncultured Coprobacter sp., assembly GCF_947855755.1. Lineage (NCBI taxonomy): Bacteria > Pseudomonadati > Bacteroidota > Bacteroidia > Bacteroidales > Barnesiellaceae > Coprobacter > uncultured Coprobacter sp. Next base: position 114,667 of record NZ_CANUAR010000008.1, read on the forward strand.
AAAAAGCCTGTTCGGATTTTCCAATAAAAAAATATTACCAGGTTATTTTTTACTTTTTTCCGTACTATAACGCTGTTGGCAGTACCGATACAGTTCCTCTCTAAAAAGGGGAACTGATTTTTTGTGTCTTTCAAATTCTATCCGAATAAAATTTAGATAAGCTTTTAGAGTACTCCCCCTCAAATGTTACTTCACATGGACATTATGTCTGATAAAAATCGTTGGAGTAACGAAAGTATAACTCGCTATTTCTATAAAGAATCTGTCATATTAAGAGAAAAAACTAAACTTTTTCCTTTCTAAAAACAAATCAAAAGATAGATAAAGAAGTCAATCAAGTTTCTAATTTCGTTTTTCCCTTTAAAATTAACCGACGAATAAAATCTTGTCGCTTACACACCGTCTTATTCTTACAACGATATTTGCAATATATACAAGAACCCCATGTATTTATTCCTCTTTTCCTTGCCAACTTCAAAAGCTCTTCTTTACTGTATTGCTCCCGATCCTGAAGAGATAAGAAAGAATCATACTTTCCGAATAGAAAATGGGTAAACCAACACGCAAATATATAATGGACTTTAGAGAAAATATTCCATGCCCCTACTTTATTATAAAAAAATTTATCCCAATTTATAATCTGTTGTATCGACGGCGTGTTAGTAGAAGTCCAGGTGTCTTGCCCCTTATGTCTGCGAATATAAAATAATGAAGGGTCATCAAAAAGTACCGTATTCCCGTAACCGGACATTTTTACCAAGAAAGGCCAATCATTGAATTTATTGAACTTCTCATACTCTATAGCAGTTCTCTTAAAATCGACAGTCCGATATAATGCTGTCGCATACGCAATACGTTCTAAAAAATACATATGCGTAGCAAAGTCTTTTTGTTTTTCAAAATAATAATAATCAGGAACTATCGATTCCGGCATTCCGGGAAAATTATCATCAAAAAATTCTGTGTAACGTGTCGTAATAAGCGATATATCATCTTTTTCATTCAAAACCTTCAAAGCCAGTTCTAAATATAAAGGATGCAAAATATCATCATCATGGAATAACATCACATATTTTCCGGATGCAATTTCTTGTGCTTTTTTGAAATTTCCAAGAAACCCCTTTGTCCTGATATATCTTACTCCATAAGAAGAAAAATGTTCTACTACCGACAATGTATTATCTGTACTCTCATTATCAAGCACAGTAATTTTACTAACTCCTGCCGATTGACTTAAAAGACTTTCTATAGACCGCTTCAGATAACCCGCTCTATTGTGAGTCATTATATAAATGTCTATATCATCGATCGTATATTTCATTACTGTATGAATCAAAACCGGATAGTTTTAGCTTTTGTTTCATCCGGGACAGGAGTATGCAAAATTTATTTTTTTAGAGATTCTTCTATTTCAAGAATATTAGCTCTTAAAGCTTTATCAATTTCTAATTGTTCACTGATTGTCTTACATGCGTGCAAAACAGTGGCATGATCCTTTTTCCCCAATATATCTCCGATACGGGACAATGAGTAATCGGTATATTTTTTTGACAGATACATAGATATTTGGCGTGCCTGAACAATTTCTCTTTTACGAGTCTTTGCCTGAAGAAGTTTAGGATCCATATCATAAAATCCACAAACTTTTTCTTGAATGAGTTCTATTGTAACCTGCTTCTTCTCTACATGAACGCTGGTCGAAAGAACTCGCTCCGCCAAATCGATCGTTATTTCACGATTAAATATCGTAGAACGAGCCATCAACGAAACAATAATCCCTTCCAGATCGCGAACATTATCGGCCACATTACGAGCAATATAGTCAACGACCTCTTCTGAAATAGGTAAACCGTCTTGATGTATTTTGTTTAAAAGAATATTTCTACGCAACTCATAATCAGGCCTTTCTACTTCTGCTGTAAGACCCCACTTAAAACGAGTCAATAAACGAGGCACCATACCTTCCAAAGAAACGGGAGGACGATCCGAAGTAAGTACCAGCTGCTTATTATTCTGATGCAAATGATTGAAAATATGGAAGAAAGTATTTTGCGTGCCGGTTTTTCCAGCTAAATCCTGAATATCATCAATCAATAAGACATCTATACTTTGATAGAAATTGATAAAATCATTAACCGTATTGCTCCTGACAGCATTTGTATATTGTACCTGAAAAAGATGAGATGACAAATACAAAACACGTGCCGAAGGATCTTTTTCCTTTATGCGGATACCGATAGCTTGTACCAAATGTGTTTTTCCTACTCCCGATTCTCCATACAGGAACAAGGGATTAAATGCTGTTTTACCCGGTTTTTCTGCAATAGACTCGCCCGCAGTACGCGCAAGTTTATTACTTGCTCCCGAATAATAATTTTCAAAATTATAAACCGGATTTAATTGTGAGTCCAGTTCTTCATACACTTGCTGTTTAAACGGATCAGGAACATGAGCCGCAGGAACGGTTACCTGTGGCACTGCATTAACAGATTTATTAGCTCCGGCAACAACGACATCCGTTTTGGGATTCTCTACGACACCAACCTGATATTTCAATTGTACCCCGTTTCCAAAAACGCGATACAACACCCGTTGCAGAAGATCTATATAATGCTCTTCCAGATATTCGTAAAAGAAGTAAGAAGGGACACCAAGTGTCAAGACATTATTGTCAAAGCTTAAAGCTCTGACCGGAGTAAACCACATAACATAAGCGCTCTCCGAAAGATTGTCTTTAATAATGTCCAAACAGCGGTCCCACAAAGTGACATGATTTGAACTCATTTTTATCAATCAAATTTTTCTATCAAAATCAAAAACAGGATTACAAAATTTGAAATTCTTTTCGAGAAAAACAAATGACTTTTTCTTTGTTTTTTTGAAAAGAATATAATATACTGTTTTGCAGTCAGTTATCGACACCTTATTTCTCCCCTATTAAAGACTGCAATTTCAATATATTATCAAACTGTAAATCAATATATTAAGAAGAAATGTAAACTCAAAATAAACGACAAAGAAAAATAATATTCCGATAGAATTCCTTTGCTGCTAAATACTTTCAAGTTCTTATTTCAAAATTATTACAAAAATCCATTATTTATATTGATTCTAAATAATAGAATTTATTTTTTTCTTCCGAATAATGAAAAATGGACATACCTTTTAGGATTCAATCTTAAATCTATCAACAGAGAATCTGCACTTCCTACCGTATTCAACAAACCATCATATAATTGTTTGTCATTAAGAAGCAATCCTAATGTATTATCTTTATCATTCAATTTACTTGTAATGCTCTGTAAACCTAATAATGTAGAATCGACCGAAACTACCGTTTTCTTCAAATCCAATTCATTCAGCTGGGTAGAAAACTCATTTACATTTTTTGTTATATCAGTAACATTTGCCAAAATAGGAGGTATATCCTTATCCATAATACGAGAAAGCCTCTTAGAAGAAGCTTCTAAATCGGCAGTAAGACGATTCAAATGATCTATAGATTCGGATAAAGCCGGATTGGTCACAATTGCCTGTATTCCAGTAAGTATAGTATCTATTTTAGGAAGCATAACCGTTAATTGGGGAAGCACATTGTTTTGAATATTTCCCAACATATCGGGAGCATTTTCTCCAATCAACACATCTCCTGCCGAATGATTAGTACTTACATATTTATTTAACCGTAAATCGATTGTTGCAGTGCCTAAAAAATCAACCATTAATACAGCCTTACTTCCCGAAGGAACTTTCAATTGATTATCCAAACTTACTTCAACGGTTACAGTCCCGGGGTTATCATAATTATAATTAATTTCCCGCACTAAACCTACTTTAAAACCATCGATCACGACAGGCGTCGAAACAGTCAATCCTGTTACATTCTTATACTCTATGTAATAATAGTTGGTAGGCTTCATCAAATTAATGCCTTTCAAATACTCTATACCTACCACCAAAATCGCTGCACTTATCAGCACGGCAAGTGCAATTTTGACTTCTTTTGTAAAAAGCTTTTTCATATTTTAATTTCCTTAGAATAAACACTGCATCTCGACATAACAATCGAATATATTCATCGTTTCTGCCCTCGATTTGCAGTTTATTTTAATATCTTTCTGTTCCCATTTTATTTTATTTTTACACCATCCTTAAATGAGATAATAAAAGCGTCTTTAAATAATTTCCGAACTCTTGGTAATTCTTGTAACAATTTTTTCCGATCGGTTGTTTCCCCATAAGTGTATTTATACAATCCGTTTTCCCGATAATATGACACAGGAGAAAGACCTTTAAAGCAAGAATTCTTTTCTCCGTATTTTTTGGGTGAAACCATTATTTGTATTTTATATACAACTCCACTACCGGAAGATACCGTATTTTTTCCCAAATTTGTTTCTGTCGAGCCAACTGTCCGATTCTCATCCCGACGCGATGAATCTACCGTTTTTTTTACACTACTATTCTTACTCACAATAGCACCCTGTTTTCGGTCATAATCCGACTTATAGTCACAAAAAGCATTATAAATAGATTTTGCCATCTGCGACTGCCCTTTTTCTGAAGCAAGATATGCCTCTTCATTTCTATTGGATATATACCCTACCTCAATAAGGACACTCGGCATACCCGTGTTGCGCAGCACAAGAAATCCTGCCTGACGTACTCCCCGATCAATTCTCCTCGCCGAATGCTTAAATTGTCTCTGTATAGAAGAAGCAAGATTAATACTTTGTTCAAGATGCTTGTCTTGCAAAAATTCAAACATAATATAAGATTCGGTAGAGTTCGGATCAAATCCTTCATATCGTTTAGAAAAATCGTCCTCCAAAAGAATTACCGAATTCTCCCGTTTAGCGACTCTCAAGTTTTCTTCCGTTCTTGCCAAACCTAAAGTATAGGTCTCTGTCCCGTAAGCAGAACTATTTGCGGCAGAATTTGTATGTATAGAAATAAAAAGGTCGGCCTTAACACGATTAGCTATATTAGCTCGTTGCTGCAATTCGACAAAAATATCACGATCGCGAGTATATACAACCTTAACATCCGAATGATTTTCCCGAATAAGTGCACCTAATTTTAAAGCAATGCCCAAATTTATATTTTTTTCTCGGATTATTCTTCCTATTGCACCCGGATCTTTTCCTCCGTGTCCGGCATCAATCACAACAACGAATTTCTTTCCCGAAGCCTGAGTGTACGCAGAAAAAGGGAACAGAAAAAGAGTAATAAAAATATATAAATAAAACCGACATTTAGATTTCATCATCGTAATTTGCTGAATAAAACCGACAATCAACAAAAAATGCAGACTGTCAGTATATATTACTTAACTTGCAGTTACAAAGATATGAATAAAAGGGTATAAAAGAGGTTAAAGGTTTATGATTTTTTACCTCAAGCATTAATTTACAGTATAAAAGATCTCTATATCTGAATAAAAACTCTATTTTTGCTTTCTAAAAAAGAGAGAAATAAAATGATAAAAAAAGGAATATCAGAATTTCTTATTATTTGTATTATCGGATGCATATGGGGATGCAAAAACGGGAAAAACGGCTCTATTTCTGGAACAAAATCCATTGTGTTGGAACGTTTCGACCAAGATCTGCAGAAATTCATATCAGGAAACATAACCGACTCTGCTCAATTTATAAAAGAATATTCTGATTTTTTTCCGATTTATTGCTATGGAATATTGAATTTGACACAGAATAATTCACAGGATTCCTTATATAGTAAAACTGGTTTAAACAATTTCTTTTCTAACTCTGCAATAAAAAAGTTATATAAAGACACCGAGTCTGAATTTAAAACGACTGACGATATAGAATCCGGATTATCGGATGCTTTTTCCCGATATTCTCTCCTATTTCCTCAGGCCTATCTTCCCAGAGTATTGACACACGTGTCCGGATTGAATCAATCGATTATTACTACCGATTCTATAATATCCATCTCTTTAGATCATTATCTCGGAGCATCCTATGCGGGTTATCAAAATATATATTACCCTTATCAGCTTCTAACAAAAGAACGAAGCCGCATTCCCGTCGATGTTATGCAAGTGCTATTATATACTCAGTACCCGCAAGAAAATGAAAATAAAACTCTCCTTGACGAGATGATCTATGAAGGTATCATATTATATACGTTACAGCAGCTATTTCCTCAAAAAGATATGGGAGAAATTCTTAGTTATTCAGATAGCGACATTGCATGGTGCAAAAAAAACGAACCTGCAATATGGGATAAAATAATACGTCAAAAACACCTTTTTTCAACAGACCTGTTATTAAAAAACAAATATCTCGGACCTGCCCCATTTACATCACCGATCTCACCCAATTCTCCGGGAAGAATAGGTCATTGGATAGGTTGGCGCATAGTATCTGAATATATGAAAAGATGCAACTGCTCTTTTCACGAATTATTGGAATATCCGATCGACGGGGAACAAATACTAAAAATATCGAAATATAAAGGTAAAGGATAATAAAAACAATATGAATACAACCAACTCTCAAAAACAGCTCTACGGATTATTAGGATATCCGTTAATACACTCTTTCTCAAAAACATTTTTCAATGAAAAATTTATTGCAGAAAACATATCTGCCGAATATGTTAATTTTGAAATAGACAAAATAGAACTTATTAAAAAAGTTATTGTCGAAAATCCGGAATTAATGGGATTGAACGTAACTCTTCCCTATAAAGAAGCCGTTATTCCATATATGAATGAAATGGATGAAACCGCTCGTATGATCGGAGCTGTAAATGTCATCAAATTTATACGTGAAAAAGGGAAACTCAAACTCAAAGGTTTCAACTCAGACATTATAGGTTTTACCGATTCTATAAGACCTTTATTGAAACCAGAACATAAGAAAGGATTAATATTAGGGACCGGAGGAGCTTCGAAAGCGGTATGGTATGGATTATTATCTTTAGGAATTACTCCCCAGTTGGTCTCCCGTACAGCTAAAGAAAACGTCCTTACATACGAAAATCTCACTCCCGAAATTATGTCCGAATATACAGTCATCGTCAATACTACCCCATTGGGAATGTATCCTCATACAGCAACCTGCCCTCCTATTCCCTATGAACAATTAACAAACAAGCATCTGGTTTATGATTTGATTTACAATCCCGACCAAACCTTGTTTATGGAAAAAGCATCTAAACAAGGTGCTGTTACCAAAAACGGGCTCGAAATGTTACTGCTGCAGGCTTTTGCATCATGGGACATTTGGCATCGGTAAACAAAAATTAAATATTCTGCAACTATTCGTCCGGTCGATTGTTATATTAGCAAAACTTATTAAGAATCGACCGAGCGAATGATAACGTTATTATCTCCTACACGAACAATGAATATGTCTCCGGTTCTCGGAACATATCCTCCAGCAACAACTCCACAATTCTTGTCAGAGGCTGAACGTATAATATCCGGCGTAAAAGAACTTTCTGCAAAAGAATTGGAAAAACAAATGAACTTAAGTCAAGAAATAGCAGAAAACGATTTTCATTATTTCCAACAATTCAATTCACCTACAACAATACAGAAACAAGCTGTACTGGCATATAGCGGTGCTATTTATCAAAAACTCGACGCATCAACATTTATAGAAAAAGATTTTTTATATGCACAACAACATTTGCGTATTATATCGACTTTATACGGAATCCTCCGCCCTCTCGACGCAATCAAAGCATACCGGTTAATGTTCTCATTAAAAGTTCCCAACTTAGGTACAGAAAACCTATACCAATTTTGGAAACCTATAATAACAAAAGCATTAATCAACGACATTCTGGCAGATGGCGGTATCCTGATAAATTTAGCATCAGAAGAAATATTCAAATCTATAGATATTTCAAAAGTCCCAAATCGCTTAAAAATCATTCAAATCAAATTTAAGGAACATAAAAATAACTCCTACAAAAGCATACAAATATATTCGAAACAATCTCGAGGAAACATAGCCCGGTACATAGTAAAAAATCAAATTAACCGCCCCGAAGAGATCCAACAATTCAATCAAGACGGTTATCAATTCAACAAACGACTATCGACTCCTGATAAATATATTTTTACCCGTTAAATAACAATTATATTATGAATAAAAAAAACGTATGGAAAATTATCGGTGTATTTATCGCTATCGTTCTTATGCTTTACTGGCTATTTGCCGGAACAAAAATAGAAGAAGAGAGTGACGGAACATACACGCCGGAAGCAATAGAACAAGCTGTGCCTTAAATAGCATACTCTCACTACGTAATAAAACGATGTTTTAAAGCAAAAAAAAGTGAAAATTTAAAACATTTCTGAACCGATACTTGTTATTGGTTTAGATTTTATATATCTTTAAATACAGTTTTCACTAAAACCCAACATGTTATGAAAGCGCTCATTATTGCACAGAATGCCGGACGGATATGGTGCTTGCTCGAAGGTACTTATACCATTACGGTCAATCGTATGAAACGGACATTGGGGCTTGATGATGCTGCTTTTTTTGCGGCAATCGGATGGCTGGCACGGGAAAAAAAGATTTATTGTAGTGAAGACAACGGCGAGTGGTACATCAGTAATAAACAACCTTTAGGATTCTTTAGTTTTGGATAAAGCTATTTACCACGTAACATTCTATTAGACTATCAGAGGAGTATTATCGAATAATATTCCTCTGTATTTTTATGATCTCAAAAACTAATTTTATCAGAAAATATGCTATAAAACATAATTATTGTCTATATTTGCCTCCGAAATATGACCCATCTGGAGGGATAACCAGATACAGAAAATGTTTCAGAAAGAAGAAACAGACTGATTTAAAATGACTTCTTCTTAAATTTTAAGGATTTATTAATATAACTAATTAATTTGATATTTATCCCAATTATTAAGAAGCCTGAGTTAAGGTTGAATTACACTACAATACTACGTAACAGGAAAATTAAAAATTCCGGTCAATCTCAAAAACGTAGATTTTAATCCTTATCCAGACATAACATAATCAATAGGAGAACAATGATAAAGAAAATATTAGTAGCCAATCGCGGCG
>NZ_CANUAR010000009.1:0-110087 GCF_947855755.1 uncultured Coprobacter sp.
CCGTTTCCATCGAAGAAAGCAGGCTGCTTTCCGTGTGTAACGGCTTGGGCTTGGTCTGTTTCTCCAACAGTTCAATACCGGAAAGCGGCAGACTGTTACCGTCCTGCATCACAGGCAAAGTGGCGTTATCTTCCCCGTCCTCTTTTTCTGCGAATACGGCACGCCATCCGGCAGATTTGGTTACAGACCCTTTGACGGTGAAAAGCGACCCTGCACATTCCAGCGTTACACTGGTAACGTCTTTGACGCATTTTTCAGAAAAGGCTTCCAACATCCGTCCGGCTATCAGTTCATAGATTGCCTGTTCGTCCGTTTCCATCTTGCCGGGCAGATTTTCCGTTACTATCAAAGCGTGGTGGTCTGTTACCTTGCCATCATTTACAGAACGTAGGTTTAAGGCTTTGCCTTTCATCCCTGCGACATACCCGGAAAAGCGGGTGTACTGCTCCAAATTAATAAACCGTTCCGGGATTTCCTCGAATACATCCTGTGATATGTAACGGCTTCCGGTTCGGGGATAGCTGATAAGTTTACCCTCGTATAATTTTTGTGCGATGGATAATGTCTTGTCTGCGGAAAAATTCAGTTTCGTATTCGCTTCCTTTTGCAGCGTGGTAAGGTCATAGAGCAAGGGCGGTTCTTGGCTCACTTCCTTATGCTCTACGGATTTCACCCGTACCGTTTCCGCTTCCTTTATCCTTTGCAACGTGTTGATGGCGGTCTGCTGTGCATCGTTTTTTTCTACGGATAGGGCAGAAAAAGAGATATTGTCCTTTACCGACTGTAATTTCAGTTGCCAATATTTTTGCGGAACAAAGTCCTTGTTCTCCCAAAAGCGGGTACATATCATTGCCAACGTGGGCGACTGTACCCGTCCCAAAGAGAATATTCCTTGTCCGGCTGCCACGCTTAAAGCCTGTGTACCATTTATGCCAATTAAATAATCCGCTTCGCTGCGTGCCTGCGCCGAAAGGAAAAGGTTATCATACAGGCTGCCGGCTTTCAGGTTTTGCAGTCCCTCACGGATTGCCTTGTCCGTAAGGCTGCTTATCCATAAGCGGACAAAGGGCTTGTTGCATCCGATATACTGGTAGATGTAGCGGAAGATAAGTTCCCCCTCTCTTCCTGCATCCGTAGCGACTATTATCTTGTCCGACTGGCTGAATACCTCTTTGATTACCTTTAGCTGTTTTAACGCTCCGAGGTCAGCCTTGTACCCCTTATCCGCTTTCACTTGCCGGGGTGTAAGTTGAAAACTCTCCGGGATGATGGGCAGGCTTTCCCGGCGGAAACTCTGTATGCCGTATGCTTCCGACATTGCCAAACCTACAAGATGGCCGAACGCCCAGGTAACGAGATACCCGTTACCTGAAAGATAGCCATCCTGTTTTTCATTCGCTCCTAAAATACGGGCAATATCCCTTGCCACGCTTGGTTTTTCTCCGATTACTGCAATCATTCTAATTTCGATTTTAATTGTTCCACTTCTTTTTGTTTTAGGATTTTCCGGTCATAGTAGATGTGATAACCATCTACATAAAATTGTCGGTTCTGCTCGTCTATGGCTTTCCAGTCCGTTTTGTAACAGGCAAAGAGAAACAGGACGAAACCGATAACCGGGATAAGGATTAATACCGCTATCATCTTTTGCGTCCCCTGCTTTGTTTGGGTTTGTCCGTCTGCTCCTGCTTCTCCTTTTTATCCTGTTTGGTTTTCTGTTTTTCAGTGGGCTTGTCCTGACCCTTTTTCAAGGGTTCTTTCACTTTCTTGGTGGCTTCGTTGGTCTTGCCCTCCGAATTGACCGCTACCTGTGTGCGGTTCTTGCTTGCCGGAGTAATCTCTTTCACGGCGGAACGGTCAAAACTGGGATTGTCGCTGTAAAAGCCGAGTTTCTTCTTGTCATGGTTCACCTGTATATAAGCATCGTATTCGACCCCTCTCTTGTCTTTCAGCCCGGCAACAAAGATGGTCTTGTCATTGACTAAATCCTGCTGTTGCTGGCGGGATAGTTCTATTCCTGAAATGCTCTTGGGGATGGTTACACCGTCACTGGTAACAAGGCTGTTCGGCTGCTCCTGTTTCTGCCGTTGCTCCTGTGATTGTTTGGCATTGGGATAGATAAATTCCAGACTTTTCTTGTCAGCATTGACCTGAACGGTAGCTGAAAAAGGATTTTTACGGTTAGAAATCATATTTTTAAGGAATACTCCCTTTCCCTCCCGTAAGGCTTGCTGCTGTTCCTTACTAAGTTTGACACCCTTTATTTCATCAGGGATTTGGACGCTGCTTGCACGCATGGAAACCAGTTCATTCGTCACCTTATCCACACTGACGAAAGAAGGTATCATTTCCCCCGTGATATAGTTTTTCAGGTTTACGATCCGTCCCATATTGCCCGTTTCAAGAAGATTGGCTTTATCCTCTTTGGAAAATTCATGCCCGAAGAACGGACGTTCAAGTTCCGGCTTTTGGCGGATGCCGTGTATCGCCAAAACCACATTCCCGTCCTTGTCATGCCGGAAAGATAGGCGTGCGTCCAGTTTCATAATGGCAGAATTGTAGTTCCCTGCGATGGAGAACGCACCGGGTGACTTGTACCCCCTTAACATGGGTTCTAAGGCTTTTGCCTTTTCAAGCTGTTCTTTGGAAAGGCCGAAATTTTTCAGGGCTTCCCAGTCCACCTTGTCAGGATCGATAACATACTTGCTTTTGTCAGGTTGCTGCGGTGCTTGCGCCGTCGCTTCCTGCTGCGGTTGCTGTACCTGCTGTTGCGTTTGGTTCGGTTGTTCGTTCTTCACTTCCTGTTTCTGTGTTTCGGGTGTTACCCGGTAGCGTGCTATGTCCGCTTCATTTTCGGGTGTCGGATGGTCGAAGTTGTCCCTGATTATCGGTGTAATCTTGGGAAGTTCAATTTTGGGGATTTTGAAGAAGTTAAAACGGGTCGGGTTCTTCAACTGGTTCATCATGTTGGAAAAGAAGTTGGAAAAGAAATCGCCGTGACGGTCGAATTTCAGAAGTTCGCTGTTATTCTCCGGTGCTACGGTTTGGAGTTCCCCGTTTTCATCCACGCCTTTCACTGCGCTGATTGTCTTTTTCTCCTTATCCAGTACAAGAAGAATATCCATCATCTGTTCGTCAGTGGTGGATTGGCTGGCTGTGTTTACATCCATAACTTTTTGAATTTTAGTGAGTAAATAAAAATTTCGGAAGTAAAAGTAAGGATGAAATAGAGTATATTTAAGGATTTGGGAATAGGTGGCTTTATTAGTCCTCGTTTGGCTTCATTTGTCCTCACTGAATGAAGAAAGGTCGGAAAGGACAGTCTCGTTGTTTTTAAGGGGCTTTTTATTACTTTTTTGTAGCAAATTTACTTTGTAATATTTGTCTAAATCAAATATAATCATGATATTTGCAAAAAACATCAATAATCAAACTAATGACGCAAATAAATAGACTAAAGGTAGTGCTTGTAGAACAGAGCCGAACAGGGAAATGGTTAGCAGAAACATTAGGCAAGAATGAAGCAACTATTTCTCGATGGTGTACTAATGAATCACAACCATCACTTGAAATGTTAGTGGAAATTGCCAAAGTCCTAAATATAGATGTTAAGGATTTGCTTTTTTCAACAAAAAGATAATAAAAAAGTCAAATTACAAGAATGAGTAAATGGCTTAAAAATAATGCACTACCCATGGGATGGGTTAAAATTTCTCTTAGAGATATTTTAACATTAGAGTATGGGAAAAGTCTAATTGCGTTAGATAGAGAAAATGGATTTTATAAAGTTTGGGGTTCTAATGGCATTGTTGGTACTCATAACAATTTTTTAGTTGAAGGTCCTGTAATTATTGTTGGTAGAAAAGGCTCAGTTGGAACAGTAAATTACTCTGCAGAGAATTGTTGGCCAATTGATACAACGTATTATATAAACTCAATCAAATCTCTTTCTCCTCAATTTGTATTCTACCTACTCCAACATTTAAATTTACCAGGTTTAGATAAATCAACAACTATACCAGGCCTTAACCGGGAAAGTGTATATTCCCAGAATATATTACTACCACCATTAAACGAACAATATCGGATAGTTGAAAAAATAGAAGAATTATTCAGTGAAATAGAAAATGTCGAAACAAATATATATGATATAAAACAACGTCTTGATTTCTATTGGCAAACTATATTGCACTATGCTTTTTGTGGTCACTTATCACAAGAGTGGCAAGTTGGAGAAATAGTAAATAATAACTCTGAATCCTTTAATTCAATTTATGAAATACCACCAACGTGGAAATGGGTGGAGTTAGATACATATGCTAATTTTATTGGTGCAGGTTCAACTCCGAAAGGAGGCAGAAGCATTTATATTCACAGTGGAATTCCATTCATTCGTAGTCAAAATGTTTTACATTATTCTTTAAACTTAGATGATGTCGTTTATATAACTGATGAAATAAATGAAAAAATGTCACGGACACAAACTCAAATAAATGATGTTTTGCTCAATATTACAGGTGCTTCAATTGGTCGATGTACTTATATCCCAGACAGTCTTGAACAAGCAAATGTAAATCAGCATGTTTGCATTATACGGACAAAGCCTAATCTTTTGTACAAATATTTATCTCTGTATCTTAATTCACCTGCGATTCAACATTTAATCAAAAAATGGAGTTCAGGAGCTACCCGTGAAGCATTAACCATTAGTCAAATTAAGAGTATTCCTCTTCCAATGTGTTCGTTGGAAGAACAAGAATTTATTGTTTCGGAATTAGAATCTCAACATACTATTTTAGAGCATATCAAAAAAACGTTAGAAAAGAAAATTGACCAAATTCAGATGTTAAAACAATCAGTTTTAAATAAAGCATTTACAGGTAGGCTTGTGTCTCAAAATTCAAATGATGAATCTGCATTTGAACTATTAAAGAAAATCAAAGCGGAACGGCTTGAATTTGCAGAAAGCAAACCAAAAGAGAAGAAAGTAAAAAAAAATAAAGAAAAAATGGAACGAACAAAGTCAGTTCTTGAACTATTGAAAGAAGCTCAAAAGCCTGTCCCTGCAAAAGAGCTTTGGCAACAGTCTAAACATTGGGAAAGTATTGATGATTTTTATGCAGAACTAAAATCAATAAGCGATTCTCTTGAGCAAATCAAGTCAAAAACAGAAATTTTATTGTCGTTGAAAAAATGAGAATACATAAAGTTTACATAGAAAAATTCAAGAATCTCCAACAGTTTGAGATAAGTCTGAACTCAAATGAGATGAATACTGTCTTATTAGGACAAAATGCGACTGGTAAATCTAACTTTATTGAAGCACTTGTTCTTATTTTTAAGTATCTTGATTTAGAGAAAGAGCCACCCAAAGAGATAAATTTAAAATATGAGATCGAATACGAATGTCGAGGTAAAAAAATATTTGTGGACTATTTAAATGGAAAATATGGTTTTAATATTGGTAGCCGGCATGTCATTGATGGAGAAGAAGTTTGGCTTACAGAAACAAAAGGTTTATCCAAAACAGAATTTTTCCGCAAAAAGAATGAATATTTGCCTAAATATGTATTCACTTACTATTCGGGAATTAGCAATCGTTTAAAAGATCATTTTGATGAGCATCAAAAAAAATTTTATGATAAAATTATTGATGTCGATACGACAAAAGATAATGTTGACGAATTACGCCGTTTATTTTATGTTCAGTTAGTTCATTCGTATTTTGTACTTATGGCTTTCTTCACATATGAAACAAATGAAACCAAACAATTTCTTCAAAAGTACTTATTTATTGAAGATTTGGAATCTATCTTATTTAAGTTCCAACGGCCATATTTTGCTGCTAATAAGAGATTTCAAAATTTATTTATGTGGGGAGCAAAAGGTTTGGTTCGAGAGTTTCTAGACAAACTATGGGAATTGTCATTAGCACCGATTGATATTGAGGAACCATATAAAGAATCGTTCCGCGATAAAGGGAATAAAAAGAGAGAATTCCTTTACTTATTCATCCAAGATAAAGATAAGCTACAAACACTCGCAAAGTTTTATCGAGGTGGAAATACAGAGTTATTTAAAGCATTAGAAAGCACAT
Source organism: uncultured Coprobacter sp. (assembly GCF_947855755.1). Taxonomy (NCBI): domain Bacteria; kingdom Pseudomonadati; phylum Bacteroidota; class Bacteroidia; order Bacteroidales; family Barnesiellaceae; genus Coprobacter; species uncultured Coprobacter sp. The sequence goes on from NZ_CANUAR010000009.1 coordinate 6,098, forward strand.
ATATATCTGATTTAATCTATGAAGTTAAGGTTCGCATAAAAAAGCGAAATGTAGATGGTAATATTACATTTAAGGAATTAAGCGAAGGTGAACAACAACTTCTAACAGTATTAGGTTTATTAAGATTCACAAGAGACGAAGAAACCCTTATTTTATTAGATGAACCTGATACACATCTTAATCCACTTTGGAAATGGGAATATTTGGATTTATTGAAGGCAGTGGTAAAAAAAGATACTAATACAGATAATGAAGATGATACTACCCAAGTGATTTTGAACACTCATGACCCCTTAGTTATTGGGAGCATGGACAAAAATCAAGTGCGCATATTCAAAAGGGATTCTGAAACTGGTAAAATTACAGCTGAACAACCCGACATTAGTCCTAAAGGTCTTGGTGTAGCAGGTATTTTGACAAGTGAATTATTTGGATTGCCAACTATTTTAGATAAAGAAACTCAAGAAAAATTAAACAGGAAGCGTTTTTTACAAGGGAAATTGATTCGTAACGACATAACAGAAAAAGAGATCAAAGAATATAATATTCTCCGTAAAGAAATGGAAGAACTTGGTTATTATGAACAGATAGAAGATGCAATGTTCAGAGACTATATTGCTGAAATGTCTAAATTTGAAATTTTTCAAAAAGTTGAATTCACAGACGATGAACAAAAATTTCTTCAACAAGAAAGCAAAAGAGTTATTGAGCAAATCTTAAAAAAGAACAATAAAATATGAGATTTATTCCTATAGACAATTTGCCAGCTGAATATGATAATATCAATGGTGTTGGTAGTTTTGCATTATGGTTGGCAGAAGCAGAATCTCATCTAAATAATATTAGAAATTTAGCGCCTGCAGAAAGAGGAGCATATTGGTCTAAACATTCCATTTGGACAAAGTTATATTCTACGTTATCTGCAATGTCAGGTAATAAGTGTTGGTATTCTGAAGCTCCAGAAAATTCAGGAGAGTGGGAAATAGATCATTTTAGACCTAAAGCTCAGTCCAAGCAAGAAAATAAAATTATTATTAGAGATGATGGTTATTGGTGGTTATCTTACCATTGGAAGAATTTTAGATTGGCAGGTTCTTTAGTGAACAAATTGCGTAAAGATAGATTTACGAATAATAATGAAGTGTTTGGTAAAGGAAATTTTTTCCCTTTAGAAAATGGTTCTCCTATTGCGCAAATAGGTGATTTGTATTGTACTTGTGAACGGCCTATGTTGCTTGATCCAACAAAAGTAAGAGATTGTTCCTTGTTAACTTTTGATGAAAGTGGAGAATCATTCCCACGTTATTCGTTAGGAGAAGATTTTATAAAGCATGAAAGAGCAAAAATATCTATCAATTATTATGGGCTTAATCATACACCGATCAAAAGAGGAAGAGCTATGATTTGGCAAAAGTGCGAACGATTAATCGATGAAACAAATAATTTTTTATCTGTATATATTAACCAACCTCAAGACATGGAATCGAAGATAAGTTCTTGTTATTCAGCATTGGTCGAACTCACAGATAAAAATGCACCTTATTCAATGGTTGCAAGAAATTTTTTAACAATAAAGGCTAAACAATATGGTTGGCTGGAAGAAATAATTACAGTAATGGGATAAGATTATATATGGAAACAAATCAATTAGTAGATAAAATATGGAGATTTTGTGATACTCTTCGTGATGATGGTGTTACTTATGGTGATTATTTGGAACAAATAACATATCTTTTGTTCCTTAAAATGGCAGATGAATATTCATCCGGCAAAGAATCAAAAAATTACAATATCCCCAAAGGTTGTGAATGGAGTATATTAAAGAAATATGATGTTAGTGTAATCTCATATGAGTACCAAAATATATTAGATGCTCTTGCGAATACAGGAGGCATGATAAAAAAGATTTTCACCAATGCTCAAAATAAAATCAGTGATGCAAAAAAATTAAAGAAGCTGATTGAATTTATTGATGAGGAATCTTGGGTATCAGAATCGACAGACGTAAAAGGAGATATATACGAAGCATTACTTCAAAAAAATGCAGAAAATAGTGGTGCGGGACAATATTTTACTCCACGTTCTGTAATCAAGACAATGGTAGAATGTGTCTGTCCTCGATTAGACCAAACTATAGCTGACCCTTCTTGCGGAACCGGTGGTTTTTTTTTAGGTGCATTAGAATATATACATAAAACGAATAAAAATATATCATTAAAAGATGCAGATAATTTAAAATTTCGCACTTTTCATGGATGGGAGATTGTGGATGAAACAGCTCGTTTATGTTTGATGAATTTGTTCTTACATGGAATAGGAGATTTGATTAATACTCCAGAAATAGAGGTTGTAGATAGTCTGAAAGAAGAACCTCAAAAAAAATTCAATATTGTGTTAGCCAATCCACCATTCGGCAAAAGTAGTAGTGACATTCCCACTAATGACATTAAAAAAACAGAAAAAGATAGTCATTATTATTATCGAAGTGATTTTTGGACAACAACAAGTAATAAGCAGTTAAGTTTTCTGCAACACATTGTATCTATGCTGGATAATAATGGGATAGCAGCTGTTGTATTGCCTGATAATGTTCTGTTTGAAGGTGGTGCTGGAGAAGTTATAAGGAAAGAATTATTGGAAAAAGTGAATTTACATACAATTCTTCGGTTACCTACAGGTATTTTTTATGCAAATGGAGTAAAGGCGAATGTTTTATTCTTTCAAAAAGGCTCTAAAACGCAAGAAATATGGTACTACGATTATCGGACAAATGTAAATCGAACACTAAAGAAAAAGCCATTAAGATTTGAAGATTTGAAAGAATTTATTTCACTTTATCTTGCATCTAATAGAAAAGAAACGTGGAGTGAATATAACCCTGATGGCCGTTGGAGAAAATTTTCAGTTAATGAAATAATTTCACGAGAAAAAATAAATTTGGATATATTTTGGCTCAAGGATGAAAACTATATTGATTTAAATAATTTACCTGAACCTGAAGAAATAATTGATAAAATCTATCAAGATCTGGAAAGTGTGTTGCGAAGTATCCAAACTATTAAAGATAGCTTATTAGAAAGAACAGACTAAAATCAGAGGTTGTCTACAGAATATATTTAAGACAGTACCGTTCTGCTTAGTCCAGATGAACTTCTAATCTAAAACTAACTACCCTCATCTGCAATAAAAATAGCCCTATCATTACCTCAAAATGGAGTTTGATAGGACTATTTTATGTTTATCTCTTACAATCCTTAATTTTCTAGGTACTTAGTTTAGTTTTGACACACCTTTTAAATAACAAAAACGAAATCAGTAATGAATCTTGTTAAGAATAATATTTTTCTCCGTTTATTATTCCTCACCGTCTTTAATCAAATGGCATAAATCCGGGGTATGTTTTATCCGTTCCATTTCGTCCGTGACAATCTGCTGGACTTCCTGCTTGACCCGGTTATAATTTGCCTGTATTTCTTCCTGCATACAGTCGTTCCCGTCCTCGTCCCTAAAATCTATAATTTGGGGTAGCTTCTTATATTGGGCTGTTTCCCGTTTCACCTTATCATTATCCACCACAATTTCGCAATGAAATATTTTCTGCTCTATCCGTTCATCGAAATTGTCGCTGACCGCACCCACGAACATACCCTGCGTTAAGTTGGATATTTTACTGGGTGGTATCAGGCTATCCATCTGCGTACTGATTGAGGTTGATTTATCATTCCGGTTGATAGTCATGCTTTGCCGTTTTTGCAGCACCTTTCCGAAACGGTCTGAAAGTGTTTTAGCCGTTTCTGAAACCACCTGACCGGAAAAGATATTACCTACTGTATTTTCGATTACACGACTTTCCTTATCCCCATAATCCCGGCGTAACTGGCTGAAATCCTGAAAGCCTAAACAGACCGCTACCTTATTGCTCCGTGCCGTTGCTATCAGGTTATCCAGTCCCCGAAGATATACTGTCGGCAACTCGTCAATTATCACGGAACTTTTGAGTTGGTGCTTTTTGTTTATCAGTTTCACGATACGGGAATTATACAGTCCCAAAGCACAGGAATAGATGTTTTGGCGGTCGGGATTATTGCCTACCACCAATATCTTAGGTTCTTCCGGATTGTTTATATCCAGTGAAAAGTCATCCCCTGTCATTACCCAATACAAGGCGGGTGAGATCATCCTCGAAAGCGGAATTTTAGCACTTGCAAGCTGCCCCTGTAACTGATCTTGCGCATTGGATTCCCATGCGTCCATGAACGGTGAAAGATAGTTTTCCAGTTCGGGATAACTCGTTAATATCGTGAATGTATCGGCATATTTCTTGTTTAGAAATTCGATAGCGTGCGGGAATGTACAGTACTTACCACCCTGATAGATGCGCAAATACCAAATGATAGAAGCCAGCAGGATAATCGGGCTTTCTACAAAAAAGTCCCCCTGCTTCGTGATCCAACTGCGGTTCAAATTTAACATTATCGTATAACTGGCTTCGTATGCGTCCGATATGTCGGTCATAAATGCCGGATTTATCGGGTTGCATCGGTGGCTTTTACGTGGGTCGTCAAAGTTAATGATATAAAATTTAGGTTTTACCTTATATCCGTCCAAATGGTTAAGCAAGTGGTTATAAGCTATTTCCGACAAATCAGGAAATTTGTAGTCATACAGATACATTGCGAAGCCTTTTTCAATTTGCTGTTTGATAAATTGATTGATAACACAAAAAGACTTGCCACTGCTCGGATTTCCAACAACGATGGACGCACGTTGGGGCGATACAACGTTTATCCATCCATCGTTCCACTTCTTATTATAATAAAACCGGGTGCGGAGATTTACAGAATACTCGTTTTCTATCAGGCGTGTTTCCTGTGCGAAACTTTCATTTTCTATATTAAATACATCATCCATCAGGTTATTTTTCAATAAGCGTGAAATCCATACTCCGGCAGCCAACAGCGAAAGATACCCGGCTGTCATGGTAAAGATATACAATGCCGTGTTTGCCGCCAGTGGCAACGGCAGAACCAACAGCCACCAATTCAGGAAAAACAGGATAAAACCGATTATCAGGAACGCATAAATTTTGTTCCATGTGATTTTTTCCTCTTTCACTCCCTTTGTACCCAAACAAGAAAGCGCAAGGAATACCACTGAAAAAAGTTTGGTGTACAGGATATTGGAGAACAACCCGGCGGTACGCTGGAAGTTCAGCAGGATTTTATCGATTACTCCGATATTGATACCCCACTCCCGGAACGACTGGTAACAAAACCAGTAAATGTTTATGACCACAAATAAAATACTGATTGCCCGCATAAAGTCCATGACCTTTGCAAGTCCTCTTAAATCATCTTCATTCTGCATAATTGAAATTTTTAGGATTACTAAATACGTCTTTGTTTCTTCTTTTTTTTCTTCTTGGGTGGCGGAACTAGGCTGTTATCGGGCGGTGTATCATCCCCGCCGGATAACAAGCCGAACAGTCCGGCAACGGTTTTACCCGTCCCCTCCGAAAGATGCCCGGTCGGGTTATTCCCTTGCATATGTTCCTGCATTTCCGCTTTGCTATTTCCCGTAGCAAGAGTACGGGAGCCAGTAAACAGGTCGTTGAACACATTGGCGGAAAAGTCCTTTCCCAACCATGAACCGTTCAGGACGGTACGGTTTTCATGGTCGATGAATGTTACACCGTATATCCTGCCCGTATCGTTCTGCCGGAACAGTACATCTATGCCTTTCCCTTTCAAGTCCGTAATAAACTGTTCCCGATTGCGGGCAGATTTCATCACTGCACCAACCGTCCGGCGGGTACGCTCTTTCAGGTTCTTGTCCTGAATGTCCTTTGCGGATTTTTGGATGTGCCGTTGGATGGCTTCGTAACCTACCGACTTTCCCAAAGAAGAAGATTTGAACGGGTTTCCCTGCTTTTCTCCTTTGTCATTGGTTGCCGAATAGACAATACCGTTATAAGGTTTGCCGTTCACTTCCCCTTTCACTTCCTCCGCTTGTACATTATATATAGATAGCAGGGCTTTGTACTCGGTGAAACTCTGGAAACGGTAACTTCCTGCAAGGGCTTTCACCGTATTGGATAACTGGTGTTTTACGTCCCCTGCCCGGTAGTCCACCTTTTTGAGTTCAGGACGTTCGGCTGCCTGTTTCTTCTCTGCCGGATGCAGCCCGTACTTCTGTTCCAGTTCACGGGTGATTTGCTTGCTGCGGATATGCTCGAACTTGTCGTTTATCTTTTTACCCGTATCATCTACCCGGATGGAAACAATATGGATGTGATGCCTTGCAATATCGCAGTGCTTGTAAACCATATACGGCTGATTGCCGTACCCCAACTTATCCATATATTCTTTGGCAATATCCGCAAGCTGGCTGTCGGAAAGCACATCGTCCGGGTGCGGGTTCAGGGAGATATGGATAATCGGTTTTTCCGTTTTCAGGTCGGCGGGCAGGTGCATATCGAAACATTCCATACATCGCCGGATGCTGAAATTCCCGTCCTCGCTCTCGAACATACGGTTGCTTAAAAGTACCTTTCCCTGCTCTTCGTCCACCTTGTTTTGGTTGTAGGAAAGCGCACCGAACAGGGAACTGCCTACGCTTATCTTTGCAACCATCTTGTTTCAAACTCACGGGTAAGCTCAATAATTTGGCGGTTCAGGTCGGCAAGTTCCATCGTTGCCTTTTCCAGTTTATAGAGAAATGCGAGTGCTTTCTTCTCTGAAAAATTGGTATTGAGAGCCTTTACCACCTGATTGTAATTCACGGCGACACCCCTGTACTGGGAATACAAAGCGGTTAGCCGGGTATAATATTCGACTGCCGCCTTGTCGATTTTTATCACTTTGAACGGTTCGCCGAAGATGCGGGCGGTGATAAAGTGCGCTTTCGTGCGCATACCGGACTGGTCGAACAACGCCAAAAAGCGAGCGTGGTCTATCGCATTGAAGCTGATAGAGTACCTGAACACTGCCGGGTCTGCTTTGGGCTTTCGTCCTGCGCCACCCGGACGGGGCGCATTTTCATTTTTCTGTTTCATGCTTCTTTCTTTAAAGGGTTACGACTTCGGAGTGACCCTATCCCGGCTTCGTCCGGGCAAGGCGTTCAAAGCTGCTGAAAGAATTGTAAGCTGCTTAGAACACACCTTGCTATTTGCCAGTGCAAATAAAAATCCGCCTACGGACGGATTGGGGTTAGCGGATATTGGAACGCTCCCGGCGGCGGGGGCTTGGTTAGCCTGACCGATACCTTTCGGTTGCAAAGTAACGGGTATTAAAAATACTGTGAAATAGCGGGTTATAGGACAAATGAGGACAAACGGGGACATTTGAGGAAACCTTTCAAAAGGGGTTGTTTTTCTGTGTTTATTTGTCCCGGATTTAAGAAAGAAAGCAATATGGATATATTGAAATATGCAGCGAAATGCGGACGGAAAGAAAGCGGATTTGAAAACTTGAAAACAAGATTTCAAGATTGCAATCTTTCAGGAGAGCAAGAAAACAAACCGGATGGAATGATTGAAAAAAAACAGCCTTTCAATCGGGAAAGAAAACGGTCTGCAAAGAAAGCAGTCCGTCTTTGCGGAAAGATGGAAAGAAAAGAAGCAGACAAGGACACAAGAAAGCAAGATAATAAGACAAAAGTATTTCCGTCTTTCCTGCTGGCACGAATGAATGAAAGCAAACCATCCGGCAACCTGCACGGATGGAAAACAATAAAGATGTATCACAATAAATCAGTATTACAATGAAGAAAGAAACCTTGTATGTGGCTTTCTCCACCCAAAAGGGTGGGGTCGGCAAAACAACGTTCACCGTGTTGGTGGCAAGTTACCTGTATTACCTGAAAGGGTATAATGTGGCGGTAGTGGATTGCGACTACCCGCAACATAGTATCAGTGCCATGCGCAAACGGGATGCCGAACAAGTGAACGGGGATGATTATTACAAACAGCTTGCCTTTCACCAGTTCAAGACACTGGGAAAGAAAGCGTACCCGGTGCTGTGCAGTTCGCCGGACGAAGCGATAAAAACGGCGGATGAATTTCTTGCGTCTGCCGGGATGGACTACGATGTAGTCTTTTTCGACCTGCCCGGAACGGTGAACAGTGAGGGCGTTATCCATTCCCTTTCAGGGATGGATTATATTTTTACCCCCATAGCCGCCGACCGGGTGGTGTTGGAAAGCAGCCTTTCCTTTGCGGTGGCTATCCATAAACTACTGGTAAAGAATGAAGCGTGCAGACTGCAAGGGCTGCACCTGTTTTGGAACATGGTAGATGGCAGGGAAAAAACAGACCTCTATACCCTGTATGAGCAGACCATCGGAGAACTGGAACTGCCCCTTATGAAAGTATTTATCCCGGACACCAAGCGGTTCAAGAAAGAACTGGACGCACAGCGTAAAACCGTGTTCCGTTCCACGCTGTTCCCGGCGGACAAACGGCTGGTAAAGGGCAGCAACATGGAAGAACTGATAACCGAAATCGCATACCTTATAAAACTGTAACGATATGGCAAAGCAAAGCGGCGGGAAACCGCAAATTGACGAGGATTTTATGAAAGAGATTATTTCACAGGGCTTGCCCGTGAAGAAACAGGAAACGCCAACAGTGACGGTGAAAACGGAAATAGAAACACCGGATAAACCGGATGATAAAACGTGTGCAGTGGAAACGGCAGATAAACCGGAAATCAAGGCAGAACCAAAGGAAGAAAAGGCATTGAAAGAATCTGCACGCCGGAAAAAGAACGCTCCGGGTGACTACCGGGAAACCTACTTCATGCGGGTGGATTTGACCGACCGCCAGCCGTTATACGTCAGCCGTACCACCCATGAAAAGCTGATGAAGATAGTAACCGTTATTGGCGGACGCAAGGCAACCGTAAGCAGCTATGTAGAAAATATCCTGCTCCGGCATTTCGACCAGTTTCAGGACGAGATAAACGAACTGTACGAAAGCAAATTTGAAAAGCCGTTCTGATATGTTGAAATGGTTTATTATCGGAACGCTCCTGTATTACGCCGTTCTCTTATGGCGATACCGGGATAGCTTGGGAACATGGTTTACGGGTAGGAAAAAGCAGCCGGAACAACTGGAAAGCAAACCGACCGTGAAAGCCGGAAATGGTGATTGCCTCGTAGGTGCAAGCCGTTACCGGATGGGACAAATGAGGACAAACGGGGACATCTTAGGACATCTTTCAAACGGGGTTGATAATGCTTCTATATTTGTCCCGCAAAGCGATGAAGCGGTGGAAGAAACGCCTGATAACAAACAGGTGGAAAATGAAAATACCGATACCCTACAAGCGATTGAAACCGAGTTTGAAATGGAGTTTGAAACGGAAGAAACGGATGTTTCGCCAGATGAAATCGAAGCGGAAGAAATCGCCTGTTACATGGGGGACGGTGAGCCTGAAATGGCACAGGGTATCACGCTGGGGGAACTGGGGCAAATGGTACAGGTCATTCAGATAAAACAAGCACCCGAAGCGGAAGAACGGCAAGCGGTACAGACCATCTGCCGGACGGAAACAAACCTCTTTCATTCGCTGGTGGAACAGATTAACGGGGGCAGGTCACGGGTAGCGGAGCTTTTACAAAAGCATGAGATACCCGTACCCGTCACCGTCCCGGCTGCCGGAAATGATGAAATGGCAGCCTTTGAGATGAACGATTTTCTTTAATAGTAAACTTTAAATAACAAGATAATGAAACAAAGAGAGTACGGTTAAGACAAACCTTTTAGAACATGGGGAACATTCCCCGCAACCACAAAAATTCAATTATTAATCACTCCGCCGGGCGGACTATCCAACCGTCCGGCAATTTAAAAATCAATGTATTTATAATGAAAAAGAAAGTTCTCTTTTCGGCAGCCGTTCTTTTGGCTACATCCTCCGCTTTTGCACAGGGTAACGGCATGGCGGGTATTACCGAAGCTACCAACATGGTAACCAGTTATTTCGACCCGGCGACAAAGTTAATTTACGCTATCGGTGCGGTGGTCGGCTTGATTGGCGGAGTGAAAGTATATGGCAAGTTTTCTTCGGGCGACCCTGATACCAGTAAAACGGCGGCTTCATGGTTCGGTGCGTGTATCTTTTTGATTGTGGCTGCCACCATCTTACGTTCATTTTTCCTCTAAAAGAACGGATTATGGCAGACTATCCGATTAACAGGGGGATAGGCAAGCCAGTTGAGTTTAAAGGGCTGAAAAGCCAGTATCTTTTCATTTTTGCGGGCGGGCTGTTAACCCTGTTCGTGCTTTTCATCATCATGTACATGGTGGGTATCAACCAATGGGTGTGCATCGTCTTCGGCGTTACTTCGGCAACGCTGCTTGTATGGCTCACATTCCGGCTGAACGAGAAGTACGGGACACACGGGTTAATGAAATTGTCCGCACGCAAAAGCCACCCTTTCCATATCATCAACCGCAAAGCCATATCCCGATTATTCCATTTAAAACAAGCATCGAAATGAGAAATATATTGAAAGCTACCACGCTGGAAAACAAGTTTCCACTGTTCACGGTGGAAAACGGGTGCATCGTTTCCAAAGATGCCGATATAACAGTGGCGTTCCGGGTGGAACTACCCGAACTGTTCACCGTCACGGCAGCCGAATACGAAGCGATACATTCCTCTTGGAACAAGGCGGTAAAGGTGCTGCCCGATTACAGCATCGTACACAAACAGGACTGGTTCATCAAAGAGAACTATGCACCTGACATCCAAAAGGATGATTTGAGTTTCCTTTCCCGTTCCTTTGAACGCCATTTCAATGAACGACCGTTCTTGAACCATACCTGCTATTTGTTCCTGACGAAAACGACAAAGGAACGCAGCCGGATGCAGAGCAATTTTTCCACTCTTTGCCGGGGCTTCCTTGTCCCCAAAGAGATAAAGGATAAGGAAACGGTTACAAAGTTCCTCGAAGCGGTGGGGCAGTTTGAAAGCATTATGAACGATAGCGGTTTCATTACCCTTACCCGTCTGACTTCGGACGAGATAACCGGGACAAGGAAAACGGCGGGTATCGTGGAGAAATACTTTTCACTCTCACAGACCGATACCACCACACTGAAAGATATTTCACTGGGTGCTGACGAAATGAAGATTGGCGATGATATTCTTTGCCTGCATACCCTTTCGGATGCAGAAGATATGCCGGGAAAAGTAGGCACGGATACCCGTTATGAAAAGCTATCCACTGACCGGAGCGATTGCCGTTTGTCGTTTGCTTCCCCGGTGGGTGTGCTGCTCTCCTATAACCATATTTATAACCAGTATATCTTCATTGACGACCATACGGAGAACTTGAAACAGTTTGAAAAGATGGCTCGCAATATGCACTCCCTTTCCAAATACAGCCGTGCCAATCAGATAAACAAGGCTTGGATAGAGGAATATTTGAACGAAGCCCATTCACAGGGGCTTATTTCCGTGCGATGCCATTGCAATATCATGGCGTGGAGTGACGACCGGGACGAATTAAAGCACATTAAAAATGATGTGGGGTCACAGCTCGCACTTATGGAATGCAAGCCACGCCATAACACCACCGACACGCCGACCCTGTTTTGGGCGGGAATACCCGGCAACCAGGCGGACTTTCCGGCGGAAGAAAGTTTCTATACATTCATCGAACAGGCTCTTTGCCTGTTCACCGAAGAAACGAACTACAAAAGTTCACTTTCTCCCTTTGGTATCAAGATGGTGGATAGGGTCACAGGAAAGCCGTTGCACATTGATATTTCAGATTTACCCATGAAGCGGGGCATTATTACCAATCGTAACAAGTTCATACTTGGGCCGAGTGGTAGCGGCAAGTCATTCTTTACCAATCACATGGTACGCCAGTATTATGAACAAAATGCACATGTGCTGTTGGTCGATACCGGAAACAGTTACTTGGGGCTGTGTGAAATGATTAACCGAAAAACGCACGGGGAAGATGGGATATATTTTACCTATACCACCGAAAATCCGATAGCGTTCAATCCTTTCTATGTGGAAGATGGGGTATTTGATATTGAAAAGAAAGAAAGTATCAAAACGCTTATCCTGACCCTGTGGAAAAGAGACGATGAAGCACCCACACGGGCGGAAGAAGTGGCTTTGTCAAACGCTGTAAGTTCCTATATCGAACTGATTACTAAGGACAGTTCGATTACTCCCTGCTTTAATACGTTCTATGAATATGTGAGGAATGACTACCGGGCGCACCTGCAAGAAAAGAACGTCCGGGAAAAGGATTTTGATATAGATAACTTCCTGAATGTATTAGAGCCTTACTATAAAGGCGGCGAATACGATTACCTGTTGAACTCCGACAAAGAGCTTGATTTACTGCATAAACGCTTCATTGTCTTTGAGTTGGATAATATCAAAGACCACAAAATCCTGTTCCCGATTACTACGATTATCATCATGGAAGTATTTATTTCCAAAATGCGTAAACTAAAGGGTATCAGGAAATTAATATTGATAGAAGAAGCGTGGAAAGCGATTGCATCGGCGAATATGGCGGATTACATAAAATACCTTTACAAAACGGTTAGAAAGTATTTCGGCGAAGCGATTGTTGTTACCCAAGAGGTCGAAGATATTATTTCCTCACCCATTGTAAAAGAGAGTATTATAAACAATTCTGATTGTAAGATACTGCTCGACCAACGGAAGTACCTTAATAAATTCGATAGCATACAGAACCTTTTGGGACTGACCGACAAGGAACGTTCACAGGTGCTTTCCATCAACCTTGCCAACCATCCCAACCGGAAATATAAGGAAGTTTGGATAGGCTTGGGCGGTACACAATCCGCCGTATATGCCACAGAAGTGAGTTTGGAAGAATATTACACGTTCACAACGGAAGAAACGGAAAAGATGGAACTTTTCGCCTTGTCTGAAAAGTTGGGCGGCAACCTCGAACTGGCTATCAAACGGCTTGCCGAAAGCAAGCGCAATCCTGAAAAATAATCAATCAACAATTTAAAAATCAATCAGTATGAAACATTTAAAATTTTTGTTTCCGGTGCTGCTATGCACCTTGTTACTGGGGTTTTCTTCCTGTAAGGAAACAAACGCCGACCGTCTTAGGGCGATGCGTGGCGACTGGAAAAGTGTAAAAAATCGTCCGGCATTTACCCTTTTTGAAGAAAATGGGCATTACCGGGTAACGACCTATCGAAAGACCTACCGGGGGACTGTCCAAACGGAAACCTATCAGATTTCAGAACAGGACGGAAACTTGTTCATCGAAACGGGGCTTTCCGTCTTGCTGACCTACGACAAAGAGAACGACCGGATTCTGCTTTCACCCGGCGGAGAATACAAACGGAGTAAACAACCAATAAAGAAATAAGCGTATGAGAACAAAGATTATAATGCTGCTCGTAGTATGCAGCCTGTTTGCTGGAAAGGTAAGTGTACAGTGGGTGGTGAGTGACCCCGGCAATTTGGCGCAAGGGATTATCAATGCGTCAAAGAACATCGTACAGACATCATCCACCGCACAGAACATGATAAAGAATTTTCAGGAAACGGTAAAGATTTATCAACAAGGTAAAGAATATTACGATGCCTTAAAATCAGTGCATAACCTTGTCAAAGATGCCCGGAAAGTACAAAAGTCCATCCTGCTTATCGGGGAGATTTCCGATATATACGTGAACAGTTTTCAGAAGATGCTTTCGGATGAAAACTATACACCGGACGAACTTTCGGCGATTGCTTACGGCTATACCCAACTGTTGCAGGAAAGTTCCGATGTACTGGAAGAAATGAAAAGCGTGGTGAACATCAACGGGCTTTCCATGTCGGACAAGGAACGGATGGACGTAATCGACCGGACGTATAACGCCATCAGGAACTATCGGGACTTGGTGAGTTATTATACCCGCAAGAATATTTCCGTTTCCTACCTGCGGGCGAAAAAGAAAAAGGACACCGACCGGGTAATGGCTCTTTACGGCTCGGCGGATGAACGTTACTGGTAACCTCTAAAAACAGACAAGTATGTTATTAGCAATCGAATTTGATAACCTGCATCAGATTTTACGAAGTCTGTACACGGACATGATGCCGTTATGCGGGAACATGGCGGGGGTAGCCAAAGGAATAGCGGGACTGGGCGCATTGTTCTATGTGGCTGCCAAAGTATGGCAGTCGCTCGCCAGTGCCGAACCGATAGACGTTTACCCTTTGCTCCGTCCTTTTGTGATTGGCTTCTGTATTATGTTCTTTCCCACATTCGTACTGGGTACGATTAACAGCGTGATGTCGCCAGTAGTCAAGGGCTGTAACAATATGCTCGAAACGCAAACTTTCGATATGAACGCTTACCGGGAACAAAAGGACAAGCTGGAATATGAAGCGATGGTACGCAATCCGGAAACGGCTTATCTTGTTTCGGATGAAGCGTTTGACAAGCAGATAGATGAACTGGGGTGGTCTGCCAAAGACATAGCCACGATGGGCGGCATGTATATGGATAGGGCGGCACATAATATCAAGCAATCCGTCCGGGACTGGTTCAGGGAACTTTTGGAACTGCTCTTTCAGGCGGCAGCCCTTGTGATAGACACTATCCGAACCTTTTTCTTGATTGTCCTTGCCATACTGGGTCCGATAGCCTTTGCCATCAGCGTGTATGATGGCTTTCAGGCGATACTGACCCAATGGATAACAAGGTACATTTCCGTTTACCTGTGGTTGCCCGTTTCCGACCTGTTCAGTTCCATTCTTGCCCGAATACAGGTGCTTATGCTGCAAAAGGATATTCAAGAGCTATCAGACCCCAATTTCATACCGGACAGCAGCAATAGCGTGTACATAATTTTTATGATAATCGGCATTGTCGGTTACTTCACCATCCCCACCGTATCGAACTGGATTATTCAGGCGGGCGGAATGGGTAACATGAGCCGGAATATAAACAGTGCGGCTAACAAAGCGGGTAGCGGTGTCGGTGCGGTAGCCGGGGCAGCAACTGGAAACGCTGGCGGCAGGGTCGGCGGTAAACTAATCAAAGGTAACCAATAAATAAAAATCAAGATGGAATTTAAAAGTTTAAAGAACATTGAAACCAGTTTCAAACAGATACGGCTTTTCGGTATTGTGTTTGTCGTGATGTGTACCCTGATAACAGGTTATGCCGTTTGGAACTCCTACACGTTTGTCGAAGCGCAACGGCAGAAGATTTATGTGCTGGACGGTGGCAAATCGTTGATGCTTGCGCTTTCGCAAGACCTCTCGCAAAACCGTCCGGTTGAAGCAAGGGAACACGTGAAACGTTTCCACGAACTCTTTTTCACGCTCTCACCCGATAAGAACGCTATCGAAAGCAATATCAAACGGTCGCTGTTCCTTGCCAATAAGAGCGCATTTAACTATTACCGTGACCTCTCGGAAAAAGGGTATTACAACCGTATCATATCGGGCAATATCAGCCAAACGATACGGATAGACAGCGTTTCATGCAATTTCGATGTGTACCCGTATGCGGTGGCTACCTATGCCCGGCAAATGATTATCCGTGAAAGCAGCGTGACCGAAAGAAGCCTTGTCACCCGTTGCCGGTTATTGAACGCTGTAAGAAGTGATAATAACCCGCACGGTTTTATGATGGAAAGTTTCGAGATAACGGAAAACAAGGACTTGAACACCATAAAGCGGTAAGCCATGATACGGAAAATACTCTCTCCGGTGAATCAGGCTGTTACCCATGTACAGGACTGGGCGGATGAAAAACTTCGCCACTTGTGCGGGCGCATGACACCGGAAATAAGGCTGGCGGTAATCCTGCTTATGCTCCTGTTCTTCGGCGGGTTATCCATCTACTTTACGGTATCATCCATTTACCGGATAGGCAAAGAGGATGGCGAAACCATACGGATAGAACATATCAGGCAGTTACAACTTCAAAGTAAAGACAGTACGAATATTTTTAATCAGTCAGACAATGGAAGAAAAAGAAGTGAAGAATGAAGTTCCCGCACCGGAAACGGACAGGAAGAAAGAAGAAAAAGAGAAAAAGGGACTTACCCCGCAACAGATACAGCAACGAAAGAAGATGCTGGTTTATCCGCTTATGGGACTGGTATTCTTAGGGTCTATGTATCTGATTTTTGCACCGTCCGAAAAGGATGAAGCAAAGGTGGAAAGCGTGGGCGGCTTTAACGCCGATATTCCGCAACCCAAAGGGGACGGGATAATCAGCGATAAAAAGACAGCTTACGAACAGGAACAGATGGAGAACAAACAGGCGGACAAGATGCGTTCCTTGCAGGATTTTGCCTTTTCACTCGGAGAGGAAAACGGGAACGGGGAAGATTTGACCCTGATAGATGATGCTCCGGCGGAAAAGCCGAAAACCAATGTAATAGACTTCGGGGCGGGTACGCCGAACAATACCCGTTCCTCTATCCAGTCTTCGGCGGCGGCTTACCGGGACATGAACCGTCAGTTAGGCAGTTTCTACGAAACGCCGAAAGAGGACAAGGAAAAAGAGGAACTCAAACGGCAGGTGGAAGAACTCACAGCCCGGCTCGATGCGAAAGAAAGCGGAGCGGGTAGCATGGATGAACAAGTGGCTCTTATGGAAAAATCCTACGAACTGGCGGCAAAGTATATGAACGGACAAAACGGGCAAAGTTTACAGCCGGGACAGATTGCACAGGTTACGCCATCTGCACCCATTCAGGAAAAAGGAAGTACCGCTTCTGTAAAGGCGGTATCGGACAGGACGGTTTCAGGATTGCAACAGCCCATGAGCAACAGCGAATTTATCGCCGAATACGGCAAGCCACGCAATTACGGATTTAATACGGCAGTCGGCAGCAGCTATTCGATGGGAAAGAACACTATCCGGGCGTGCGTTCATAACGACCAAACACTTATGGACGGGCAGACTGTCAAACTGCGACTGTTAGAACCGTTGCAAGCGGGCAATGTCATTGTTCCGAAAAACAGCCTTGTATCGGGAAGTGCCAAAGTTCAGGGTGAACGGCTCGAAATACTGGTGTCCTCGCTCGAATATGCGGGTAACATCATTCCGGTGGAACTTGCCGTTTACGACAGTGACGGGCAGAAAGGGCTTTCCGTCCCCTCGTCACTGGAACAGGAAGCGGCAAAAGAAGCGATGGCGAATATCGGTGCGGGACTGGGTACGAGTATTTCCTTTGCGCAAAGTGCCGGGCAGCAGGTCGCAATGGATATTACAAGGGGCTTGATGCAGGGCGGGTCGCAATACCTTGCCAAGAAGTTCAGAACGGTAAAAGTACACCTGAAAGCGAACTATCAGGTGATGCTTTACGCCAAACAACAGTAATTTATTTATCAACCATAAAAATTTCAATCCAAATGAAAAAGTTAATGATTTTATTCGCTCTTGTTTTGGGCGTGGTTTCAGTGAAAGCACAAAGTAACGATTTGTATCAGGGCATCACTAAAAAGCTACCTTACCGCCAAATGGTGACACCTTACGGCGTACAGGTGACATTCGCCAAAACGGTACACATCATTTTCCCGTCTGCCGTTAAGTACGTGGACTTAGGCAGTAACTACATTATTGCCGGAAAAGCGGACGGGGCGGAAAATGTTGTTCGTGTGAAAGCTACGACAGAGGGTTTTCCCGGTGAAACGAACTTTTCCGTTATCTGTGAGGATGGCAGTTTTTACAGTTTCAATGCGAAATACGCACACGAACCGGAAATGCTGAACATCGAAATGAAAGATTTCTTGGAGAATGAGGACACGACAGATTTCAGCCATACCCGGATGAACATCTATTTCCGTGAACTGGGTAACGAAAGCCCGCTTTTGGTAAAGCTGATTATGCAGTCCATCTACAAGAACAATGACCGGGAAATAAAACATTTGGGATGCAAGCGTTTCGGGGTGCAGTTCTTGGTAAAGGGCATTTATTCGCATAACGGACTGTTCTACTTCCACACACAAACAAGGAACAGTTCAAACGTACCGTTTGATACCGATTGTATCCGTTTCAAGATTGTGGATAAGAAAGTAGCCAAAAGAACGGTTATTCAGGAAACGGTCATTGACCCGGTGCGGAGCTATAACGAGATACTGGTTATCGGTGGTAAAAGTACTGTCCGCACCGTGTACACCGTTCCACAGTTCACTATCCCTGACGATAAAATATTGGTTATCGAACTGGTGGAAAAGAACGGGGGCAGACACCAGACTATTCGGGTGGAAAATTCGGATATAGTGGCAGCCAAAGTGATTAATGAACTTAAAATCAAATGAACATGAAAAGGATATTCTGTATGATGTTCCTTTTTGCGCTGTGCCTGACTTTTAACCAGGCACACGCACAAAGATGTCTGCCGGGAATGAAAGGTTTGCAGGTCACAGGCGGCATGGCGGACGGTGTTCACTGGAACAGTAAAGGTGATTTTGCCTATTACTTCGGGGCGGCTCTTTCCACCTATACCAAAAACGGGAACAGGTGGGTTATCGGCGGGGAATACCTCGAAAAGCATTACCCCTATAAGGATTTACAGATACCAGTCAGCCAGTTTACAGGTGAGGGCGGTTACTACCTGAACTTCCTTTCAGACCGAAAGAAAACCTTTTTCCTTTCGCTGGGATTGTCAGCCCTTGCCGGGTACGAAACAAGTAATTGGGGTGACAAGCTGCTGCCCGATGGCTCTACCCTGACCGATAAGGACGGTTTTGTCTATGGCGGTGCGCTGACGCTGGAACTGGAGAGTTATATTACTGACCGGGTGGTGTTCCTGATTAACGCACGGGAAAGATGTCTGTTCGGTTCTTCAGTCGGAAAGTTCCATACACAGTTCGGTATCGGTCTAAAGATAATAATGTGATAAACTAACCTATTATATATAATGTATATGAGAAAGATTTTAAGCCGTATTTTAATGGGCTGCTATATAATGGCCGCCATCTTATTTGTGGGTGCGTGTAATGACGATGTGGATATACAGCAGTTTTACCCGTTCAGTATTGAAACGATGCCTGTACCGAAGAAATTAAAGGTGGGTGAAACCGCCGAAATCAGGTGTCAGCTTCACCGGGACGGGCGGTATGAGGAAACAAAGTATTTCATCCGCTATTTCCAGCCGGACGGGGCGGGAACGCTGAAAATGTCCGATGGGACGGTTCTACTGCCGAATGACCTGTACCCTCTTCCGGGCGAAACATTCCGGCTTTACTATACCTCTGCATCAACCGACCAACAGACGGTAGATGTGTATTTTCAGGATAGCTTCGGGCAGTTACAGCAATTAAGATTTTCATTCAACAATGATAACAGTAAAGAAGAATAAACCTTTTTGAATGAATGTGTTGAGAAACACCCTTCAAAATATTGTCGGGTGTTTTTTTATGATTAACTTTGTGAAAACATCTATAATATGGGAAAAGGAGATAATAAAACTCGAAGAGGAAAAATTCGGAGAGGAACATATGGGGTAAGTAGAAGACACTACACATGCAAAATAAAATCTATGCCAATAAAAGATATAATATCTAATGATACTTCAAATAATTTAAATATATCAAATATAGCCATAGCAAAAAGAGGACATCTATCAAAACAAATATGCTATAATTGCGGTAAGGAATTTGATATAAAACATATAACTAAAGAACATATTCCAGCAAGAAACTTATTTGAAGGATACGATGAAAAATATAAAGTGAATCGTATTACTGTTCCTGCCTGTTCTGAATGTAACGGTAAGTATAGTCCTACGGATGAAGAATTTCGTAATATGATAGGTGTAATTGCAAAACGGGAAGAAAATCAGAAGATAGCAGAAAAAACGGTAAAATCTATTTTAAGAAAGGAAACAGGAAAACAAAGATTATCTATAAATGATTTAGGCAAAGTAAGTGGTGTGTCATTTGGTCAAATACCTATAGAAAATTTTCATAAAAAAAATTTTAAAGGATTATTTTATCATCAATATGGAATTATATTATCTGATGATTATGAATTATATGTAAATATAAACGAAAGCGATTGGTCTGATTTTACTTTAGGCATATTGGGGTATCTAAAAGATTTATTTACATGGAAACACTCTGGACACCCCGATATTTTATCGTATGTGATTCAGCCCTTTAGAACAGGAATATCTAATCCATCAAGAAAGGATTTAACGCCTCTTAAAAATGAAAATATTTTTGTTGGAATTTTAAAATATAACAAAGAACATGCTGCATTAGTAATTGCTTGTAGAAAAGGTTATCTTGAGAATATATTAAAACAAAAAACAGAAAAATGAAACATCTTTTTATTGATACAAGTTTCTTTGAAGAGAATAAT
The DNA here is from genome assembly GCF_947855755.1 of uncultured Coprobacter sp. Classification (NCBI taxonomy): domain Bacteria; kingdom Pseudomonadati; phylum Bacteroidota; class Bacteroidia; order Bacteroidales; family Barnesiellaceae; genus Coprobacter; species uncultured Coprobacter sp. The sequence goes on from NZ_CANUAR010000009.1 coordinate 26,441, forward strand.
TTCTTTAAAGGTAAGTTGGATAGGTTATACCAGTACGCAAAAGACGGTTATGTAAAATTATATACTAACGAAATTATTATAAAGGAAGTTAAAAGCCGGATATCAAAGAAAATGGCTGTCGCTAAAAGTAATTGCTCTAAGCTCTTTAACAATTCTGATTCTTACATTTTAGGAAATACATCTCAATCAGAAGCTATAAGAAAACTAAAAGGCAAGGATTATTTCACAAAAGAAACAAAAAGACTCTGTTTGGATTTTGACAAAGTGCTTACTGAAATACCGTTTATAATCATCCCTTATGAAGATATAGATTTTGCTAAAATAATTGAAGATTACTTCAGTGAAAATCCTCCGTTCAAAGAAGGGGAAAAGAAAAATGAATTTCCTGATGCATTCATTATTTCTTCTATAGAGAGATATTGCAAAAGTAATGACTTGGAAATTGAAGCAATAAGTAATGATAATGATTGGATTAGCTACAAACCTCAAAACTTTAAAATATCGAACAATATAGATTCTATTTTTGAGGAAATAGCAAAGGAAATGAAAAATGATGCTACAACATTTGTCTCTCATTTAATTAGTATACACAAAGATGAGATATTAAAGCAACTTCAAAAATATATTATCCAAAATGTATATTTTGAAAACACTGATTATATTGATTCAGAAATAACAACTTTCGTTCTAAGAAAGTTAGAATTTTTAAATGAAGGAATTACGTATATTGATAATATGTCTGCTGAAGTTATTGTCAGTATATATATTGATATGAATGCAGATGTTACATATCCAGATTATGAGAACGCATATTGGGACAATGAGGATAAAGCATATTATTTTCTTGAAGAAGTAACATCTAATCATGACTTTAATGTATCTGTGGACGTTTTGTTGTCAATTGAATATGATTTAGAAGAAGAATCATTTTTTGAATTAGAAATAAAATCAGTAAATAACGAAAAGCCAATAGAGTTAACAATTGACGAATATAATTAATTAAATAATCTGAAGTTTAAGAAACGATTTCTTTGCTACTTTCTTTCTCGCAAAGGCTCTCGAAAGAAAGTAGTCCAGTTGGATTTCTCCTGCCGGATTTACTTTTTTACTTTTGAACTTTCAGCTATTCATCCTGCTACCTATGACACTCTTCAAGTGTTTTAGCTAATATTGAAAACAGATAGCCATTAAAACAATGATAATCATACTGATAATAAATTTGTCCCCAAAACGCTCCTAAACAGCATTGCAAATACTTTTCTTCTCCCGGTGTTTGGGTAATACTTACCCCGTTTCTGTTTAAAGTTTCCATATCGTTATAATTTATAATGAGTTATCAGATAATCAGAAGTGAAAGCAGCACAATGAAAATAAGCGCCATACAAAGCAGATAAACGGCAGAGATAAACAGCCGGAGAACGAACCGGATAATAAAAAAGCCTATAATTAGGGCTATCCACATTCCGGCGATGCTGGTGGCTACCTGATAGATGATAAAAGCAAGTATAAACCATCGTAAAAAAGTCGTTATCTTATAATATACTTTCATTGTCTTGGTGTGTTGTGGGTGGATTGCTCCACCCGGTTAATAATCAGGCGCAACGGAAAACAAAGCCGTTATCCATCCAGTAATCAGTTATAAACAGGTCACGGGCAAAAGCCGAATAATCAAAGTAGGTCTTTGCGAACTCCGGCAGGTCGTAACATTCCTCTACGATTTCATAGGCGTAATCTTCCTCGTCTTTATATTCTCCCTGATATTCGTTCTCAAAAGAAGAAATAAGGTCGTCCGCATCTTCTTCGCTTATATCGCTGTTGTGGTGGTCGCACCATACGAAAAACGCTTCCTGTTCGGTTTCGCTTAGTTTCTCGATGGCATCCCGAAGCTCAAAGAAGTTTTCAGAAAGCCAACTTCCGGAAATCAGGGCTTCCGGGATATTCTCGTAATCCTGAAACATAAATTCCGGGTCTTGGTCGTCCTTGTGCAGTTCCCGGCACGCTTCCATAAATCCGTCCTTGTCCGAATAATCGGAAAGGTCTAACCACTTGCCGAAAAGTGAACCACTGTTATACTTGTTGTAAGTACCTACATAAACTCTTGCTTCTGATAATGTTACCGCTTCCATGACTTTTGAATCTTAATTGTTTACATCGCTTGTCGCCCACCACATAAATTTTTCCTTTAACTGAATGGGAACATTGTCTTTTCAAAGGTTCGGGAATGGTACAGGGCAAATTATTATTTATGAAATACTACCCGTAGGTGTGGAGATTTCTAAAAAATAATTTGAACAGTAACAGGCACGGATATACCTTTGACAATGTTCCAATCAGTTTTAGGGAGAATTTTTCTCTTGTTTGAGAGGATAGAAGTAAAAGCCATCAGGCTTTTTGTATTGGGTAATGAGAGAGTAAAAAAGGGCTTATAAAAGCCCCTCGTCTGTGAAACTGTAATAGCTTTCTTCTGTCAGGATGATATGGTCTAACAGGTGTAAATCCAAGACCTTGCAGGCTTCTTTTATTTTTGAGGTGATTTGCTTGTCCGGTTCGCTCGGACGTAGATTGCCCGATGGGTGGTTATGTGAGAGGATTATGCCCGAAGCATGGACTTTTAAGGCTGTTTGCAGGATGATTTTCACGTCCATTACAGTTTCAGCCATGCCGCCTTTAGAGATAAGGGAAACGCCTAAAGCCTTATTTGCCCGATTGAGGAACATTACATAACTTTCTTCGTGGTGTTCCATACATTCGGAATAGAAAGGTTTTAAGTAAGAATAAGAAGTTTGAGAAGAAAGTATTTTCATTCTTTCGGATGCTTTTACATTATCTTTATAAGAGATAGTGATTTCCGGCATGGTAAATTCTGTTGTTTTCATAACACTTGAATTTTAAATTAAACAATAAGAAATTTTGCCGGACACCCACAGTTTGGCGGGGACTTCAACCTAATCTTTTCAAAAAATACGACCCGCAGGTGTGGAGATTTTTTAGAAAACCAGAACGGCTCGGATTTGGTATTTGTCCCCGCCGGGCTGTAACTTTGCTAAAATTTGTGATTGAGATACATTACTTTAGGGAACTGAAAAAGGGGTATCACTGGTGACACCCCTTAGACAACCGAATACCTTAAACCGTTATTCGTCATAGGTTCTATATCCTATCGGTTTGCGTGGCTTCGGTTCGGGTTTGCTTAATAACTGGGTCAATGCTTGGTACACCTCGCTGAATTGTGCATCCGTACTCTGTTCCAGTTCTTCGATGCGTTTAAGAAGTTCCTCGTAACCGATTGACATTTGCCGCATGAGGACGAAAGCACGCATGATGGAAATATTCACGTCTATAGCAGTCTGACTGCGTAAGACACTACTAAGCATGGCGACACCTTGCTCCAAAAATGCGAGAGGCGGGGTCGGTGTGTGCCGGATATTTTCAGGGAACTTATCACAGTTTGTGATAAGTTCCTGCCATTCATCCTTTGTTAGCTGGAAAGCAAAGTCACTGGGAAAACGGGATAAGTTTCTTTTAACTGCCTGCTTCAAAGCTCTTGTTTCAACCTGATAAAGTTCTGCCAAATGAAAATCGAGCATGACCCGGCAACCTCTGACCTCAAAGATTTTGTTTTGAATGATTTGTAAGTCCATAATGTTATTATTTAATGGTGAGTAATTGAAAAAAGGAACTTATCACAAATTGTGATAAGTTCTCCTATATACCTATTTCATAGATACTTCTTTGTAGATTTTTTCAATACCGACAAATTTCTTGTCAAGTCCCTGCATATCGTTACTTATCTTGTTATTGGTAATGCGGGCGTATATCTGTGTCGTTTCTATATTGGTGTGTCCCAACATCTTACTAACTGTTTCAATAGGGATACCCTTTGCAAGCGTGGTAGTGGTGGCAAATGTATGTCTTGCTAGGTGAAATGTCAAGTTCTTTTTAATTCCGCATACGTCCGCTATTTCTTTCAAATACGCATTAAGTTTTTGATTGCTGATAATAGGAAGTACCTTTCCGTCTGGCAATTTACCTTTGTACTTTTCCAATATCATTTTAGGAATATCCAGCAAAGGAACATTCACATCTGTATTTGTTTTTTGGCGTTTCGTAATTATCCATAAATTACCGTCAAAGGACTTACGGATATTATCTTCCTTTAAGTTTGCAACATCTACATAAGCCAAACCACTGAAACAGGAAAAGATAAAAACATCACGCACCTGTTCCAACCGTTCAGAAACCATCTTCTTTTTGAGGATTATCTTTATTTCATCTTCTGACAAATAACCTCTATCCACTTTTTCCAAACGTATTTTATAACTGGCGAATGGGTCGCCTATCAAGATGCCGTTATTACGGGCTATCAGGATAATGCGTTTAAAAAACTGCATAAACTTGGCGGTCGTATTAAAGCCGCATTTACAGGTGGTACGCAAATATAACTCGAAGTCAGTAATGAACATCGGGGTTATTTCCTTTATAGAAATATCCGACAGGTTATATTTGCTTTGGATGAACTCAGCAAGATGGCGGCGGGTCACTTCATATTTGCGATAAGTGGCAATCGTTTTGGATATGCCGACCAACTGTTTCACATCGTCATTGTGCTTTTGGAAAAGGTTAAGGATGGTATCGTGGTTTTCGCTATGCCCTAAAAATTCATTCTTCACCTTTTCGGCGGTAACATAATTGTCACGCCGTTGCAGTTCATGATAAATGGTGTTCAGGGATGCGTTTATATCATCCAGCAATCTGTTGATGCGGGTAGCTTCCGCAGAACGTCCGGCGGCTTTACCTGCCTTACCGTCCCAAACTTTGGGTTGAACATCAAGTTTGGAATTAAAACGACTTGCCACACCGTCAATCGTGATACGGACGAAAATAGGGTAACTGCCATTGATTTTTTGCTTGTCCTTTTTCACAAAGAAAAGAACGGAAAATGTACTCTTCATAAACTCACTTTTTGGGGTTACAAAACTACGTTAATTAGCTCAAAGTGAAGTTTATACAGGCTCGCCAAATAGCGACAGAAGTTCGCCAATTTCAGACTAAGTGTACCCCTTTTGCGCTTTCTGTTGTCGGGGGTACGAGTTAGGTTACTAACTTTGTCTTTTAAGGGCTAAATGATGTCCGGTAGGGCAGACATAAGGGGATAAAAAAAGTCCCACAAATCGTTGAATTTGTGGGACTTGGCTGTTCATTGTCCGGTTTTGTCCGGTTAGTTCAGCGGAGAGGGAGGGATTCGAACCCCCGGTACCTTGCAGTACAACGGTTTTCAAGACCGCCGCGATCGACCACTCTGCCACCTCTCCAATACCTTTGTCCTTCAAAGGCGATGCAAAAGTAGTGATTAATTCTGTATTCGCAAATATTCTTTGATGAATTTATTAAGAGTCAGGCTGCATTTTTCGATAAAAAATATCATTAGGTCATTTTTAGCTTTCTTCCGGTCTGTTTTTCCGTTTTCACTTGTCAGATAGCCCACTATTATCCTTATAAAGACAGAAGAACATTTTCGAAATGAATGTTCAAATCTGAGCCGAGTAAAATTTAGATAGGTTCTAAAGATGAGAAATGTCTTATTTATTATTCTTCCATTGTTTAAAAGGATTGTGGATAAGATTTGAATTATAAAAACGGGCGTCATCAGTTACTTCTTGTCCGATCCAATCAGGTTTTATAAAGGGAAAATCTTCTGTGGGAAGTTCAATTTCGGCCACTGTCAATCCGGCGTTTTCACCCATAAATTCATCTATTTCCCAGATTATCTTGTCTGTACCGATATATATATATCGATATTTTTCGATAATTGGTTTTAAACATAAATTGTTCAATATTTCTTCCGCTTCTATGACCGGAATTTCATATTCATATTCTTGTCGAGAACATCCTGTAGTTTTTCCTTTTATAGTTATAAAGCCTTTATCCCCGGCAATACGAATGCGGACAGTACGCTCTTTATCGACTGATAAATAACCTTGTTTATAGCAAATTTTAGAGCTGTATTCACGATATTTGATCCCATGTACAAGGAATTTTCGTTCAATTTCTTTTCCCATTTTTCTATTGGATAAAATCTTTTTGTAAATATAAAATACTTGTAAGGCAAAATGTTCTAAACGTTTGATTTTTGAATTTAAACTTTGTTAAACATTGTGGGCGAAATCTTTAATGCAATATTCAACGTTAATATTTTATCTAAATTTGCGCCTCGGATAGTAATCGAGAGACATGAGTAAAAAAATATATATAATCTCCCTTTTCTGTATCTGTTTTTTGTTTCCATATAAAGCTGTTGCGCAGTCCACTATAATAACCGGAATTGTTACCGATTCGGTTACAAATGAGCCGTTACCTTATGTTTCGGTTTTTTTGAAAGGTCCTCAGGTCGGAGTAACTACGGATGATGAAGGGCGTTTTTCTATAAAAACTTCTTCTGCGTTTTCTAAAATTATTTTTACCTCTTTAGGTTATCAGGGAAAAGAAATATCGGTAAAACGTGGAGGAACTCATAATTTGGAAGTCCGACTGCTACCCTCGACTTATGATGTGAAAGAAGTGATAGTGCGACCTAAAAGAGATCGTTATAAAAGAAAAGGAAATCCCGCTGTCGATTTTGTTAAAAATATTATAGAACGGCGTGATCAAAATTCTCCGGAAAATCACGATTATTATAATTATGAACAGTATGATAAACTGACGTTGGCCTTGAATGACTTTTCTGAGGAGCAAAAGAAGAAGTGGTTGTTTAAGAAATTCCAGTTTATTTTTGATTATGTAGATACTTCCGAAGTTTCAGGAAAACCGATACTGACAGTTTCGATCAAAGAAAAAATAGCAGAAAACCACTATCGAAAGAGTCCTACCAGTCATAAACAACAAGTGACAGGGATAAAAAGAGCGGGTATAGACGAGATGTTCAACCAGGAAAGTCTACAACAGTTCTATGATGAGGTGTTCAAAGAGGTAGATATTTTCGGCAATGATGTAACTATGTTGTTGACACGCTTTGTTAGCCCTTTGTCAAATATCGGTCCGGCTTTCTATCGTTATTATCTGATGGATACTATACAAGTTGAGGGAGAAAGATGTGTCGATTTGGCTTTTGCTCCTTTTAATTCCGAATCTACGGGATTTGTCGGGCACTTGTATGTTACTTTAGATTCAACCTATTTTGTTAAAAAGGCAAAGCTTACAGTTCCTAAAGCCATTAATTTAAATTATGTGGAGAACCTTGTCATTTCTCAGGATTTTAAGCGATTGCCGGATGGTACTCGCATCAAGACGAAAGACGATGCTGTTGTAGAATTTAGAATATTGCCCGGTACGCAAGGGCTGTATGCCCGGCGTTTGTCCACTTACACAAAACATGATTTTTCACCTCCTGCCGATATGTCTATCTTTAGTAAGGAGGGACACGTGATTGTGGATGAAATGGCAGAGGTAAAGCCCGAAGCTTTTTGGATTGATAATCGGCATGTGGCAGTAAAGTCGAAAGAAAATGCAGTCGATAAGTTGCTGGTTCGTTTACGGGAAGTGCCGGTATTTTATTGGACGGAAAAGGTTATATCTATTCTGATTTCGGGATATATCGAAACTTCGAAAGAAAGCAAATTCGACTTCGGACCGATGAATACGACGATCAGCGGTAATTCTGTGGAAGGTGCACGTTTGAGAGTAGGGGGACTGACTACGGCGAATTTGAATCCGCATTGGTTTGGTAACGGTTACCTCGCATACGGAACTCGAGATAAGAAATTCAAATATAAGGCCGAGTTGCAGTATTCTTTCAATAAGAAGAAATATCATCCGGGAGAATTTCCTGTACATTCTATCCGGTTGATGCATAGCTATGACATTAATCAGCTTGGGCAACATTATTTATATACCAACAAAGACAATGTATTTCTTGCATTAAAACGTATGGAAGATGTTCGCTCTACCTATTTGCGGAATACCGAGTTAGGATATTTGCGTGAACATAAGTTCGGATTTTCATACGGTTTGGATTTGCGCTATAAGACAGAAGAGGCAACGAAATGGGTACCGTTCAAACCGTTAGCAGGAAATGAATTTAAAAGATATTCCGAAGCTGAAGCTGAAATAAAATTGCGTTATGCTCCGAATGAAAAATTTTATCAGACGAAAGGTCAACGTTATCCGATTACAAAAGATGCACCGGTATTTACATTATCTCATGTCGTGGGATTGAAAGGTGTCTTTGACAGCAAGTATAATTATAATCGCACCGATTTCAGTGTAAGAAAAGCATTTTGGTTTTCAGCTTTCGGTCATTTGAATGTTATGCTTCAGGCCGGAAAAGTTTGGAATAAAGTTCCTTATCCCATGTTGATCATACCGAATGCCAATCTTTCCTATTTAATCCAACAAGGCTCTTATTCGTTGATGAATCCGATGGAATTCATAAATGATTCGTATGCGTCATGGGATTTGACCTATTTTGCTAACGGTATATTATTCAATCGTATTCCGTTGGTTAAGTATATGAAACTTAGGGAAGTGATTTCTTTTAAAGGCATGTTCGGACATTTATCCGATAAAAACAATCCGGCATTACATCCCGATTCCGATTTTTTATGGGCTTTTCCGTCGACAACCCGTATGATGGATAAGAAGACACCTTATATGGAGTTCGGAGCTGGTCTCGACAACATATTTACGATATTGCGGGTCGAATATGTCTGGCGTTTGACTTATCGTAATCATCCCGGAATAGATCGTTCGGGAGTGCGCATTGCCATGCATTTCTCGTTTTAAAAAATACGTATGCCCATTATACACAATGGAGCATACGCATTTTTTAGTCCGACTTCTACTTGATCACGTATTAATTCTGACTCTCTGTGGCATATTGGTAGTCATAATGTTCTAACAAATTCCCTTCGTGATCTTTTATATCGGTTAACCGTCCGAACGGATCGTATATATAGGATGTTTTTATTCTTCTCGGATCGGTTTTCGAAATTATTCCGATACCAGGTTTATAAGTATAGGTCGTTATCAACGCTTCCGGCAAATCGTCTCTGAGGTTGTCTATTAATTGCCATTGACTGACAGACGGGATATCTCGGGATCCGATTTGTTCTAATGTCTGAGATGAAATAAAGCGGTTAAATCTTTCGTATGTTACATTTTTTATTTCCGCAATCGGATATTGATAGTTATATCCCCATATATAAATAGCTTCCGGTTTACCGTCTTTTTCTATATATGTCGGATTTCCTAAAGGAGTATAGTGAGAATATATGATTCTCGGTTCCATGTTATTCGCATTTTTCCCGATATAAGTTTTACTTAAGTTTATACCATCATATTCATGTTGTATTATTTGTGTAACATTGTCATTTACGTATTTGGTTGTACGTATTACCGGATATATATGATGTTCTATCAGTTGACTATAATCACCTTGTATATCGTCCGGATATTCATAAGTAGTTTTGTGTATATCGCCGTTGCTGTTTATCATACTTGTTTCGATGACTCTGTTTTTATCATCATATTTATAATTTGTTTCGATATCCATTAAATCATTATTTGAGCTACCTCCTTTAGATTTGATTTCTTTTATTACATAAGGACAGAATGTATATATTTTTTGAGTACTTAGCCTCCAGAAATTCAGACCACGAGGACTTGGTAAAACTTTCTGTACTATGGATTTTATATAATTGTCGTATCGGGTTGTGTCGTTATTGTATTGGTATTCTATCTTTGAGTCGATATTTCCTGTACTTGTATAGTGCGTGACACTTTTTAATAGACCTCTTTCTAACTCATCAGAGGTATAAGGTTCATCCAATGTTAGTCCTAATATATTCTCAATTCTAGCTATGGCTGGTTCGTCCATGAAATTTTCATGGTTAGTATAAGTATATATCGATTTACTTCCGTTAGAGAAATGTTCGATTACTCTGGAATAGGTTACCGGAGCTCCGCTTGAGTTGTTTAGAGGATTTAATAAATTTTCTGAAATTTGTAGAATTTCCAACCTGTCTCTTTCATGTGTTTTTTGATTAAACCATCCTTTTCCTATCTCTTTGAATTCATATATATTTTTAGTGAGTCCTCTTGCCCAAAAAGTTGGTTCAATTGATAAAATTCCACTTGAAGTTCCATCTTCCAATTCATAAGAGAAAGTTCGTATTATATCATTTCCATCAGAATCCGTATTAGGAGTATCTGTTATTTTTTTTATACGGAGTCCTCCACAAATTCCGATTTGAGCTCGCAAACCGCATGCTTGAAAATCGTATATTGTATCTCTATCTTCAATAATATAATTAAAGATAGGAAATTTTTTCATTACTTGAGAATAAACATGTGGTTCATATTCGAAAGTTGTATATCCTCCTGTAGGATAATAAATTCGCGTTAGTATTTCAGCATCCATAACTTCCGGATTAGGTTGCCTTATCCGTTCTATGGCGGTAGAATCATCTATATTTGCCATATATCCATTTCCATAGTATGTATTGTTGAAATATCCCCATTTGTCCGATTTTTTTGCATTGTATGGGGGTAATTTCGTTTGATTATATTGGAATTGGTAACGATATTTTGTTTCTTTTGTTTGAGGGAAAGAGGTTTCTAATGACTCCAATTTTAACCTTTCAGATTCATTCTCGATATAGTTGAACTTCACATTCATTTTGTTCTTTACTATTATATTGTCTAATTTTAGAAAAGCACTTTTTTCGATTAGTCCTATATCGTCTAAGATTGTATTTCCATATTTCGATGCAAATATTTTGAGATTATCTCTATCTTTATTACTATATTGATATGTGAGTTCATTTGATGTAGAAGTTGAGAAATCTATGGTATCATGGTTGGATGTTATGATTTTCTTTAAATAAGAAGGATGTATAACCATAAAATTGTCATCATATTCCGGATCTGGATAATGGGCGTTCGGATCGTTAATAACTTTATATCTATATCCGCATTTCTGGTTGATTAGCGCATCGGTGCTTCGGTCATAGAAGAAGTGAATATATTCTCCATGCGGACTTTCGATGGAGGTTAGGTTCCATGTAGTTGGAGTTGTGGTGTACCCGCTTCCTGCAAGAGCTGATGTATAAGCGATAGATGCTTGTGTAGGGTCGTTATAACTCCCGTAACCTGTTGCTCCGAAAATATATTTTATGCCGTTGGATGTTGTAATGGTAAACTGAATAAAAGGTTTGGTTACATCGACTGTTGGACCCTCTACGAGAGAATCATTATTGAAAGTTGTAAATGATTGAATATCACTTTGATATAATTTATATTCTATTTTTAAGTCGATCGGTTGTTTGCTTTGCACTTTAGTAACAGTTGCTCCTGTTTGGGGATCATTGGTGAAAAAGAAACTTCCTCCTATACCGGAAAAGTTAAATATAAACTCGTCCGGTTCTGTATCATAGTGAAAATGTGCGGCATCATTTAAAATAGTAACTAATGAACTTTCTGCAGTCCAATTGTCTATGTTTAATAAACTGTTTTTATAGAAGAAGCCATATTGGCTACTTTGATAAAGATCTTTATAATAAAGAATAATATCTCGTTGTAATGCTTCATCTTTTTTCCCTTTTACAATTCTGGTTATACTGCCTCCGGCTTGTAAATTCCAGCCCAAACCTACCCAGCCGGGGTGTTCATCGGTTTTATTCCCTCCGGAATGATATTGTAAAACGATCGGGACTTCGATATCTTGTAACTTGATTGTATATATAGGTATAGATATGTTGACCAATCCGTTATAGTAACTTACAGGTATTTGCCCGTATTTTCCTAATGAGGCTGCATTGGGTGTCGGGAAATCTATTGTTTTAGCCCCCATCATTTCAGGAAATAGAGGTTCTGTCTGAGCATGGATATTAATACTTATTAGAAATCCGATAAATAGTATTGTAATGTGTTTCATGTCGTTTTTATTTAGGGTTGTCAATGTTGTAATTGTAGTTTTGGGGTTTTATTATATCCAATGATTTTATATGAAAGCAGAGTAGTATTCGTTTATGAATCATTTTGTGAAAGACCTACCTTATCACCTCCTTTTCCCGTTAATTTTTAGCATTATGGTGTCATATCTTGATACCGGACTTTTAAATAGCAGTTCAAGATTTGCACAATTTTCCGAATAGATTTTATTTAAGAGTCTTGTATATTTAAAGATTTCGTCTCGTTCGGAATTATTTCTTTTCAAACAGTCGACTAAAGAATCGAGGTTTTCAAAGAGTGCGTTGCGCATATTCAATAGAGAAATCTTTTTCTTTTCGATAATACCGAGATTGGTAATTCCGAAAGAGGAATAAATAAAATAGGACAAGTTACTTTTCGGGGAGAACCGTTTGATTTTAGGTTGGGATGTATCGAAAAATTGTTCGGGTTCTCTTGAGATTTCCCATGTATTTATAGGGCTTGTATGGATAAATTCAAATCTTTCTGTTATATCGTTCCTTTTAGCGATCCAAGCTAAATAAAAGAGGTATTCTAAAATTTGTTTGTCCGGAATGTTGTTCCTTTTGAAATATTTCAAAAATATTTCCACGTTTTTTTCTAAGGGATCATGCATATTAACTATGAGAAAAGATTTTTTTTCGATGATGACGAAGTTTATATATTCTATGCTGGAATCAAAATAGATTGGACAGATGCCGATATCGGATTGTTTCAAACATTTTTTTGCTACATAATCAAAGAAGATATTTCTATGATTTTCATAGTTTGTGCTATCGATTAGTTCATGCTTCATTTGGAAAGCAAATACTGCATTGTAGATGCTGTCCAATGGGATATCTGCCGCTTTTGTGGATAAAGCGAGACATGTAAAGAGGATAAGAATAAATGCTTTCATATTTTGAATGTTTAGTTTGTTTTATAGTCAACTATTAAATTCGAACATGAATCTTTATATTCGTTTATTCCTTTTTTTATATATATTGTATATCCATAAGACTGAAAGTGCTATCGTAAGAATGTATATTTGTAAAAAGGCATAGCATATAATAACTGAAAAAGCACTTTGAAAAGAATAAGTTGATATATATTTTTCATACGTTAAAGGAAAATTATTCTGTACTACATAGTCTATATATTTGAAATTTTTATGTAAAGAAAATACTATCCAAAATCCGGAAATCCAACTATATATGAGTATTTTATTTACCGGACGTTTAAACCAATAATAATACAAGCATATAACCGGAATTCCCGGAGTTAAATAAATATGAATTAGTTCGCTTAGATTCTCATCAAGACCTCCTTGAGAAAGAGCTAGAGGAAATATAACCCAAACTGATCCGGGTATTATAGCGATATGTACGATTATCAAGCCCACTAAAATACATGTGATTATCTTTACTGTTGTTTTCATTTTTTATGAATGTCTTTTTTTCTATCTTTCATACTATTATTTTGAGTTGATTTAATCAATCAAATGCGATATAAAAATTAGAAATTATTAATCCGGCCGAAATTCAGTTCTTCCTCGTTTTCATAACTCTTCCGTCAGCGGATTGTTTTCAAAGGTGATTTCTATGGAGTCCCGATTAAATGTGGTATCCTTAAGTTCTGCCGCATGTTGCAGTTCATCTTTGGGAAACCAAGAATAGTATCCTGTATATTTACGTATCAGATATACCAGTCTGTTGTTTTTATTTTGTATGACACGGTTTTTATAAATAGTATTTAAGGCAAGGTCATTAACCGTAATAGAGTCTCGTATTCCGTTTTTTTTATAGACCAGAATTGCCATGCGTGCATCTAAATAATCCAATGAATCCGGTAAACCTTTTTGCGGATGTAGTCTTGTCAGTTCAGATTCTATTTCTTTTAATTGATCGCAATCCCTAATCATTGTATCTTTTACGAAGCTTCTGGTGTACTGACATTTGGCGTTCGGTATATTCATTACTGTTTGCCAAGAACATTTTGCCGCCTGTTTGCTGTAAATAAAAAATCTATATTTAAAATATACAACCTTGATAGAATCCAGATTACTTTCACAATATGCTTTTTCCATATCGTGTTTTTGAGAACTGTTACATCCGGTAAGCAGGAGCTGTAATCCTAATAGAAGATAAAAAAAGTTCTTCATAATGTTTTAGTTTTTATTTTATTCCGCTTTAGGTATTTTTAAGTTATATGTGTTAATTTCCTCTCTATACATATCTATTACCCCTAAGTTACTCATTTTATATACAGAGAATAATTCTCCTAATCTGTAATTTGTTCCGGCAGGTTTTTCATAGATATAAAGGGTGTCATTTCGTAATATTTTGTTATAATACATATAATCTATGGGTTGAATTTTTTTTGAATTATAATAGGGATATTTTTCCGAATAGTGGGATATGAAATTTTTTATACTATCCAGCCGGTTTGATTCGGAAATCCTAAAAGTGTCGGGAACGGAAATATAAACTTCATTATTACGTGTATGTCTGGTTAAAGATCTTGATTCAAGTATGAAGTTTTCGATTTCGTATTCGTATTCCCAAATTGTGTCGTTTTGTATATATCTTTCGGTATATATTGGAATAGTGTCACATAGGGTAAAATAGTATAGAATCGGGTCGGTTTGGTATTTTTTTAGGTTATACCAATATTCCCCTTTGTTTATATATACAATGGATTGATTTTGGGTTGTATCGGCGAAGCACAAAAGTACCCGTATGGTGTCTTTATTTCTTTTCACCATAGCATAGGGTAGCGATTTTTTTTCGGTTATTCTGAAAGGGACCTCTTTCATGGCATACTCGTCGAAGGTTTTATATACTTTGTAAGTATCTTGCTTGTATCCTGAGCATGCAGATAAAACTAAGACTGTCAGTGCGATAATGGTGTTTCGGGTTTTCATTGCTTTGTAGGGTTATTTGAATAAAGCGATATCAATATCATAATAAATGCTCTTATATTCTTCAAACTGAATACCAAATTCTCCTAAATTTCCGAGTTTCAGAACATCTCTCAGTTGTCCTATTTTGTAGTGGCTTGTATCTGATTTTTCGTAGATATATAATGTGTCATTTATTTTTATTTTGTTATAGTACCTGTAAGAAATATTGTTACCTAAAACATTGTATTGCATGTAATTGAATTTATTTTGATAATTGAAAAATAAGTTTTTTAATTCTTTAAAAGATATTTTCTGTAAGAATTTATCAGATAGATTAAATAGTATTTTATTATGTCGGGTCTCGAATTCCAATGTTGGAAATTTATACAGGCTATCATTTATCGTATAATACTCGTAGGTCATAATCGTATCATTATATACATAGCGTTTTTGAGTTTTCCAAATAGGTGTATTCAAGTCTGTTTGGGACATTGGAATTTCTCGTTTCATTTCACTATACCAATAATTCCCTTCATTCGTGTAAATACGAGTAAAACTTTTATCTTTCTCAATTCCCAATATTGAGACATAAAGAGAGTCTTTATGTCTTTTGAGAAATATATAGGGACCTTTGTCTTTTTTTATATCATAATATTGAGTCCCTTTTAATGAATATTCATCCAAAGAATAAAATGTATTTTTCTCCTTTTTACAGGATGAGCAAAGTAGTAGAATGATAAGCGTGAAATATTTCATATAACTTGTGTTTATTTGATTGGGAAACCTATTTCTCTATATATGATTTTTTTGAGAGATTTTGATAAATTGAATGTCATTCCGTTTTTTAAAACGAAAAACCGATCAATATATACTTCTGATAATAGTTTGTTATCATTCCAAATTTCCATTTTAATTCGTATGTCTAAAGAAGTACAAGGTTTAAAGATCCTCAAGTTATTAAGTTCAAATATGATTTGGGCTATATCTTTTTTATCAGATATTTTTTTTGTTTTGATTTCTTCTTTAAAGGTCGATTCAAACTCTGTATTGGAAATTGTATAAGCGAAATCAGTGTTAGGATCGACATAGGAAATATCAATGTGGCTCACTTTTTGACAAAAACAAGAAAATGAGATCAATAAATGAGATATTAATAGTAGTATTTTCATGATGTTTTTATTTAGGCTTAGCAATGACGTTAATTTCAAATTTGGATTTGGTTGATATAGGAGATTTTGTATAATATCTTATTCCTTCATGATCTATACGAGTTATTTCTCCTTTTTTTATTTCTCCATGTTTTAATGCTGTTTCTTGTTCACTACCTGTTATTACTCTTTTTTCTTCTTTATTTTTATATCTTATATCACTACTCTTTAAATCTTCTCTTTTTTGTATGGGATGAATATATTCTTGTAAAGCATGATCTGCTTCGTGATTAAGGACTGTTGCAGGAGAAATGATAATATTATTATTTGTGAGTACTCCCAAATTAGGATCCCATTCTATTGTATTAGTTTTAGGGTTGAAACTTGATTGTCCTTTTTTTTCGGAAATATAAATAATTTCAGGTCTATCATTTATTGCTTTTATAATTCCACTTGATCCCATTCTATTCATAAATTGGATAGTTAAACTAAATTTAGTTTTGAAATTTTCTGAAACTCCGTTGGCATATAATAGTTTCATCCCGTCCGGATCGATATAATTTACCGGATCTCCGCCACAATAAATATAAGGACTTAGATCATAAAATTCTTCGGTTTTGGGGTCGGGAGTGGTAAATCGGACAGTCAGGCGGGGATCATACCAACGTGCAGAATAATCGTACCAACCTAATCCGTGCATGGTTTCGTGCTCTTTCCCGTTATACCGTTTACGGTCATCGGTTTGCGGTTCAAGTCCGTCGATATCCCCGTGCATGGCTCCTTCGGGATAGTAATCGTAGTTATAACATAGCCGGTTGCCGTTCAGCACGGCACGTATATTCCCCTGATGGTCGTGAATATACTGGTAAAAAGTATATTCAGGTTCGCTACCGTTTCCTTTACCGACTTTTATATAACCGTCGGGTATATATATTTTGCTTAATGCTCCGTTCTCATATAGATAATTCCCGCAATAGTCGGTACTGTCGGTATATTGCATATCGTTTTCTGAAACGGGCATCGTATTTCCTACAGGAACAAAAAGGTTGTGAGCCGAAGTTCCGTAACGGGCCTTTAATTTCCGACCGACGGCATCATACGAGAAACCGATGTTCAGACCTTTCTCTTTGAAAGAGATATTATTCGGCAAATTGAGAATATTATAATCGATGTTATCTATACTCCGGTTTTTGTCCTGTACCAGATTGCCATTGTTGTCATAAAAGAATTCCGTTTCTTCCTCTACCATATTTCCGATATTTATATCGTATATGCTGTCGGGTTGTTGTACCGATTTGAGTTGATTCCCGTTATGGGTAAAAGTCAGGTGGTTTATATACCCGTATTTATCTACCCAAGCCTGTGATCCGTCATCATACGTGAATAACTCTTTCCCGATTATGCCTTTTCGTTCGAGATGCGTAATATTGCCGTTTCTGTCATGTGTATAAGATGTCGAGTAGAAATTCAAAGAGTCTGGAGTAAAACCGGCTGATGTCAGCCAGCCTCTATTGTTATAGGAAAAACCGTAACTTTGTTTTTCGGGGCGGGATGCAGAAGTCCATGCTATGGAAGATATGTTTTTGTATCGGTATCCTATTTTTTCTGAAAAATAGGGTGCTGCGTTTAATGTATCTATTCGGTTTATGATATCATAATGGTAATTTATGCTGACATTGTCTGTCAGTTCTTTGTTTTTTACTTGTCCCAGTTCGTCATAAGTTATTCGGTTTATCTGCTTTTCGGCAAGATTATCGATTTGCAGTTTTATTCCGGTCGGTCGTTCTGCATTGTCATATGTATAGGTATAAACCTCTTTTACCGGGTTATTTAAAATAGAGGAAGAATGTGATTTTTCTATTCTTACGGGTTTTCCGGTAAAAGAATATTCTGTGTTTGTAATATCGTAACCGGTTAAGTGATTATTAGACCGGGTCTGTATTTCACGACCTTTCCGGTCATAATAATGTACGGTGACTTTATTGGGAACAGATTTGTCGAAAGAGGCGACAATGCTGCCTGTAAGCAACCCTTGACTGTCGGTGTGGATTTTATCTCCGGTAGTTTGCGAATCGTAAGCCAATCGGTTGCTATGTGAGTCTGTCAGTTTGAGAAAATTGTAATTATCGTAATAGTTTATCGTCAGAATGTTTAGGTCGCCTATCGGACACTCGTTGCTGTATCCTCCGTATTCTCCGGAATTTCCTGTAAATATTTCCGATACTAACATGTCTGCATACACAGTTCGCAGTTCGGTTACACTCCGGTTGTCGGTTAAAGTTCCCGTTAAGAGAGGACGTGATAAATTGTCGTATTTGACAAAGCTCCATTCGTTTCGTTCGCGCTGGTTTCCGTCTTGAGTCAATATAGGGCGGTCGGCTTTGTCATATATAATGTATATAGGTTCGACACCGGGCAGTTTTTTCTTGATCATCCGGTTTCGGTGGTCATATTCATAAATATAGGCATATAGATCGAGAGGATTTCCGGTAGAGAGGGTATATTCCGTACCGGTCATTTTTTCGACGGCAAGAGGAGGAAGTACATATCTTAGGTTTCCGTACTGGTCATATATGAAATAGGTGTCATAATTTCCCTGAAAGATATCCGGGTATCGAATAAGTACGGTTCTTCCCGTTTTATCCGTGAAATTGTAAGTTTCTGTCAGATTATCGAAAACGTTTTTATTCAATAAAAGATTGGCATCATAAGTCCCGCTCTTTTTAATTCCGTTATTTGTTATTTCGTATTTATTGACTGTTTCATCAGGAAGCCATAGCCCGTTTAAGGTATAATCTTCACTGTATCTGCCTAAATCTTTGGGATACTTTATCAAATGGCAATGGCCTAATGGAGTATCGTCATAAATTTTTTCCGTATATGGTTCTTCTTCATTGTGGAATGATTGAGCAACAGAAACAAATCCCTGAAAGTAAGCTCCATTATTAGAGGGAACAGGCGTTTTTACCCATTCTTTGACAGCATTTCCCATATTGTCGTATTCTATGGTGGAGATTAAATCCGCTCCCGAAGGGGATATGTTCTTTTCTATGTTTTGAATGATCCTTCCGAGTCCGTCGAAATATTGTATATTGGTTAAGGAATTATCGCTTGTAATGTGTATAGATTCAAGATCTTTGCTCTCTTTTGTCATTATAACGGAAGTTATCGCATTTTTCCCGGTGTAGTTTATCGGAAAATTTATCTCGGGACTCTCGTCCATCGACGGTATATTCTCATCAGACGGATTGAGATCGAAATAAAGAGACAGAGGCGATACTTGTCCGTTTTTGAAAAATGAGGCAAAAAATTTGCTGGAACCGTTTTTTACTAAATTATTGCAGCGTTGTACAGATCGACATGAATTGATATCGGAAGAGGTGTTGAGAGAGAATAAAACAGAGTCTTTCTTCATATCTATCTGGTCGACACATTTGTCTTTCCAGTCATACAATTTGATATCCGGAACTTTATCGGTCATTAAGAACGTATTTCGGTATGTGACTATACGCTTTTCGTTTTCTTTCAATTGTGGAAATATATCTGTTATCTGAAACTGATTATCTTGTCGATATACACTGAGGAGCATCCCTTTGGGGGGAATGATCAGGGTGTCGGGGAACTGAAATTCTTCGTTTAAGAATTCAGACTTTACTTTCCAGTCTTTCATTTCGATCGGTCTTTCCGTCGGATTATAGAATTCGATAAACTGTCCTTGATTATTTGCCGCAATTGAAGACGGTATACTGTGAAAAATTTCTGTAATTAACAGGTAGTCATCAGGATAAGAGAACCCGAAATCTACTTTAACCGTTCCCTTGTTGGTAATGTCTTTTTCCAGAATTAAATAGTAATCCCCTTCTTTTAGAATGATTCTGAGGTTATTCGTATTTTTGAAAAATATTTGTCTCAATGTGTCATTGTATATATACATGTTTACAGCTTGGCTGGTCTTTATGGAAACAGGGACTCCTTCACCTCTGTCTATATTGATTTTGAATTTGGCATCTTTCAATCCGTTATTGTTGTAATCACTGTTACAAGCATCGAATAAAATAGTTTTGTTGTCATAGCGACTTATGTATATCGGGTTATACGTAGGTGGAGTGTTTTGAGTATAATACCCGTAAAGGTAAATGTTTATGAACCCGTCATAAATGTCCGGTTCATTACTTTCTGCAACTATGTAGTAAGTTCCGGGATTTAAGACTTGGTCGAAAGTATTTGTTTCCGTAAATATCGGATTTTCAATGTTATTCTCGGAGTATGCCCGGATACATGTATTTTTATTTGTGGAAGATTCGGTTATAAAGTCTGTTTCGAGATGTATTTTCATAGGGATATTGCCTGAAATATTTATTTTATAAACAATATCTCCGCAATCAGGGTTCGTTCCGGGAAATGTACTGGTATAATTATAGGTATTGTATTGTTTCGAGGAGAAGAGTCCCTCTTTTATCTCTTCGATGTAAATCGGTTGTTCATATCCGTTTATTCCGTCTTGCGGACGAAAACTTTCGGCTCGTGCTGCTGCCGTTATCGGATAAGGGGCGATCTGCGTATCTATATATAACCGTATTTTGTACGGGTAATATGCTTCTAAGATACCGGTTATCTCCGGAGCGTAACAGGTACGGCTCATTTCACTTGTCGCAATCACTTCATCTCCTTTTCGTATCTCTATTCGTGTAATGGCATAATCGGTAGAACCGCACATGTCGATTTTGACACCCATTCGCCGGTTGGCCGTAACGGCTATTTCGGTGATATTGTCGAAAGGATCTTCGTTGATGGTATATACCCCTTGACAAATTTCTCCGTAGTTATTGAATGTATAGGATGCTATATCGATCGATATTCCGTATTGTACGGATAGAAAAAATGTAATGACACCTAAAATACATCGTTTCATGGCATGATACTTTAAAATAAAACAGAGGTTGTATGTTTTTAGAGACTTTTTAAAACAGTCCGTTTTTCTATATAATTCCCGAAAATTAAATGTATATGATATTCTCCGGGTTGGTATTCTTGCATATCGATTTGTCTTGCATGATTTCCGGTGAGTAATGTTTCTTGCGATGTTATTTTTATTAGTCTGAATCCGGAATCATATAGATATACCTGAACCGGAGTTTCTTTTTTTAAGTGATATTCGATTTTTAAGAAATCTTTGACCGGTTGAGGATAAAGTCTGATGTTTTCGACCCATTCGTTATATCCGGGATCTTTCTCTTTTGATGCTGTTATACTATCTGCCAGCGCTTTGTCAAAGGCCATTTCTTGTAATTCTTTTTCATTTATCGGGTCTGGATTCATATTTGCATTTTCTTCCGGAGGGAAGTAGAAAGATGAGTAATATATGTTTTTGCGAGAAGGGTGTATGATTTGAGTTTGTATTGTTTCGAATACAGGATACCGATACCCTTTGGCAAACCATGTATAAGTTTGTTTTTGTATAGAATATTTGCTGGTATCGGTTTGTTGTAAAATCGTTTTATTATGTAAACGTAAAACTGATAATGTATCGCCTTCCGGAGTTATTAGTTTTCCGAAAGCATCCGCTGTCGTTTCTGAATTTCCCGAAATATGCAATGGTAACTTTCCGCAATAATTACCTTTTGCTGCGAGTGGGGAATTGATACTGTCTTTATAATTGAACGGATAGATCAATTTCAATTCCGGTAAAGTGTAAATCATGCGGGTCGTACCGTTTACATATTTGTCGAGAAACAGTGAATCGCGTGTAATCCTGTAATAATAAGAGGTATTATGGGCGTTTTCTACATAACCGGCTGTATCGGTTTCATTTTCCCGGTATCTGATTCTGTAATTATCATCCACGATTTTTAAATTACTATAATCCCATAGAATATTTTCACCTGAATTTCCCGGATCTTTATATTCTACTTGCCATTTTAAAAGCCTGTCACCCCATCGGCATTTATTATGGCTGAGTTTGATGGTAGGAGTTTGAGCGAATAGAGATGTTGCAAATCCTACAATAATAAACAGTACGATTTTTTTCATGGCAGATTTTATTATATAATTGTCCGTTAATAGTGTGTATATATAGGCTTGAATAGTGAATATCTGATATTTATTATACAACTATTTAGCAAATATAATCAAAAAAATAAGAATTGATATGGAAATTGTGTGAAAAAAATCAACTAAAAAAGTGTAAAAACTACTCTTATAATAATTTTTACACTTTTTAGTCTATTTAAATTCATGCGAATTTTTTTTATTGGAGAATATTATTAAGTCACTTTTGTGTCTTCTTCGGGTTTATAACGATGTGGCGGTATCGGTACAGTTTCCCTCTAAAGAGGGAAGCTGAATGTTCATGTGGATTTCTCTCAAAACTAATCCTAGTAAAATTTAAACAGGCTCTTAAGTTATGACACAAAAATAAAAGGGAAGACTTTATCGGTTATTTAAGTCTATTTAAATGGTAATTAAAAACGGCTTAATATGGAGTTGTTGCTGAAATTTGTGAGGCAGATGAACCTTTTTTAATTTTAATGATTAGGGAAATATAATGCTTAAATATAAAAATCGGTGCAGTTTATTTCGATATACGATATTCTGAACTGCACCGATTTTTATGAAATGATTATTTATTTAAAATAACCTACCGGATGATTTAAAAAAGGAGTCTGATCTCCCGTAAGTTTCAAAGCCTTTTTTAATGCTGCTTTATCCATACTTCCGCGTGGAACGGTTGCCATACCTGTTCCTGCACAAAATAGCGATATATTTTGAGATACTATTCCGGCATCCATTGCTCCCCAGTCACTGCTTGTATCAGATACTAAAATGAGACATACCGGCGCTTTCAGAGGTCTTACGTCTCCGGAGCTGACAGGTTCGAGTGTATTCTTTTGAGGATTATATAAATAGCTCCCGTCTGCTGTACAAACATATACTTTTATATCTTGTTTGTTCATTGCCGATGGAGCTGTTCTTTTTCCCGATTCAGGTCGGTTGATACCGTTGGCTGCCCAGCAAAGATCTGAAAGATCCTTAAGACTCAGATCTTTCGTAGAGAATTCCCGAGTAGATTTTCTGTTTTTTAGTGCTGTCATTACGGCATCTCCTCGTTGCGTGTCCGGGTCGTTCAGTTGTATTGTTTTTAGTTCTTTAGCTTGAGCGCATCCACAAGCTATGATTCCGCAAACCGTGATAGATAATAATAGATTTTTCATTGTGAAGTGTTTTTAAAGAAATTCTAATTGTTTATTTATGAATAAAATTTCGTCATTCGATAAATGCACGTTGACAGCTCGGGCATTGGAGATTGCCTGTTCTTTGTTACGAGCTCCGGCTAAAGCAATAGTAATGCCCGGGTGATCAATTGTCCAGCGTAGTACAAGTTGAGAAAGGGTAATGCCTTTTTCATCGGCAATCGGTTTTATTTTCGCTAAAAAAGCGTTGGTCCTGATAATACTGTTATCTGTGAAATACGGATTATTTTTTCGATGGTCTCCTTTTTTAAAGTTTTGTCCCGGTGTCATTTTTCCTGTCAATAATCCTCGTTCCATAGGACTATAAGCAATTACCGATTTTTCGTTTCGGATGCAGAATGGAATGATTTTGTCTTCACTTCCTCGATTTACCATGCTGAAAGGAATTTGGTCAGATATTATATTTACAGCCTTATCAGCTTCTTCGATCTGTTCGGGAGTGTAATTGCATACTCCGGCATACCGGATTTTTCCTTGTTCAATGAGACGGGCTACAGCTTCGAACGTTTCCGATATAGGGGTCGTTATATCTGCCCAATGTATTTGATAGAGATCTATATAGTCGGTTTTTAATCGTTTCAGGCTATTTTCACATTCTTGTATGATACTCTCTTTCCCGGCATATTTATAGATATCTATATCTTTCCCCTGATTATTTTGGCTGTGGACATAGAAATTCCCTTTATTCAAGTCCCAGCGTAATCCGAATTTTGTCAGTATCTGTATTTTATCGCGGGGAATGTCTTGTAATGCCTCTCCGACAATCTCTTCACTTTCTCCTTGTCCGTATATCGGGGCAGTATCGAAAGAGGTCATGCCTTCGGTGTATGCTGCACGTATAGCTTCAATAGCATCGTTTCGGTCTGTTTGTCCCCACATCCAGCCTCCTGCAGCCCATGCGCCGAAAGCGATAGCTGACAGATTAAGTTCCGAATGTTGCAGTTTTCTGTATTCCATAATATATCTGATTTTATAAATGTATGATATATTGATAACAAAATTAAAAGAAGTAAGATTGTTTCCGATATTATTTATCGAATAAAATAGTGAGGTTTTACATAATTTATGATTTGAAAGCGAGGTGTAATTCTCTGAAACAGAAAACAAACATTCTTGTAATATGTAGGAAATATAACTATTGTTCTTTTGTTAAAGTAAAATTAAAATTATTCTATGACAAGAACAAAAGTCTCTACAGTGATTCTGTCAGATGTACATATCGGATCAGAACATTCAAAAGTGAAAGAGTTGACTTCTTTCCTGAAAAATATCGATTGTGATAAACTTATTTTGAACGGAGATATTCTGGATGGGTGGAAGTTGCAGAGAAATCCCTTCGGACGCTGGAAACGTTCTTATACGGAACTTATAAAAGTTATTATGAAAATGATGGAAAAGCACGGGACAAAAGTTATTTATGTTCGGGGAAATCATGATGACTTTTTAGACAAGATACTGCCTTTGTCGCTTTCATCCGTTTCATTGGTAAAAGATTATGTGCATATATCTCACGGAAGACGTTATTACGTAACGCACGGAGATGTTTTCGATAATATCAGTACACATTTGGTTTGGTTGGCTAAACTTGGAGATTATGGTTATTCAGCTCTATTGTGGATAAATAGGATATTGAATAATTATCGACGGAAACAGGGAAAACCTTATTATTCTTTTTCACAGTCTGTCAAACACAAGGTAAAATCTGCCGTATCTTATATTTCAGATTTTGAGAAGGAACTGACATCACTTGCAGCAGCCCGTCATTTCGATGGAATTATTTGCGGACATATTCATCAGCCGGCAGATACATGGTATGGAAACATTCATTATCTCAATTCTGGTGACTGGGTAGAATCTCTTAGCGCTTTGATCGAGCATATAGATGGTACGTGGGAGATATACCGTTATGAAGAATGTTTACTTAAAAATGAAGTATTCGGTGAAAGTGCCTGATAAACTGTTTATTATTTTTTTTGTTATGTGGATTAGAATCTAAAAATATATGAAGTATCTGTTTATTATACAAGGTGAGGGTCGGGGGCATTTTACTCAAGCGTTGGTAATGCAGGAGCGGATGCGAATGAGAGGAGATGAAATTACGGCTTTTTTGGTCGGGAAAAGCTCTGCAAGACAGTTACCCGATTATTTCCTAAATCAGGCAACAGCACCGGTTATTCAATTCGATAGTCCTAATTTTTTGCCGACAGCGCAAAATAAGCGTCCCGGATTATGGAAAAGTGTGTTTTATAACTTGTTGAAATTACCTGTTTTTATTTCAAATATGAATTTTATTCGGAAACAGATAAAACTATATGAGCCGGACATCGTGCTTAATTTTTATGAGTTGTTGACCGGATTGACTTACTTATTCATGCCTCCTTCGATTCCGATGGTTTGTATCGGACACCAATATATGTTTCTACATCGAAAATTTCGTTTTCCGAAAAAATCTCCTGTCGAGCTTTTCTTTTTGAGATTTTTCACTCGGCTTACCAGTATGGGAGCTGATCGAAGGTTGGCTTTGTCTTTTTATCCTATGGGAGATGATATTTCTCGTCACATTGTTGTCGTCCCTCCGTTGTTACGTTCCGAAGTCACCCGTTTAGAGCCTGTTAAAGGCGATTATATATTGGGTTATATGTTGAATAGCGGTTATCTCTCCGAAATAAGCAAATGGCATGAACATAATCCTGAAGAGACATTGCATTTTTTCTGGGATAAAAAAGATGCAGCCGAAAGGTTGGACATATCCTCTACATTCTCTCTGTTTCGGATCGACGACAAGTCTTTCCTGAAACAAATGGCCGGTTGTAAAGCTTATTCCACTACGGCCGGATTCGAATCGGTGTGCGAAGCGCTCTATTTACAGAAGCCTGTGTTAATGGTACCTGCGCATATAGAACAGGAATGCAATGCTTTTGATGCCTTGCGTGCTGGAGCAGGTATCGTGTCCGATAATTTCGATTTGAGCGCATTATTGCAGTCTGTTGCGATTTATAAACCCAATACCCTGTTTCGAAGATGGGTCGCTAATGCCGACACGCTTATTTTTTCTGAATTAAAAGATGTTTATTTATCTCATAAATACCCTGAACGAAAAGGGCTGATTTGGAATTATCATGCTTAATTTTTATGATCTTCGACAGTTGTCGAAGATAGTTTGAATATAGAAAAAATTTGCTTCAATTCTGTGTAGCTTCGTTCTATTGTATTAAATTTGCACTCAATTTTTGGGGAGCATTCTGAGAAATATTCATAAATCTTGAAGATTGTCGAACAATTGTTTCAATCTGTCTGTATATTTCTTTAGGATAAAATAATTTATAAGTAGAGAGGAGTACATGAAAAAAGTTCATATTATATCCCTTGGAGACACGTATATGTTCCGTTTAGCTGTTGCTTTACGTGAAAAAGGATATAGTGTCAGTTGTTCTGGAGCGGATATTATGGGAGCTGAAGCTGATATTTTGAGGGAGAAAGATATCCTGTTGGCCGATTTACAGCCGATAAGCGATCCTTTTAAAGAAAAGGTCGATTTTGTCGTTTCTCCGTTGCAGTCGGTTTCTGATCATCCGGAACTTATTCGTGCAAAGGAATCCGGGTTATTGATCCTTTCTGTTCCGGAACTTGTGTTAAGAATGGCAAAAGATAAGATACGTTTGGTTTTTTGTAATCCTCGGCATCCGAACAGAATTATGAGTATGGTTCTGAAAGCCTTTCGTAAGCAAAACATGCGTTGCGATTACGTTGCGTTGAATGAGATTCCGGGTCAGGATAAACAAATCTCTCTAAGCTATGATGCGCGAATCTCATTATTGGAAGGTGACGCTTTTCTTGAAGAGAAGCCATTGGCTCACCAGCAATATAAACCGCATATATTGATTATGTCCGATTTATTGTGGCATCCTACAAAAATGCATGCTACTTTCGAATCTTATGTCGATTTTTGGAGAGATATGGTTTCTTCGATCGAACGGGACGGGAAATTTATATATAACCAGAATATTCCTTTACTTCAGGATTTGGCAGATACGGTCAGGGAGGATATAACAGCTGTTCCTTATCTACCGCATCCTATTGTAAGAACCGGCGATAATATCGAGTTAGAAACCCGTTATGGACGAGTACCTGTAACACTGTCTGATGAAGAATTGTTGGGTGATATTAATGCTGCCCGTTTAGCTTGTCGTCATTTAGGGGTGAATGATAAAGAATTTTATGCGATTTTTGAATGTATATTCAGAAATTGTTAAAAATAAATTGTTTATTTGTCCTCCGGATAAATTTTAAAATATGATTATAGCCAGCCAAAAAAGGAAAGAAAATATAGCTGAGTATTTGCTCTATATGTGGCAGATCGAAGATATTATCCGAGCATATAAACTGGATATTGATACTATTGATGAACAGATCGTCTCGAAGTATGATGTTCCGGATGATAAAAAGAAGGAAATTCGAGAGTGGTATGAAAGCCTTATCGATATGATGAGGCGTGAAGGGATAGTGGAAAGCGGACATCTTCAGCTGAATAAAAATGTTATTATCGACCTTACCGATCTGCATCAGGCTTTGTTAAAATCTCCGAAAGAACCGTTTTATGGGGCGACATTTTTTAAAACGCTCCCTTATATTGTTGAGTTGAGGGCAAAAACAGGGGACGAACCGGTCGGTGAAATAGAGACTTGTTTTAATGCGCTTTATGGAATCTTAATGCTTCGGTTACAGAAAAAGGAAATTTCTGAACAGACACAGGCTGCAATGAAACAAATATCGACTTTTTTAGCATTATTGTCTGAAAAATATAAACAAGAAAAAGCCGGAGATCTGGAATTGTAAAATTTAAAGGTAAACATCGCATGGCAAAGATTTTAGTAACCGGTGCTAACGGTCAGTTAGGTAATGAAATGCGCTGTCTGGCGGAAGAGGATAAAAAAAATACTTTTCTGTTTACGGATATACAAGATTTGGATATTACCGATTTGGAAGCCGTAATGAAATATGTCGCAGGTCATGGCATCGAAGTTATAGTCAATTGTGCAGCTTATACTGCAGTAGATAAAGCAGAAGATAATGAGGAAATTTGTCGGAAGATTAATGCTTTGGCAGTGGCGAATCTTGCAAAGGCTGCTGCAATGAATCGGGCTAAAGTTATTCATGTTTCTACAGACTATGTGTATAGCGGAGTACATTATAAGCCATATTCGGA
This sequence comes from uncultured Coprobacter sp., assembly GCF_947855755.1. NCBI lineage: Bacteria > Pseudomonadati > Bacteroidota > Bacteroidia > Bacteroidales > Barnesiellaceae > Coprobacter > uncultured Coprobacter sp. The sequence continues at coordinate 54,890 of NZ_CANUAR010000009.1, forward strand.
GAGTGACGAAACAGCTCCATGTTCAGTATATGGAGTGACTAAACTTGAAGGAGAGCGGTTATTGTTCGATAATTGTCTTGATGCTGTTGTGTTACGGACTTCTTGGCTATATTCGGCTTACGGCAATAATTTTGTGAAAACGATGATTCGACTTGGAAAAGAACGGGAGAAATTAAGTGTCGTATTTGACCAAATCGGTACACCTACTTATGCCGGAGATTTGGCAAAGGCGATAATGGTTATTATCGATAATAAGACGTTTATTCCCGGTATCTATAACTTTTCGAATGAAGGGGTGTGTAGCTGGTATGATTTTACTAAAGCGATACACCGTATTGCCGGGATTACGACTTGTGAAGTGTCGCCGATAGAAGGAAGCGAATATCCGGCAAAAGCGGCACGACCTTTTTATAGCGTGATGAATAAGAGAAAAATAAAAGAGACATATCCGGTTTCCATACCATACTGGGAAAACAGTCTTGTAAAATGTATTAATTTATTAATGAAATAATTATTGTAAAGTGGCTACGATAACCGAAGAGATACAAAAAAGAAGGACATTTGCTATTATCAGTCATCCGGATGCCGGAAAAACTACATTGACCGAAAAATTATTATTATTCGGAGGTGCGATTCATGTAGCCGGCGCTGTAAAATCGAATAAGATCAAGAAAACTGCGACTTCGGACTGGATGGAAATAGAAAAGCAGAGGGGAATTTCGGTTGCGACCTCGGTGATGGGGTTTAATTATGGAGATTATAAAATAAATATTTTGGATACTCCCGGTCATCAAGACTTTGCAGAAGATACTTACCGCACGTTGACAGCTGTGGATAGCGTGATTATCGTTGTAGATGCGGCAAAGGGAGTTGAGATGCAGACCCGTAAGTTGATGGAAGTGTGTCGCATGCGCAATACTCCTGTAATCGTGTTTGTAAATAAATTAGACCGGGAAGGGCAAGATCCTTTCGATTTGCTTGATGAACTGGAGTCGGAACTTAAAATAGGCGTGCGTCCGTTAAGTTGGCCTATCAATATGGGACAGCGGTTTAAAGGGGTGTATAATATATATGAAGAAGGATTAAATCTTTATACTCCGAGTAAACAGGTAGTTACCGAATCTGTAGAATTCAGGGATATCAATAATCCTGAGTTAGAAAAATATATCGGTTCGGAAGATGCCTCCAAACTCAGAGCCGATTTGGAACTGATAGAGGGAGTATATCCTGAATTCGATGTTTCCGATTATTTAAAAGGCAATATAGCACCTGTATTCTTTGGGTCGGCATTAAATAATTTCGGAGTAAAAGAATTGTTAGATTGTTTTGTGAAAATAGCACCTTCTCCCAGACCGGTACAAGCTGTAGAACGTATAGTTTGTCCTGAAGAGGCGAATTTTTCAGGGTTTGTTTTTAAGATACATGCTAATATGGACCCCAACCATCGGAGTTGTATCGCCTTTGTAAAAGTCTGTTCCGGAAAATTTGAACGGAATGCAAACTATAAACATGTGCGAAATGGTAAATTTATGAAATTCTCCAGTCCGACAGCTTTTATGGCACAGCGGAAATCTACGGTCGATGAAGCTTATCCGGGAGATATTGTCGGATTGCCGGATACCGGAAACTTTAAAATCGGAGATACTTTGACAGCAGGAGAGGAGTTGCATTTTAAAGGATTGCCGAGTTTTTCTCCTGAAATGTTCAAGTATATAGAAAATACTGACCCGATGAAGACAAAACAGCTGAATAAAGGAATAGATCAATTGATGGATGAAGGTGTAGCCCAGTTATTCGTCAATCAGTTTAATGGGCGAAAAATTATCGGGACAGTAGGACAATTGCAGTTTGAGGTGATTCAATATCGTTTATTACACGAATATGGGGCGCAATGTAAATGGGAACCTATCAGCCTTTATAAAGCTTGTTGGATAGAGAGCGATGATGTTGAAGCTTTAGAGAATTTCAAAAAACGGAAATATCAGTTTATGGCAAAAGATAAAGAAGACAGAGATGTATTTCTTGCAGATTCTAATTATGTATTGCAAATGGCGCAGACAGATTTTCCGAAAATAAAGTTCCATTTTACTTCAGAATTTTAAAAAATATTTTGTGATGATGAAAAAGCAGAAAACACTATAAGAAATAAAGTAGAAGTTTTCTGCTTTTGTTATATATCGGAATATTACTTAAAAGGCGACAGTTATTAATTTATAGTTAAAAAAGATATGAATCATTTAGATCCGCTGATTTCAGATTTAGCTTTGATTCTTATGCTGGCGGGCATAACGACCTTGCTCTTCAAATGGATGAAGCAACCGGTCGTTTTAGGTTATATTGTTACCGGTTTTTTGGCAGGACCGCATTTCTCGTTTTTTCCTACTGTAACCGATATTGCGAATATCGATATTTGGGCGGAAATAGGAATTATCGTTTTGCTGTTTTCTTTGGGATTAGAATTCAGTTTTCGGAAGTTGGTCAATGTCGGAGGTTCTGCGGTAATAACGGCATTAGTGATAGTTGTCGGAATGATGCTGTTGGGATATGCTGCCGGACGTCTATTGCATTTCACATATTTAGATAGTCTTTTTTTGGGAGGAATGTTGTCGATGTCATCTACGACAATTATCATCAAGGCATTTACCGATTTGAATATGCGAAAACAGCAGTTCACTACAATTGTGTTCGGTGTGTTGATTGTAGAAGATATGTTTGCCGTTTTAATGATGGTGCTTCTTTCATCCATTGCCGTAAATAATGAACTGGAAGGTTCGGAACTTATTTATAGTATATTGAAGTTGGCATTTTTCCTGATAACATGGTTCTTGATAGGTATTTTTGTTTTACCTACTTTCTTGAAAAAAGCGAGACGTTTTCTTAACTCCGAAACTTTATTAGTCGTTTCTATGGGATTGTGTTTGGGAATGGTAGTATTAGCGTCCTATGTGGGTTTTTCTTCTGCTTTAGGAGCTTTTGTCATGGGGTCTATTTTAGCCGGTACAAATGAGGCTGAACGAATTGAAAAAGTAGTGCAGCCGGTTAAAGATCTGTTTGGTGCTGTGTTTTTTATTTCTGTCGGGATGCTTGTCAGTCCAGAAGCTTTGGTACAGTATGCTATTCCTATTATTATTCTTTCATTGGTGGTAATTGCCGGACAAATATTTTTCGGTACAAGCGGAATGTTGATCTCTGGTCAACCGTTGAAAATTGCCGTAAAATCGGGATTCAGTCTTTCCCAGATCGGAGAGTTCGCTTTCATTATCGCGACTTTGGGAATGTCTCTGAAAGTGATCGATGGATTCTTATATCCGATCGTCGTTGCCGTATCGGTTATAACGACTTTTACAACTCCTTATTTTATAAAACTTTCTGATCCGGCAGCGAATTGGGTAGAGAAACATTTACCGGAAAAATTGAATTTTATCCTTGAGAGATATAGTGCCAATGCTTCGGCAGTACAACCTGAGAACACATGGAAGCGAGTATTGGGAGTTTACTTAGGGAAGATAGCTCTTTACTCGACTATTCTTGTCGGAATTATTTTGCTTTCACTTACTTGGTTTTTACCTTTAATGAAAGAACTGATTCCCTCCGTATGGGGAAATTATATCGGAGTAGGGGTTACGCTCTTGGTGATGCTGCCTTTTCTTTGGGCGTTGACTATGAAACGAATAAATAGCCGGAAATTACTTACTTTAGAAGAAAATAAACGGGCAAATCAAGTTCCTCTTTTCTTTATGGTTATATTCCGATTTTTTATAGGTTTGGGTTTTGTGGTTTATTTTTTGTCTATCGCTTATTCACAACGTACCGGAGTTTTGCTGGGAGTGGTTTTGTTTGTAGTGGTTATGCTATTGATGTCTAAAAGATTACAACGGCAAATCGTTTCTCTTGAAGGAAAATTTATGGATAATCTAAATGAGCGGGAATTGCGTCGTACAGGTAAGAAAAATAATTTGGTACGTAACATGCATTTAGCCCACATGGAGGTGAATGGGGAATGTGCGTTTATTGGAAAACGTTTGGAGGACGCAAACATCCGTAAAGAATTTGGTGTAAATATCGTAAGTATAAAAAGAGGATTAAAGCGAATAAATATTCCGAAAGGAGATAGCCGCCTTTTCCCGGGAGATATTGTGAGTGTGATTGGAACAGATGAACAGATACAGAAATTTCTCGATGCTGTAGAACCGGAAGAGATTTCTGCAGATGAAACAGAAAACGAAGAACATTTTGAACTCGAACGGATAATTATTCCGAAAAATTCTCCGTTAATTGGAAAAACGATTGCTCAATCGGGAATCAGAGAAAAAGATTCTTGCCTTGTTGTCGGAGTAGAACGTGTGGATGGTACATTTTTAGCCCCGACCGGAAATATCGTTTTGAAAGAGACGGATATGTTGTGGATTGTGGGGACAAAAACCCGGATTGGAGCATTGCTGAAATAATAGTAGTTGCGTATTTACCTCTTTATGATTACATTTGTATCACGAAAAATATAATAATTTATATACTCACTTTATGCAGGAAAAAATTATAATTCTTGATTTCGGTTCACAAACGACTCAGCTTATAGGACGGCGTGTGCGAGAACTGGATACTTACTGCGAGATTCTTCCGTATAATAAATTCCCCGAAGACGATCAGAATATAAAAGGGGTGATTCTTTCGGGCAGTCCGTTTTCTGTTTATGATAAGAATGCCTTTAAGGTCGATCTGAGCCGAATATGGGGGAAGTGTCCTATTTTAGGAATTTGTTATGGTGCTCAGTTTATGGCATATAACAATGGTGGAAAAGTAGAACCGGCAGGAAGCCGGGAATACGGACGGGCACATTTATCCTCTTTTTCTAAGGAAAATAAGTTATTCAAAGGAATAAAAGAAAATACGCAGGTTTGGATGTCTCATGGCGATACGATAACCTCGATTCCTTCAAATTTTAAAATAATAGCTTCTACCGACGAGGTAAAAATTGCGGCTTATCAGGTAGAGAACGAAAATATATGGGGCGTACAATTTCATCCGGAAGTCTATCATACCGAAGAAGGGACACAATTGCTTCGTAATTTTGTCGTAGAAATTTGCGGTTGTAAACAAGACTGGTCTCCCTCGTCTTTTATTGAAACTACAGTGGCACAGTTAAGAGAACAGTTGAAAGATGATAAAGTAATTCTCGCTCTTTCTGGGGGAGTAGATTCTTCTGTTGCTGCAGTTTTATTAAATAAAGCGATTGGCAAGAATCTTACTTGTATTTTTGTGGATCACGGTATGCTTCGGAAAAATGAATTCGAAAATGTGATGCGTGATTATGAGCATCTCGGATTAAATGTGATAGGAGTGAATGCACATGATAAGTTTTTCGGAGAATTGGCAGGCGTGACAGAACCCGAACGTAAAAGAAAAATCATCGGAAAAGGATTTATCGATGTTTTCGATGAAGAAGCTCATAAAATAAAAGATGTGAAGTGGTTGGCTCAAGGCACGATTTATCCGGATTGTATCGAATCTCTTTCGATAACGGGAACAGTGATAAAGAGTCATCACAATGTCGGTGGGCTTCCCGAGAAAATGAATCTGAAATTGTGTGAACCTCTACGTTTATTGTTTAAAGATGAAGTTCGTCGGGTTGGTAGAGAATTGGGAATGATGGAACATTTGATTACACGACATCCTTTCCCGGGACCCGGTTTGGCCGTTCGTATTTTGGGAGATATTACACCCGAAAAAGTTTCGATTTTACAAAATGCCGATGATATTTTTATTCGCGGACTTCGTGAGTGGGGATTATATGATAAAGTTTGGCAAGCAGGAGTTGTATTGCTTCCGGTGCAGTCGGTTGGTGTGATGGGAGATGAACGAACCTATGAGCGAGCTGTCGCTTTACGAGCCGTGACATCTACAGATGCAATGACTGCCGATTGGGCAAAACTTCCGTATGATTTCCTTGCTAAAATATCGAATGAGATTATCAATAAAGTAAAAGGAGTGAACCGTGTCGTTTATGACATTAGTTCTAAACCGCCTGCCACGATCGAGTGGGAGTAAAGATGATAACAGGCTATCTGACGAATGAAAACTGACTGGAAGAATATAAAGGTGGCTTGATAATATTTCTTTATCAGAAAATTTAAATAGGCTTTTAAAAACAATGTATCCTTTATTGTTTAATAGAGGATACATTGTTTTTTATATAATATTTAATAGCAATGTTATATCGAATATTGAGATAAACATTTCTGTGTTTTATATTGTTGTTTTTATCGGATCGTTCAAAAAAGATCTGGTAAAAATTACAATTATGGAGAAAATATTTAGAATCTGTTTTATTACGGTTTTATTGGGGCTGTTTATGCCTGTTCATGCACAGAAAAAAAAGATGTCCCCATTGTTTAATGATGATTTTATTATACTTACAGGGAAAAACGGACCGAGTTATAAAGACATTGTTAATATATTTAGAGAAACAAGGTCTTTACATTTTCAAGATCCGGATGCTCCGCGTTTCCTTTTAGTAGATCAAAAGCATCAGATGGCTTTAGGTATCGGAGGATATGTTAGACTTACTACATCGTATGATTTTCGAGGGATTTCGGACAATGTAGATTTTGTACCTTATGATATTCCTACGCCGGCAAATCCTGCCGAGAAGAGCCAATATCAAATGGATGCTTCGACATCACGTATCTTTTTGAAATTGGTGGGAAACAATAAAGCTTTAGGAAAATTTTCCGCTTATATCGAAACTGATTTTCGAGGCGATCATCATACTTTAAGATTGCGTCAGGCATACGTGTCGATGCGAGGATTTTTGTTGGGACAGTCTTGGAGTACTTTTTCCGATCTGGCATCTATTCCTCCGACGATTGATTTTGAAGGGCCTAATGCCAATACAACTTTGAGAAATGTTCAAGTAAGATATACCTATGATATAAATAAACATTGGCAGGTGGCTATTGCAGCGGAAAATCCGAATCCGGATATTACTTATGGGGCTTATTCCCGAAGTATCAAGCAGCGTATGCCGGACATTCCAGCTTATATACAATATAATTGGGGAGCCTCGAGCCATATTCGTGCAACCGGATTATTTCGGGGATTGAGTTATCGAAACATGGTTACGGAAAAGAATCGGACGTTGGTGGGATGGGGTGCTCAATTGAGTGGCTTGGCAACCTTGTTTCCGGGTTTTACGTTCTATTATCAGGGAACGTACGGAAAAGGTATTTCCCAGTATATCGATGATTTAGATAGCAACAATTCAGATCTTGTTCCTGATCCGTGTTCTGAAGGGCGTTTGCAAACTTTACCGGTTTTTGCTTTTTTAGGCGGAGTGAAATATGCTTTTACATCCAAATGTTTTGCTTCGGCATCTTATAGTCAGGTGCGTTTATATTCCCGGCATGGTTATTATGATGCAGAAGGTTATAAATATGGTCAATATGCTGTCGGAAACGTATTTTGGAATGTGACACCCAATTGCCAGTTGGGAATAGAATATTTGTATGGCCGTCGTATGAGTATGGATAAAAGTAGCGGCCATGCAAACCGTATTCAGGCAATGGTGCAATACAATTTTTGATAATGTTTATCTTTCATGATTCTTCAGATATATTAATATCCATAAAAAACAGCTTTGGAAAAAACTCTCCAAAGCTGTTTTTTATGGATATTATTGGTTAATAAGACTCTATTTATTATCTTTGCCGCAAAGGGATTATTATTTTGTTTTTTAATTACAGGTCGTTTAGCATTTCTTAGGGATTGTTTTGCTAATATCTGATCTGATAATAGGTGTTGTTATATCTGTCCTATATATTGTATTGGAATGAGAAAATTGGCTCTATTTGCCGTTCTGGCAATATTTTTTATGTCTTGTAGTGAAACGAAACGAGTTACTTATTTGCAAGAGGTCGAAAGCCTTCCTGTAGAAGTTTTAAAGCAAAAGTCTTTGTTAGCAGATCCACGTATTGTTCCGGGAGATTTATTGTCTATCTCTGTGGGATCGGATAGTCCGGAGTCCGTATCGATTTTTAATAAAATATCTTCTTCTACTTCAGGCATTACAGAAAATGCGACAACCTCTTCTGTTTCTAATAATAATTCGACCTATCTTGTCGATAATAAGGGAATAATTGATTTTCCGATTATCGGTAAATTAAATATAGGAGGCATGACCCGTACAGAAGCCGAAGAATTTATAAAATCTAAAATATATCCTCAATATGTAAAAAAAGAACCGACGGTAACTATCCGTGTCGAGAATTTTAAAATTGCCGTATTAGGAGAAGTGAAAACGCCGAGTATTTATAATGTCCCGAATGAGAGGGTTTCTGTATTAGAGGCTGTTGCTATGGCTGGAGATTTGCAGCTTACCGGACGCCGGGATAACGTATTGTTGATTCGTTTTAAAGGAGATGGTTCTAAAGAAGTAGCTCGAATCAATTTGAATGATCCGAATCTATTGTTTTCTCCGTATTTTTATTTGCAGCAAAATGATATATTGTATGTTGAGCCGAATAAATCAAAAGCTCGTACGGCTTATACTGTACCTCCGATGCTGACCTTAAGTTTGAGCATTCTTTCCACATTGTTGGGAATTACTAATATTATAGTCACTTTAACTCGTTAATACAGTTTTTAATGGATTCAAAGGATATTCTTTCGCAAGAAGAAGAGCAAGATAAAGCTGTCGATTTTAGAGAAATACTTTTTAATTATTTGGTTCATTGGAAATGGTTCGTTGCCAGTATTATAGTGGCAATGAGTATTGCATTTTTCATATTGGCGCGTAAAAATAACGTTTACACGGTAACTGCTTCTGTTTTGATGAAGAACGATAAAAGCAGTGCAACTCCCGATATGTTGATGATGGAGAGTTTGGGAATGGCGTCTGTTAAAAATAATCTTGAAAATGAAGTTGAGATTATGCGTTCTAAAAATGTAATGCTTCAGGTTGTCATGGATCTGAAGTTATATACAAATTACGTAATGAAAAAAGGAATGCGTAAGATAGACTTATATAAGGATACTCCGATAGAGCTGTCTATTGATAGTGCAACGGTGAGGAATTTAGTATTTCCGATAACTGTAAATGCCGTTCCGAAACCAGATGGAGATTACAATGTAAAAGTTTCGTATAATGGAGAAAATAAATCATTGGTATTGACCGCTAATCCTTTACCGATAAATATCGGAGATATTTCGTTCACTTTGGTTCGTAATTTTACTGTACAAGTACCTGAAGGAGATATTATAATTACTGTTTCAAATCCGAGGAATATGGCAAATTATCTTTCGAAAGCCATTGTTGCAGACGCTTTGAGCAAGGGTTCTACAATACTGACTCTTTCGTTGAATACTTTTAATATTGCGAAAGCCAAAGATGTGCTTAACCGTGTCGTATTTTATTATAATGAATTAAGCATGGCAGAAAAAAATCGGGTAGCGTTGAATACTGAACGGTTTATCGACGAACGTATTGTTGCCATATCTAAAGAATTAGGAAATGTTGAGAAACAGGCGGAAAATTTCCGAAAAGCACATAGATTGACAGATGTGAAGAATGAAGGAGAGAAGTTTACAACGGAATTATCAGAAACAGAGAAGAAGCTGTTCGAGTTGGAAACTCAACTGAATTTGGTCGATTATGTAGACCAGTTTGTTGCTAATAAACAACACATGTACACTCCTATTCCTTATTTGGGTATTGCCGATGCCAGATTTTCTGAATTAATCAATAAATATAATCAAATGCTGCTTGTGCGAGAACGTTTGTTACGATCTTCTTCGGAGGACAATCCTTTGATTGCAGATATAAACCATGATATATCCGATTTAAGGAAGGGCGTTTTAAGCGGTATAATTTCTGCTCGGAAAGGTTTGAATATAGAAAAAAAAGATTTACAAGCTAAAAATCGTCAACTTAATAATATGGTAGCTTCAGTTCCTGAAGTTGAAAGGGAATTGACGGAAATTATGCGTCAGCAATCCATTAAGGATAAATTGTATGTTTTCTTATTGGAGAAAAGAGAAGAGAACTCCTTGAACAAGACGTTAACAGTCCCTGTTGCCAGCATTGTCGATACTCCCGATGTTACAGGAGGACCTGTCGAGCCTAATAAACCTAAGACTTTTTTGATTGCATTTGTTTTTGGCCTTTCGATACCTGCATTGTTTATCTTTTTAAGAGATATGTTCAATGTGAAATTTAAAGATCGTATGGATGTAGAGCGTTTGACTTCAGTCCCTGTTTTAGGAGAAATAGCGAAGAACGATAGTGGCGATCAGTTTGTTGTAAAAGCGAAATCGACAGCTCCCATTGTCGAATTGTTTCGGTTGGTCAGGAATAGTTTGCAGTTTATGTTGAATGAACCGGATAAAAAGGTAATAAATGTAACATCTACCGTTACGCAAGAAGGTAAGACATTCTTTTCAATGAATTTGGCTTTGAGTTTTGCTTTGACAAACAAAAAAGTAATATTGGTAGGGTTAGATATTCGTAGGCCTCAGTTAAAAAAGCATTTTTCTATTATGACGAATAAAGGGATCACCTCATATTTGTCAGGTCAGGAAACCGATTTAGACGGATTGATAGTTCCTTCCGGTATGTCTGAATATCTCGACTTATTACCCGCCGGTCCTATTCCTCCTAATCCGAATGAATTGCTTACAAATTCTCGTTTAGATCAAGTATTTGAGATATTACGTGAAAAATATGATTATATTATTGTCGATACAGCTCCGGTCGGAATGGTTTCAGACACTTTTTTGTTGAATCGTTTGGCTGATGTTAATTTATATGTTACGAGAGCTAATTATTCTTCGAAGAAATATTTAGCGTTACTGAATAGTTATGTAGCAGATAAAAGACTGACTTCTACCTATTTGATCGTTAATGCGGTCGATATGCAGACCCAGTCTTATAGTTATAGAAAATATGGTTATGGCTACGGTTACGGGTATGGCTCTAAGTATAGTTATAGTTCGGCTTATGGTTATGGCGGAAGTAGTAGCGATGAGAATCAGAGAAATAAAAAAAGGAAGAAAAATTGGTTTTGAGAAAATATAGTCCGCTGTATTGGCTGGTAAGAATAAGGGTGTACGTGCTGTATATCCTTTTTTTATTGATCTCTGTATTCCGGATGTCTCTGTAACCAAATTGCGGCATAACTGCAAGTTGCTATCGGTTTGAGATGATTGTCTATGGCATAGTCGTATGTCGCTTTTACCAGTTGAGAAGCAACTCCTTGTCCTCCGATTTGAGGGGGAACTATAGTATGGAGTATATCAAGCTTTCCGTTTTTGATTTGATAAGAAACATATCCGGTATAACCGTTAATTATCGTACTGAATATTTTTCGGTTAGGATCGTGAATAATTTCCATTTCTTTTTTATTATGATTATGAAAAAACAGGTTGCTTTAAAGCAACCTGTTTAGTTAAACTGTTGATATAAAACTTTTTTTATTTAGTCTTAACTTCAATTTCCGGAGCAATGAGTTTATATCCTTTACCGTGGATATTGATAATCTCGATTGAAGGATCATCCTTCAGGTGTTTACGTAATTTAGTGATGTAAACATCCATACTGCGGGCATTGAAATAATTGTCATCGATCCAGATTGTTTTCAATGCAAAATTACGTTCCAAAATCTCATTTACATGAGCACACAAAAGACTTAGTAATTCCGATTCTTTTGTCGTCAGTTTGGTTACTTTATCACCGATAGACAAAACCTGTTTCTGAGTGTCGAATGTAAAGTTTCCGATTTTGTACATAGTAACTTCTTTCCCTTTTTTCCCTTTTACCCGGCGCAAGATAGCTTCAATTCTGAATACCAGCTCTTCCATACTGAAAGGTTTGGTAATATAGTCGTCAGCACCGATTTTGAATCCTTCGAGAATATCTTCTTTTAACGATTTAGCCGTCAAGAAAATAATAGGTACTTCGCTGTTTATGGTACGAATCTCCTGAGCAAGTGTGAAACCGTCTTTTTTAGGCATCATCACGTCCAGTACACATAAATCGTATTTACCTTTTAAAAAGGCTTTATATCCGCTTTCTCCATCTGAGAAAAGATCCGCTGCATAACCTTTTGCTTGCAAATATTCTCTTAACAACATGCCAAGATTTTCATCATCTTCGCATAGTAATATACGCAATCTTTCTTCCATAATTATTTGTTTTTTATTAGAGGTAATATAATTATAAATTTTGTTCCTACATTCAGTTCACTTTCTGCACGGATCGTCCCGTTCAGATCGTGTATGATTTTATGTACGTATGCCAACCCCAAACCGAACCCTTTGACATTATGTACATTTCCGGTCGAGACACGGTAGAATTTTTCGAATATTTTTTTCAAGTCCTCTTTCTTAATGCCTATTCCGTTGTCTTGAATCGATATTTCTACCTTATCGTTCTCTAAAATGCGGGTTCGTATGAATAAAGATAACGGAACGTCTTCCCGCGCATATTTTACCGCATTGTCCAATAAGTTGAAGATTACATTCGTAAAATGCATTTCATCTACTTTTACCCATGCATCTTCAGCTTCGAGATCGGCTTCTATCGTCCCTCCGTATTTTTCAACTTTCAGTTTGAATGTACTCATTACGCTGGTAATAATACCATTGACATCTACCGTATTGAGCTTCATCATGGTCTTTTGTCTTTCGAACATAGACATTTGTAAAACTTTTTCTACCTGGAAGCGAAGCCTTTTCGTTTCATCGTTTATAACACCCGATATATGTTGAAACATCTGAGGACTTTTAGCTACTGCCGGATCTTTCAGCATTTGCGCAGCCAAAGAAATCGTAGATATCGGAGTTTTAAATTCATGAGTCATATTATTGATGAAATCATTCTTCATCTCAGTCAGTTTTTTTTGCCGGAATGCTGTTACGATAGTAAAAATAAAAGTAATCAACATTACCATCGTAAAAGCAAAAGAGGGGATCATGAACCGTATCGAACTGAAAATATAATCACTTTTTGTCGGAAAATAAACTTTCAAATAATTAAGTCGATTCGGCGGATCGTTCGGAAAAAGAATCTGAGTGAATAATGCCGATTCTTTTTGAGGTGCATACTCTGGAGTATTGTAAACCGTTTTCCCGTTTTTATTGATAATTGCATATTGAAACGGGATGTTCAATCCGTTATTTTGCAATTCCGATTTCAGATAATTTTCGATCTTTCTTGCATCGACCCGCTCCATAATCGGTTTATTGCTGGCTGTACTTAAAATGTTAAGTATTACCTCATCCAATAATCCTTTTTGATAAAGATACTGTCCTTTCAGCATCTCTTGCATCCCTTTGTATGTTTTAGTTATCGAATTATTATCCTCTTTAGGAGTAACCGAAACTTTGGGTTGCATCATTATCGTGCTTGTAAGCTCTTTAAAACTGAAGTTTGATACTGTACCGTCAGGAGAAACGATAGAAAACTGATGGTGCGTTGAGATTACATCTTTACCTAAAGTTTTACTAGTACCCCGTTCGAATGAGAGCAGACGCTTCTGCGTTTCTTCGATATCTTCTGCTAAATAACGTTTCGTTTCATCTTGTTCTAAAGTTGTCGACACATCGTATAAGCTGCGTTTTACCGCTTCGGAAAATTGCTCGTTCCTCATCCTCACCATATTTTCCATATAGCTGATCTGCATGTAGAGCAACCCGATAAAGGTAAGTGCCATAATTGCTGCCAATAACCATATTGTCGATTTCTTCATAATCGTTTATCCGGTAAATCATTTTTTAGAGCCCGATTCAGTAATTTTTTTTGAATTTTGCCCTTCATTCCCCAATATTTTCAACATTTTTATTAGATAAACAACTTTGTTCGCTTTTTGTTTAACAGAATAATGAATTTTTTTAGGAATTCTCTGTTTAACATTTCAGTGCGAATTTAACATATAAATGTTTACAAACAAAAAGTCGTCAAGCTATTGACGACTTTTTATTAATATTTAACAATATCACTGTTTGAATTTTCAATATCATTATTCTGTATCTTGTGAGGCTTCATAAGCTTTCAGCAATTTTTCTTGAATGTCGGACGGTACTAATTCGTATGATGAATATTTCATTGTGAAAGATGAACGACCTCCGGTAATGGAACTCAATGAAGTAGAGTAAGATGCCATTTCTTTTAAAGGTACTTTGGCACTGATTTTTTCAAAACCTTTTTCACTTGACATTCCCATAATGATTGCCCGACGTCCTTGCAAATCACTCATGACGTCACCCATTTTATCCGATGGAACTAAAACTTCAACATCATATATAGGTTCTAGAATTTTAGGCCCTGCATTCTTGAACGCTTCGCTAAATGCATTTCTTCCGGCTAAGCGGAATGAAATTTCATTAGAATCTACCGGGTGCATTTTCCCATCATAAACACATACTCTGACATCGCGGGCATAAGAACCGGTTAGAGGCCCTTGTTCCATACGGTCCATTAGTCCTTTTAATATAGCTGGTAAAAAACGTGCATCGATAGCACCGCCTACAATACAATTTACAAATACGAGTTTACCTCCCCATTCAAGATCGATTACCTGAGTATCTCGTACATTCATCTTATATTCTTGATTATTGAAGCGGTAACTTTCAGGAGCAGGCATTCCTTCGTAATAAGGCTCTATAATTAAATGTACTTCTCCGAATTGTCCAGCTCCGCCCGATTGTTTTTTATGACGATAATCCGCTCGGGCGGCTTTAGTAATCGTTTCACGATAAGGGATTTTCGGCTCTCTATATTCGACAGCTATTTTGTCGTTATTTTCAATGCGCCATTTTAAAGTTCTTAAATGAAATTCTCCCTGTCCCGAAACTATAGTTTGTTTCAATTCTTTAGATTGTTCTATGATCCATGTCGGATCTTCTTCGTGCATTCGGGTAAGAATTTCACTTAGTTTTTCGGCATCAGCTTCATTAACAGGCTTTATAGCTCTTTGAAATTTCGGATCTGGGTATTTTACGAAGTCGAAGACATATTCGCAATTTTTATCATCAAGTGTATTTCCTGTACGTACATCTTTTAGTTTGACTGTCGCACCGATATCTCCGGCAACCAACTCTTCTATTTTTGTCCTTATTTGTCCGCATACGCAGAACATTTGGGCTATACGTTCTTTTGTTCCGCGATTTATGTTTTGCAGATCGTCTCCTTCTTTTATAGTACCGGACATTACTTTAAAATAGGAAACTTCACCGATATGAGGTTCTACTGTTGTCTTGAAAAAATATAAGCTTGTAGGGCCTTTCGCATCGGGAGCTACTTCAGTTCCGTCGGTTGTAACCGGTTTTGGCATTTCGCTTACAAACGGAACTACATTTCCGAGGAATTCCATCATCCGGCGTACTCCCATATCTCGTAATGCACTGACGCAAAATACCGGGAACATACTGCGGGTGATCAGTCCTTTTCGGATACCCTCACGCATTTCGTCTTCGGTCAATACTCCTTGATCAAAGAATTTTTCCATGAGTCCCTCATCATTTTCAGCTGCAGCTTCTATTAATTTCTGGTGCAGATCTGCTGCTTTTTCTTTTTCTTCGGCAGGAATCTCCAGTACTTCAGGAGTTCCACCTTCCGGTTTCCATTTATACATTTTCATTTTCAAGACGTCTATCATTGCGTTGAATGACGCACCGCAGGAAATCGGATATTGTATTTGTACTATTTTATTTCCGAAAGATTCTCGGAGTTGTTCTATCGTGTTGTCGTAATCGGCTTTTTCTCCGTCCAATTGATTCATTGCGAAGATTACCGGTTTATGCAAAGTTTCGGTATATCGGAATATATTCTGAGTACCGACTTCGACACCGTATTGAGAGTCAATAACAATTACACCGGTATCGGTAACGTTGAGAGCAGTAATAGCGCTTCCAACGAAATCATCAGACCCCGGACAGTCGATGACGTTGAGTTTTTTCCCTAAAAATTCGGCATAAAAAACGGTGGAAAACACAGAATAACCATACTCTCGTTCCACCGGGAAATAGTCTGAAACCGTGTTTTGTGCATCTACGGTTCCCCTACGTTTTATAACCCCACACTCGAAAAGCATAGCTTCTGCAAGTGTGGTTTTCCCAGATCCTTTACTACCCAATAGGGCGATGTTTTTAATCTCATGAGACTGATATACTTTCATAACGGTCATGATTTAAGGTGAGACAATCAATGATTTCCCTGTGAATTTTTCACAGAGCGTTCGCAAATTATATAATTAAAATGAAAAAAGCAATCTGTCGCACTGTGTTAGAAAACAGTGTTTTTGAACACGAACCGTTTCTGTTTTTTAACTTCCGAAAAATACTATCTTTGTTTACAGTTATGGCAGGACTCTATATACATATTCCTTTTTGTAAAAAACGTTGTATTTACTGCGATTTTTATTCCGGTATCGATATGTCTCAGAAAGAGAGGTATATTCGGGCATTAAGTAGAGAATGGGACGAACGGTGTACGGAATTGGGAAATGTAAATATCGATACGGTTTATTTAGGTGGTGGAACACCGTCACAACTGACTATTTCGGAATTAGAGTTTTTATTCGATAACCTAACCGGCATTAATTGGGAACAATGTAAAGAAGTTACTATTGAAGTTAATCCGGATGATCTTACGGAAGATTATGTCGAAGGGCTTGTGTCGTTGCCAGTGAACCGGATAAGTATGGGAATTCAGAGTTTTAAGGATTCCGATCTCCTTTTTTTGAATAGGAGGCATACCTCTTTGCAAGCTGTTAACGCTGTAAAATTGTGCCAAGCTGCAGGATTCGAAAATTTGAGTATTGACTTAATATATGGTTTGCCGGGACAGACATTGGAGTCTTGGGAGCAAAATGTAAAAAAGGCTATAGCCTTGAAAGTCCCTCATATATCGGCATATAATCTGATTTATGAGGAAGGGACGGGGCTTTCAGAATTATTGAGAAAGGGAAAAGTTCGGGAGTGTGACGAAGAGCTTGCTTTACAGATGTTCGGATTATTAATTGATATGTTGGAACAAGAGGGTTTCGAACATTATGAGATTTCTAATTTTGCCTTACCCGGACGTTATTCTCGTCATAATACTGCTTATTGGCAAAATGTACCTTATTTAGGTCTCGGAGCTTCAGCTCATAGTTATAACGGCTATTCCCGTTCATGGAATATCGCCGATTTGCGATTGTATTGCGATAAGATAGAATCGGGCGGGACGGCATATACTTTAGAACAGTTGTCTTTTGATGATCTGTATAATGATTTTGTTTTGACTTCTTTACGGACAATGTGGGGACTTGATTTGGACAAAGTTAAGTTTTTATATGGGAATGATCGTTATATGTATTGTTTGCAACAAGCATTGATTCATATCCAATCCGGCAATTTGAGTATGTCGGGAAAACATTTGCGCCTTACCCGAAAAGGTCTCTTTATTTCCGATACGATTATGTCTGATCTTTTTTATGTTGATTAAGAGTCTGTCCGAATTTTACTCGGGTCGGGTTTAAGAGTTTCTTTCGAGAATATTTTTCTGTTTTTGTGAGAATAATAGTTGGTTATCTGACGAATGAAAACGTAAAAATAACCTGATAATAAATTTATTATCAGAAAATTTAGATGGGCTCTAAATTCAGAATATTTTATTCGGGATGGAATAAAATTGATTTTTAGGTGATTTTTGATTATTTGAACAGGTTTTTAAGTAATAGACGGGTCGATAAAAGAATATCATGTATTATTTAATTGTAATCGGACAAGCGCGTTAATAATTTTCTGTAAAATTTAAACGGGCTTTCGTCGCAATTCAACAATTCATCGTAAATTCGTGTTATTTAAAAAAACGTATAAATAACAGTAAAGAGAAACAGATGATACCTTTTAAGCCGATTACTTTGTCCGATAAGAAAAAAATAACAGCATATACGTTATCCAGTAATTCCCGGAATTGTGATTTTTCTTTTGCTAATATGTGCAGTTGGCGTTTTTTGTATGATAGCGAGTATGCCATTATTGAAGACTCGTTGTTGATACGCTTTTATATAGAAGATCGCCGTCCTGCATATATGATGCCGTTAGGGAACGGGTCTTTGGAAAAGATGATAAATCTATTAGAAGATGACGCCCGTTCTATGGGACATACACTTTGTTTGTTGGGAATAACTCCGGAAGCTAAGAATCAGCTTGAAAAAATTCTTCCCGGCAAGTTTCGTTTTATTCCTGAACGAGATTATTTCGATTATATCTATTTACGTTCCGATTTAGCATATTTAGTCGGTAAGAAATATCAACCGAAAAGAAATCATATCAATCGTTTCCGGCAAGAATACGATGATTATCGTTATACCCCTCTTACATTAGATATAATTCCGCAATGCCTCGAATTGGAAACAAAATGGTGTAAAGAGAATAATTGTTCAGATAATGAAGATTTGTTGAATGAACGCCGTTCAATGACTTATGCACTGCAACATTTCGAAGAATTAGGTATTATGGGAGGGGCTATTTGGGTAGGAGGTGAGATCGTGGCATTCACTTTCGGTGCACCTATAACCCATGATACTTTCGGTGTACATGTTGAAAAAGCCGATACAGATATTGAGGGAGCTTATGCCGTGATTAATCAGGAATTTGCTCAGCATATTCCGGAACAATATATTTATATTAACCGAGAAGAAGATTTAGGTATTCCCGGATTAAGAAAAGCCAAGTTATCTTATCATCCGGCTATCTTATTAGAGAAAAATGTTGCGATTCTTCATCATGTATAAAAATAATTCTTATGATTGATAAACAGCAAGTTATCGATTTATGGCAAGAATGTTTCAATGATTCCGAAGCATTCGTCCGACTCTATTTTTCTACGAAGTACGCAGAAGAGAATACTCTTGTGCATGTTGAAAACGGAAAAGTGTTGTCGGCGTTACAGATGTTGCCCTATTCGATGACTTGTTGGGGAAGAGAACTTCGTATCTCTTATATTTCCGGAGCTTCGACTTGGCCGGAAGCAAGAGGTCGGGGATTGATGAAAGGTTTGTTGACAGAAGCTTTTAGAGTAATGAGATCGAGAGATGTTCATTTCTCTACACTGATTCCGGCAGAATCATGGCTTTTCGATTTTTATAGAAAACTCGGTTATGGTACGGTTTTCTATTCTCGTATAAAGAGTTATGAAGTTGTCCCTATCAAAAAATACTCTTTGTCACATAGTTATTCTGAAGAAGAACTATATGCTTATTTTATGATTTCTATGGAAAAAAGACCATGTTGTATTCAACATTCTTTTCAAGATTTTCAGATTATTCTTGCAGATTTATATCTTGCGGGTGGGAAAGTATTTGCGGTTTCCGGAGATAAAGGGCATATAGGAGGATTGGCATTAGTTGTTCAGGATTCCGGAAAGGTTTGGATAAAAGAATGGATGTATGATAATGATGAAATAAAAAAAACGTTGCTTTTTGAAATTGAATCTCTTTATCCTCGACATGAAATTGTCTCGATCATCCCGGTTTCGCATGAAGAAGGAACACCTTTCGGTATGATGAGAATTATCGACGCTTCTATGATTTTGCAGTACTATGCCGCAGCATATCCGGAAATTGATATGACTATTTCTCTTATAGATGAACATATCCCTTCAAATACGGCAACCTATATATTAGAAAAGGGCTTTTGTAAGAAAAAGCCCTTTCGATCCGACAATGTCGGTTTTATATTTTCACCGGCAGAACTTATTGAGAGAATATTTTCTAATAAGTCTTGCCCTGTTCCATGCATGTCTTTGATGTTGAATTAGCGATCTGCCTGAATTTTGTCCGAGTCTGATTTGAGAATTTCTTTATTGAAAAATTCAAACAAGGTCTGGAAATTATATCTACATATATAGTACGACGGCAAGACTCATCAGTCCTATAAATATCCATAACATAACCCCCTGTACAAGCGGTTTTATTCCCACATGTTTTAATACTTGACGAGATAAACCTGCCCCGATAAGAAAGAGGGTGACAGTCAGACCTTTCTTGGCTGCCCATACGATACTGCCGCTGATATTCTCGGGAATAGACAGATAAGTGTTGGCGATCATGGCTAATACGAAAAAGAGAATAAACCAAGGAATAGATACCTTATTCGATTTTTCTTTGAAAATAAAAGTCGTAATAAATGCCAACGGTATTATCCAGAGAGCCCGAGTAAGTTTTACCATAGTAGCGACTTCAAGGGCTTTTTGTCCGTATGCCGCTCCCGCACCGACGACGGAGCTCGTATCATGTATGGCTATTGCCGCCCAAAGTCCGAATTGTTCTTGAGTCATATCCAACAAGTGTCCTATCGGAGGGAAAATAAAAAGGGCGATGGCATTGAGGATAAATATTGTTCCTAAAGATACGGACATTTGATTGTCGTCTGCACGGAGTACCGGAGCTACTGCGGCAATAGCACTGCCTCCGCATATCGCAGTTCCGGAAGAAATCAGATAAGAAGTTTTCCGGTTTACGTGCAACCATTTTCCGATCAGAAATCCGATGATCATAACCGATGTTACCGAAACGATGGTAAAAATCATGCCTTCTTTCCCAGCTTGTAATGATTCATGAAGGTTCATTCCGAAACCTAACCCGACAACCGAAAACTGTAATAAATATTTAGATGTTTTTTTGCTGAATTTGGGATAAGGTTGTCCTAATGTCAAGGCGAACGCTAATCCTATAAATAATGCGATTGCAGGAGTGACCTGTGGTAAGAGACATACTAAAAATAATACGATAAACAAAGGCTTATCGTATTTCTTAAAAAAACTGTTCATATTCTATTTCTGTTTAGGCTTAATATTTTCGATACGGCCGGGAACAATCGGTTGTTTCATAGCTCTGATAACCAAATATATACCGGCTAAAACAAATGGAATACTCAATAATTGTCCCATGTTGAGAATCATATTTTCTTCAAAATCTTCTTGGTTGTTTTTCAGAAACTCGATACAGAAACGGGACAAGAAAATCCCGATTAGGAATACCCCGAAGATGAGTCCCGGACGGTCTCCCGCATTCCGTTTCCAATACATATACATCAATAAAATAAAGACGATTATATAGCATATCGCTTCATATATTTGAGTAGGATGGGACGGTGCGGTGAAGATCGGCTCTGCACCTAAATAATGCCATTGATGGAGATTTTCAATGAATCGGAATCCCCAAGGCAGATCGGTAGGATGACCGAAAATTTCATGATTCATTAGATTTCCCGTACGTATAAGTGCACCGACGAGAGCAACCGGGATTACGAGACGATCGAATGCCCATAAAGGATTGCGATGAGTTACACGCTTGGAGTAGATCAGTAAGGCTATAATGATACCGATTGCACCGCCATGACTGGCAAGTCCGCCTTCCCAAATCTTGAATATATCCAATGGATGAGCAGAGTAATACTCCCATCCGTAGAAAAGGCAATGTCCGAGCCGTGAACCTATGACTGTCGCGATGACTACATAAATAAAGATTTTATCGCACCATCCGGCTGGGGCATTGTCATGCTTGAATATTTTATCTTCGATCTGGTATCCTAACAGAAAACCGATAGCAAAAAATAACCCGTACCAACGTATTTCTCTTGTAAAAATAGTAAAGATTGCCGGATCGACAGTCCAAGTGACAACATCTAACATCTGATCGTTTGTGTTTGATTTTATAAAAAAGCCTTGTCAATATCTATTTTATTGACAAGGCACAAAGGTAAGAATATTTTTCGGAAGAATTTATATCTTAGACTCTGTATAAATTTGTACAGGTCGCATTTGAGAGTTCCTTTCGAAAATGTATTTCTATTTTACAAGGATGATAGCGGGCTATCTGACGAGTGTTAACGGTAAAAACAGATCGAAAGAAAACGTAATGATGACCCGATAATATTTCCTTATTTCTTATACCAGATGTTTGATCAGAGTTTCTCTGTCACCGTAAAGCATATCGATAACAGGTATTTCGATCATAGTATAACATCCCGGTTGTTGAAGTAATGAGGCTCGGGCTACACCGACCAGATTTTGTGCGGTCAAGGCCGGATTATTGATTTTCATATTGAATTCGAAAAGCTGATTTTGGGTAGTTCCCGATACGCCTTTGCGGGTCATATGTACTCCATGCCCCATATCGAGAAGGGCATTGACGTCTTCTACTTGCATGACGTGCGTTTCGTCATTTATAAAATAGGCATCGTTTTTGATAGCTTTAGCGA
The DNA here is from genome assembly GCF_947855755.1 of uncultured Coprobacter sp. Lineage (NCBI taxonomy): Bacteria > Pseudomonadati > Bacteroidota > Bacteroidia > Bacteroidales > Barnesiellaceae > Coprobacter > uncultured Coprobacter sp. The sequence goes on from NZ_CANUAR010000009.1 coordinate 77,129, forward strand.
CTGCTTCAAATTTGTAACCGTCTTTTAGTTCGATATATACCATTCGTCGGTGGATTCCTGTTCCGAGAGGAATTGTCATCGATAATGCGGCTTTTACGCCTTCTACGGCTTTTACGGCAACAGTGTGTCCCATACTCATTCCGGGACCGAAATTTGTATAAGTGATGCCTTTGGGAGCACAGGCTTCCATTAAAGCACGGACGATCGAGTCACTACCCGGATCCCATCCTGCTGCTGTAATCGATACGGAATTATGTTTTTTGGCGATAGCGTCGAGTCGGCTGCGTAAATCAGCGATTTGTGTATGAATGTCGAAGCTGTCTACGGTATTGATACCTAAAGATAGAGCTTTAATTGCAAAATCTTCGACTTTACGGGTTGGGGTACACAGAATTGCGACTGCAACATCTTGAAGGTTTTCTATGCCTTCGACAACAGGGTATTCTTTTAATTCGTCCGGAACGTTGTTTGCATCTCGGCGAACGACACCTGCTATTTCAAAGTCCGGTGCAGCTTGTAAAGCTTCCAGAACATATTTACCGATATTACCGTATCCTACGATGGCTGCTCTTATTTTTTTCATTTTGTTATCTGTTTATATATTTATCTTGAAATATGCTACTAAAACACTGGCAAAGATAGATATTTTCTTTATAATACGAAATAATTTGGGCTTTACTGTATTGGTTTTAATTAATTTTTTATTTCGTGAGGTTAAATATCGACATCCGTTTTTTTGTATTTTAATCCGAAAGCAAGGAATTTTCGATCTTTTTATTTAAAGAGTTATATCGTATCTTTGCGTTTTAATATAACAATAAATATATGATTTCTGTTGACGGGCTGACCGTGGAACTTGGAGGCACGACACTTTTTCAAGATGTCTCGTTTGTAGTTAATGAAAAAGATCGCATTGCTTTAATGGGGAAAAATGGGGCGGGAAAGTCCACTTTGTTGAAAATTTTGGCAGGGGTGAGGACTCCTTCTCGTGGAAGTATTTCCGTACCTAAGGATACGGTAATTGCATACCTTCCCCAGCATTTGATGACTGATAACAAGCGAACTGTATTTGAGGAAACATCGCAGGCTTTTTCTCATCTTTTTGAGATGGAGAAAGAGATAGAACGACTTAACAATGAATTGGCTACCCGTACCGATTATGAATCTGAGGAGTATTATAAGCTGATAGAAGACGTTTCTTTATTGAGTGAAAAATTTTATTCGGTAGATGCGACCAATTATGAAGAAGATGTCGAAAAAGTATTGTTGGGATTAGGTTTTAAGCGATCTGATTTTTCCAGATCCACCTCTGAGTTCAGCGGAGGATGGCGCATGCGTATTGAATTGGCTAAACTGTTGCTGAAGCGTCCGGACATTCTGTTGCTCGACGAGCCTACCAATCATTTGGATATCGAGTCTATACAATGGTTGGAAAATTTCCTTGTTTCGAATGCAAAAGCAGTAATCGTAATATCTCACGACCGGGCTTTTGTAGATAACATTACTACTCGGACGATAGAAGTAACTATGGGGCGTATTTATGATTATAAGGTAAATTATTCGAAATATCTCGAGTTGCGGAAAGAACGGCGTGAACAACAGCAGAAAGCTTATGAAGATCAGCAAAAAATGATTGCTGAAACAAAAGAGTTTATCGAACGTTTCAAAGGAACTTATTCCAAAACTTTGCAAGTACAATCTCGTGTGAAGATGTTGGAAAAACTTGAGCTGGTCGAAGTCGATGAGGAGGATACTTCTGCTCTGAAATTACGTTTCCCGCCTTCTCCCCGTTCGGGTAATTATCCGGTAATTATAGAGGATGTTTCGAAGTCGTACGGTAACCATACCGTATTTTCGAAGGCTACATTGACTATCGAAAGGGGAGAAAAAGTTGCGTTTGTCGGGAAAAACGGTGAAGGGAAATCGACATTGGTCAAATGTATAATGGGAGAAACGACGTTTGATGGAACACTAACTCTCGGACATAATGTAATGATCGGTTATTTTGCTCAGAATCAAGCTTCTCTATTGGATGAAGAACTTACGGTTTTCCAAACGATAGATGATGTTGCCAAAGGGGATATACGAACAAAGATAAAAGATATATTGGGAGCATTTATGTTCGGCGGTGAGAATTCAGCCAAAAAGGTAAAAGTGCTTTCCGGCGGTGAGCGTACCCGTTTGGCAATGATCAAATTATTATTGGAGCCTGTAAATCTGTTGATTTTAGACGAACCGACGAATCATTTGGATTTAAAAACAAAAGATATTCTTAAAACAGCTCTTAAAGAATTTGACGGCACATTGATCGTAGTTTCTCATGATCGCGACTTTTTAAATGGTTTGGTAGATAAAGTATATGAGTTCGGAAATAAGCGAGTTGTAGAACATTTAGGAGGAATATACGATTTCTTGGAAAAGAAAAGAATAGATAACTTGCGTGAACTGGAACGGAATAATTAATGTATTATAATTATGGTAAAGCAAAATTCTTTTTGTCTTCCTGCTTTCAGACGAGGTTTTCATCTGATTACTTCATTCGTGGAAAAGGAACTTCCTGAATTACCGGAAGAAGGGTTGTTGAATTTGTTCATACAACATACTTCTGCAGGATTAACTATAAATGAGAATGCCGATCCTTCGGTTCGTACAGATTTTGAGCGATCGTTCAATCATTTAATTCCGGAGAATCAGTCCTATTATACGCATGTATTGGAGGGAAGCGACGATATGCCTGCTCATTTGAAATCTTCTGTGATAGGGGTATCGTTGACCGTTCCCATTCGTAATAAAAAGTTGGCTTTGGGAACATGGCAAGGAATATATCTGTGTGAGTTCAGAGATTATGGAGGCCCTCGTAAATTGGTCGCCACAATCTGGTATTAATCGAAAAATAAAAGAAATATATAACTTATGAATATATCGGTCGTACATACTATTTTTTTCTCTCCGACACATACATCTTTGAAAATTGCTGATGCTATTGCAAATGGAATAGGTTCTTGTGAGCATAAAGAGTTGGATATTACGTATGAGAAGCCTGCAAAGAATATTTTGATAGAGGAGGGGATTGCTGTTATTTCTGTTCCTGTATACGGAGGGCGGGTTGCCGAAACAGCAGTAGAACGTTTGCGTTCGATACGGGGGAATAATATTCCGGCTGTGGTTGCAGTTGTTTACGGAAATAGAGATTATGAAGATGCATTGATAGAGTTACGGAATATTGCAAAAGAGCAAGGCTTTATTCCGGTGTCGGGAGGAGCGTTTATCGGAGAACATTCATACAGTCGTCCGGATCGTCCGGTTGCTGAAGGACGCCCGGATAAGGAGGATATAGATAAGGCTTTTGCATTCGGTTCGAAAACGGCAGCTTTTTTAAGTGATTGGTCGGGAGAGGCTTTTGATTTACAAGTAAAAGGAAATTTCCCATATAAGGTAAAAGGAAACAAAACACCTCAAACTCCGGTTACGATTTCAGAACTTTGCACACAATGCGGATATTGTATTGAGATATGTCCAACACAGGCTATTGAACTGCAAGATGAAATTGTAAGTGATCCGGAATCGTGTATCAAATGTTGTGCTTGTGTTAAGGAATGTCCCAATCAGGCAAGAGTGTTTGAAACACCATTTACCGATTATCTGTTTAAAAATTTTTCATCTCGGCGTGATCCTGAATTGTTTTTTCCTTGGAAGATTTAGACAGGTTCTTAGATAAGAAAATTGGATTGAAAAATAAAATCTCCTTATTGCTGTTTTTCAACAGAAACTCAATAAGGAGATTTTATTATTTTCGTTATTTTAGCGCTTAGAAGGCGTTATTTTTTTATTTCTTCAGAGCTGCTATGACTGCGTCATAATTCGGTTCTTGAGTAATTTCCGGGACGAGTTCTTCATATATGACATTAAAGTTCTCGTCTATTACTACTACAGCCCGGGCTAATAATCCGGCTAACGGTCCGTCCACCATTTCTATACCATATTGTTGGGAAAAATCTGAAGCTCTGAATGCTGAAGCCGGGATCACATTTTCTATCCCTTCTGTCGTGCAGAACCGGCTTTGAGCAAAAGGCAGGTCTTTAGATATTGCTATTACAAGCGTGTTATCCATATCGGCTGCAAGTTTATTGAATTTACGAACCGATGTTGCACAGACACTTGTATCCAGACTTGGGAAAATATTAAGAACCAGTCGTTTCCCTTTCAGGTCACAACAACTTAATTCACTTAAATCTGCTTTTACTAAACTGAAGCAAGGTGCTTTACTTCCTACTTTGGGTAATTCTCCGTTGGTAGAAACGGGATTCCCTTTAAATTTTATTTGAGCCATAATTTTTAATTTGAAATTGTGATTATACTATTGTTTATTTTGAAATAACAAATAAAAGAAATTTTCTGTTTAATCTTTTAATGTTTCTAATATTTGTTGTAAATTTTCGATCAAATCGGGATCATATCCTATTTGCACCGAAATAATTTTTCTTTCGGGAGATATAACGAACAACGTAGGATAGTTTGCTATACCGTATTTGGCTGCTATACTTTGAGCATTACAAGTAACGATTCCGGGCAATTCGTTTTGTTCTTGATATTTTATCAGGTCATCTGAGTTTTTTTCAGATAATAAAGTAATCCATAGGAGATTTTTATTGTCTGAGAAATATTTTGCACAATCCAGTGTATTTTTGCAGAAACTACTTGTCGTATCGACAAATGCAAGTATCAGAGGCCGGTCTTCATATTCCGACAGATCGAATCTTTTCTCATCATTCAGCAGCGGAAGTGAAAAGTTGGGAGCTGTTTTGCCTGTTAGGTTATTGGCTTTAAAATAGTTACTTCGGAACGTTGCGATAATATTGCCTTTCTGTTCTATGAAATTCTCTTCCGAGAAAAAATTATTCGGAAAAGGTGTTTTTATATCTGATGATATGTATTTGACGGTAACCGTTTGAGATCCTAAATGTCCGGGATTATTTTCTACTTCTTTAAATATCGGAGTGCCGGATTCTGAATCGAATATGTAAACGGACGATCGAATTATCTCCCCGTTGATATATTCATCTATATACAAAGCATTGCATTTACGGTTATTTATCAATGTATCAGAGTATGTCCGAATGCGGTTTTCCGGGTTGCTGAGATATCTTTGCAAGCGAGATGCGATTTCCATAGGAAGTTCTTCTATAAATAATCCCGAACGATGTATTCCCGGTAACTCGTTTTGATTGTTCATTTTGTCATGGAAGGGAGCTGTATCTTCTTCCGCATGATATTCCCGTAGTCTTTGATTACTGAAATTGTAATAGTTTCCGGAGTCGTAATAGATGAAGTTTCCGTTTATTGCCGGATTGCTTTCTGATGTAAGATCGATGAAATATGAATATCCATATAAGGTATCTGTCGGATTTCTCTGACATCGAAGAGACAACCTGTATTCGACTTCCTCATCGGTCATCGGTAATGTAACTCGGAACAAGGCTTCTCCCCGATAATGTTCTATTTGATTTAAACGGGAAATGATTTGTGAAACTTGATTTGTTTCAGAAAAAACGGTTATGAAATAGAAACTGCTAACAATAAGGCAAATTATTTTCTTTATCATATTATGTGTTATTGTTAATGATGATACAGTTATAACAAAATATGAAAAGAAATGTTTTTATTTTGAATCGGGCACAGATGTTTTATCTGCTGAAGAGCAAGAGAATTTGCCTTGTATGAAATATTCGGTAGGTATGTCGAATAACCCTTGTCTGTTGTCGATAAACTTAATGAGTTTCTGAAAAATGGCATTGTAGGAAAGTATTTTCGGGTTACCTATCAGAAACAACTGTTTACGGGCGCGAGTCAGTACGACATTCAATTTCCTGTCTATAATCTGGCCGTTATCTTTAAATACATTTCCGGTGAGAAAGTCGAGCTGGTAAATTTTTTGTACGGTAAACCCGTAAATAATAAAATCCCGTTCACTACCCTGATACCGTTCTACTGTGTCGATCGTAACATCCGATAATGCCGGGATATTTAGTTGCTTTATCTCTTTTCGTATCAGAGCGATCTGATTGCGATAAGGTACGATTATCCCTACAGTTTGAGGATTGAAATTATTTTTGTTTATTATATAAAACGTTTTTAATAAAGCCGATATGCGTATAGCTTCATCTTTGTTCGTTTTATCGGATATGGGGGAGTTGTCACCTTTTGATACGATAAATGCCAATCGATGAGAGGCGATAAGATTTTGTAAACCGTCAGATTTGTCGTAAGGAGGGCAATGAAGTATTTCCGATTGATGCTTTAAAGGAATAGGTTTCAGTTTCTTCTCATAGAAAATATCGTTCGAGAAAGATGAAATTTCCGGATGCATGCGTCCTTGTTTGAACAACATGTGTATGAAATCTTCCGAACCGTTTTTCTTTTGTATATCGATCAGCCGCTCGAATAGAGAATTACGGCAATCGCTCATTCCTATCTTTATCAGTTCGGGTTCTATTACGACAGACTCTTTTTCGGATTGTTGAACCACAGCGGGCAGTTGTTTATGGTCTCCGATAAAAATAAACTTGTCTATGGCTGTTTGTTTTTTGTGTTTGGCACATAACATTCCGAGAAGATTCGGTTCTATAATTTGAGATGCTTCATCGATAATAGCCAAATCGAAATGTTTGATGTCGAATAAGTTGAGTTTTCCCGATATGCTGGTTATCGTTCCTACGAACACCCGGGTCTCTTGAATTACTTTGCGAAGAATATCCGCATTCGGATTTAATCGTATTTTCTCATCCAACAGATTTTTTCTAAAACGTTCGTCACAAGATAACTCCGAACCGATTCTGATATATTGTATTTTGTGCTTATCCATCTTGTCGCAGATTTCATCTACTGCCCGATTGGTATAAGCCGACAATAGTATCGAAGCCGATTCGGAGAGAGCTTCTTTAACCATTGAAACTAAGGCATAAGAAGTTTTCCCCGTGCCGGGAGGTCCTATTAGCAGAAAGTAATCATTGGCTTGTTTAGCTTTCAGTATTACTTCATTGAGAGATACATTTTCGGTATTGTAGTTTCCGTTTAGTTTTTTGGTAGAATCTTTTGTCGGCAAACGTAAGTTCAATAATAACTCTTTTCGTTTTTTATCTGTCGATAAGAATGCGAATAGGGCTTGGTATATCGAGGCATAAGAAGATTCCCAAAAGTCGTGTTCTATCGCCCATTTTTGATTCTCCGGGAAAATACAGGTATTTTTTTGAGGAGACTGCAATCTGACAGTTACCTCTGTATAAGATATATTCTTGATCGTTCCGCGTAATATTTTCGCTTTACAAGCATTAGGTATATCTCCCTCCGAATATGAATAGAGCAATACTATATCGCCTGCTCTGAAGTTCGGTAATAAATCATCTCCTTGTGATGGGACGGAAAATGTGATTGTATCGTATCCTCCGTATGTTCCGGACTCTTCTTTATTTGTAAGATCAAGTCCTGTTAAAATGTCTCCGGTAGATTCTTTTTCTGCTACTTCGCATCTCCATATTCCTGAAAACCCTCTGCTTTTGCTTGAATTTCCGGTTTTTGCAAGAAGATGTTCTTTAGAGATAAAAGTGAAAAATCTTGCAAAATAGCATTTTTCGAGATCGGATGCATTTTGGTATGTATTTAATATTTGCCTGATATGAGGAAGCTGGAATTTTTTCCAGAGCACGTTTGTTTTCGCATATATGTTTAACTCTTCCGGAGTCAGATTTTCGAGAATATTTTTTACCGCGCCTTCTGCGTAGAGCATTTCATATCTGACTATACGGTTTCTTAACCTCAGGATTTTTCTCATAAGGTTCGGGTCGGAAGACCCTTCGAGCATCAGACCGTCGGGATATTTCGAATATAGCAGATATTGTTCCGAATCTTTACTTTTAATGTTGAAATTATAGGAGAGTAGCAGACGGTATAGTAACATCTGGACATAATGTTCTTCTTTATGTCCGTTGGTATAAATATCTCTTTTGCCTGACTTTTGTTCCATCAGAATTTTATAGTTATCCTGTAAAAGATCTACGCGTCCTTGAATACCCAATTCCTTACAAATAAAAGACGGTTCGAGAATGAGTTTATCTCGTTCGATATTATGAATGTCGGGAAAAGATTTTTCGACAAAATTCCGGATATTTTTCATCTGTTCTTTTGCCTGATGATGAAAATCTCTCAGACTTTCCTCGCACGTGATTATTTTTAGAGCGGATTTAATGAAGAAACGTTTGATCGAGTTGTTGTAACTATTCTCATGCAGATCTTGTGTATTGATGATTTCATCGAGAAATTGTCCGGCCAGATTTCCTAAAAGCATAGCCGAAGTATTTCGGGCAGGCGATATTTTTTCCAGCAGGTAATTGCAGGGATGATCTCCATATTCTTTCCAGCAACGGGCTATTGTAGAGATATCGAGTAAATAGTCCGGTTCGTAGATGATTTGTTCCGGACAAAGAATTCCGTTTTTTTCGATTTTCGTGTTCAACAGATATAGTTGTGTATTCTCGGCTAACAAATCGGCGATATAGTCGAGATCGTCATTTTGAGCATATTTATGATAATCTATTTTTACAAAAGCCGAGTTATCGTCTTCGGTGTAGCCTGTAATGAAATCTTTATCCCAAGACGAAACGGTGATTCTTATGTTAGTATCGGGTATATCGCCGGCCGGTATGATTGACCGGGTTACATGAGGAAGACATTCTTTTAAGTTTTCGGGAATCGGTTTCCCGTATATTTTTGCAATGAAACCGGATAAGCTTTTCAGATCATATAAATAATCCTCGTATGAAGGAATATCCCGATTTCGTCTTGTCCGGTTACAGTGAATGCGGAATTTATTGAGATGATATATTTCTGTATCCGAAAAATTATGATTTTTACAAATATAGGTCATTCTTGGGAATACACCGGAGAAACTGATACGGCAATTTTGCGTCTTTTCTTCGATTATATTGATAAAGACGGTATATAAGCCGGCGTATTTTCTCTTAACGGAAAAATCTTTATTATTATGTATCTCCGTTATATCTTGAAAATAAATATCAGGGAAATGATGCTGTCTCGATTCAGAATCGGATACTTTATTTTCTATGTACATTTTTTATACAGAAAGCCATTTATAAGAATCTTCTATCGAAAAATCTCTTTTTTTACAATATTCAGTCCGTTGTTCCATGTCGATTTGTCCGATATGGAAATAAGTCGATTGCGGATGAGCTATCATAATCCCTGAGACCGTAGAGTTCGGCTTCATTGCACCGTTTTCGGTTAATGAAACATCGATTCGGTCGAATCCGAGCAGTTTGTCGATGTCGAAAGCAAGCGATTGGTCGGGAAGAGATGGATAGCCGATTGCCGGACGAATTCCTTGATAATGTTCTTTCAGCAAGCTTTCTACCGTTGCGGTCTCATTCGGTGAATATCCCCATATTTCTTTTCTCACCCGATAATGTAAGAGTTCGGTTGCAGCTTCGGCGATGCGGTCGGCGAGAGATTGCAGTAAGAGAGCGTTATAATTATCGTCTTGCTGTTTGTAATATTCGATCCGGTTCTCGATCTCTTTTCCTGCCGTTACTGTAAAGACTCCTATATAGTCTGTCTTTTGGGTGTCTGCTGGCATGATGAAATCTGAAAGCGAATAGTAGCAGGCTTCGGTTTCTTTTTTTTGTACTTGCTGTCGCAAGCATGGTATGATGTGCGATACGCCTTCTTTCTGAATATATATAGACTCATTTTGAGAATTTGCCTCGAATATTCCAACCAAAATATCCGTTTCAGTTTGATCTTCGATCAGTTTGTCGAGCATTCGGGAAGCCTCTTTATATAATTGCATCGCTTCGGCAGCCTTTGCTCTTTCCTGCTCCGGAAATTGGGTAAGCCAAGATGCCTTGCAGTGGTCGCATCCGTTTATGAATGCGATAGATGCGAATTTTCCTCCTAATTTCCATGCATTGAAAAAGAATATCCAATTGATATACGGACGAATTTCTTTGATTGAAAAATGCAGTTTTTGAACTTGTCCGGTCAATAACGGTTTTACCGGATTATATTTTTCCCACTCTATTTTGATTTTATGATTTCTCGCGTTGCTTAACGGTGTGAGAAGTATTTTTTCTTGAATAGATTCTCTGAGCTCTTCTTGTTCCTTTTTTAGTTGTTCCAAAAAGATTTTTCGAGTTTCGCTGTTTGCCAGTTGTGCTGCGATCAGAGGATTTTGAGAAGCGTCTTTCACGTGAATCACCGGACCTTTGTAACGGGGAGCTATTTTTACGGCAGTATGTATTTTTGAGGTAGTTGCTCCGCCGATCATAAGAGGAATAGTCATTCCTGCCTTTTCCATCTCTTCAGCTACATGACACATCTCTTCGAGAGATGGTGTGATAAGACCGCTTAAGCAGACGATGTCCACCTTTTCTTCGATAGCGGTTTTTATGATTTTTTCGGTAGGAACCATAACCCCTAAATCGATAACTTCATAATTATTACACGCCAAAACTACACCTACGATATTTTTCCCGATATCATGTACATCGCCTTTGACTGTTGCCAGCAGGAACTTGCCTGCTTTTGCCGGAGAACTTTTGTCTGTTTTATCCGCTTCGATAAACGGTTTGAGAATGGCTACCGCCTGTTTCATTGTACGAGCTGTTTTTACAACTTGCGGTAAAAACATTTTCCCCGCACCGAATAGTTCTCCTACCGTGTTCATTCCTTTCATAAGCGGACCGTCTATGACTTTTACGGCTTTGCCATATACTCGCATGGCTTCAGTCAAATCGGTTTCCAGATTTTCGGATATACCTTTGATTAATGCATACTCCAATCTCTCGTCTAAAGTCATTTCGACTCTTATATCTTTTTTTTCTACGGTCTTACCGTTTTGTCGATTTTTTAATTCTTCGGCGAGAATTATCAGTTTTTCAGTAGCGTCCGGTTTCCGGTTCAGTATTACATCCTCGATGACAGAAAGAACCTCTTTCGGTATGTCTGTATATGTGACGGAAGTTCCGGGATTGACGATTCCCATATCCATTCCGGCTTTAACAGCATGAAAAAGAAATGCTGCATGCATCGCTTCTCGTATGTAGTTGTTCCCTCGGAAAGAAAAAGAGAGATTGCTGATTCCTCCGCTGACTTTTGCTCCGGGCAGATTTTTCTTGATCCATGCCGTAGCTTTGATGAAATCGATACCGTAATTCAGGTGCTCGTCTATACCTGTTGCTACAGCCAATACATTCGGATCGAAAATAATATCGTTTGGATCTATACCTGCTTTTTGGGTCAATAGTTTATATGCCCGTTCACATACTTCTATCTTGCGGTCGAAGCTGTCTGCCTGTCCATTCTCGTCGAATGCCATGACAACCATTGCAGCTCCCAGTTTCTTGATCATACGGGCATGCTCGAGAAATATGGTTTCACCCTCTTTCAGACTGATCGAATTGACTATGGATTTACCCTGTACGCATTTTAGTCCGGATTCTATTACTTCCCATTTGGACGAATCGATCATAACAGGAACTTTCGATATTTCCGGCTCGGAAGCGATCAGGTTTAAAAATGTGATCATTTCCGATTTTGCATCGAGCATGGCATCATCCATGTTTATATCGATGATTTGAGCTCCGTCTTCTACTTGTTTTCGGGCAATGCCTAAGGCTTCTTCGTAATTTTTTTCCGAAATGAGACGGAGAAACTTACGAGAGCCGGCAACATTGCATCGTTCGCCTACGTTAATGAAATTGTTTTCCGGTTTTATTTCGAGACGTTCTAATCCGGAGAGCCATAAGACATTCGGTCTATCGATAGGAATATGAGGTTGTTTTCCGTTAATTAGATCGTTATACAATTTTATATGTGCAGGAGTAGTACCGCAACATCCCCCTATGATGTTAACCAGTTTTTCTTCAACGAACTCTCTCATTTGATTTGCCATGTCTTCGGGAGTTTCGTCATATTCTCCGAAACGGTTCGGCAGTCCGGCATTAGGATAAGCACTGATATAATACGGTGCGATTTCAGATAGTTGTTTCAAGAAAGGTTTCATGTCCCGAGCCCCAAAAGAACAGTTCAATCCTAATGTAAGAATCGGGGCGTGTTGTATCGATGTGAGGAAAGCTTCTAATGTTTGTCCGGACAATGTTCGACCTCCGGAATCGGAGACTGTGACAGAAACCATGATCGGAACGTAAATTCCGGTCTCTTCCATTGCAGATGTGGCGGCAAATAAAGCAGCTTTTGCATTTAACGTGTCGAATACGGTTTCGATCAGTAGAGTATCTACACCGCCGGAGAGCAAAGCTTTTATCTGTTCCAGATAAGAAAATACCAGATCATCGTAGTTTAAGGATCTGAATGCAGGATTGTTTACGTCCGGAGACATCGATGTAGTTTTGTTTGTCGGACCGATAGATCCGGCAACGAAGCGGGGTTTCTCTTCTGTCGTGTATTTATCGGCCGCTTTGCGTGCTAATTGTGCCGCTTTTATATTTATCTCTCGTATATGATTCTGCATACCGTAATCGCTCATCGACACGGATGTTGCATTAAATGTATTTGTTTCGATGATATCCGATCCGGCTTGTAGATAAGCTTCGTGTATTTCGCTGATGATTTGGGGTTGAGTGAGACATAAAATATCATTATTGCCTTTAAGCTCTTCGGGATGGTTAGTAAAAAGTTCTCCTCGATAGTCGCTTTCAGACAGGTTATAACGTTGAATCATAGTACCCATTGCACCATCGAGAATCAATATTCGTTGCTTCAGCGCATCTTGTATCGTCATATTTTTTGAATTTGTGATCTTTTGCTCTCTGACGTTTTATTCTTTTAAGTGAAGACAAAGTTATAAAAAAATAGGAAAGAGCCGGGGAAATATTTATTTCTTAATTTTTGAAGGGTTTTTTGCAATATAATCTTTCCAGCTTGTATAAGCTTTTTCCATTTGCGGGCGATTTGTCTGGAAGAAGTGGCATAAAGCGGCAGCTAACCCGTCTGTGGCATCTAATTGAGGCAGCATGTTTTCTTCCGGAATATGTAGCATTCGTTTTAGCATATCTGCAACCTGTTCTTTAGAGGCATTACCGTTTCCGGTAATAGACATTTTTATTTTCAGAGGTGCATATTCTGTAATAGGAATATCTCGATATAATGCCGCTGACATCGCTACACCTTGTGCTCTTCCGAGCTTTAACATAGATTGGACGTTTTTCCCGAAAAAAGGCGATTCGATAGCCATCTCATCCGGATGATATTGATCTATCAGTCCCAATACCCTTTCGAATATTCTACGTAATTTCATATAATGATTATCGAATTTATTAAGCTGCAAAATGCCCAAAGTAATAAGTTCCGGCTTATTACCGCTTATTTTCAGAACTCCGTATCCCATGACTGTAGTTCCGGGATCGATACCGATAATGATTCTTTCTTTCGGCATATTATTCGATAATTTCGAGAAGAGTAGTAAACCCTACGACTTGATCTTTGAATTTTTCGGTCAAAGCATGTGCCAGATCATCTCCGGTCTCGTGATACCAGCGAGACAAAGAAGCCATATCTTTTACGTGAAATTGGAGTGATAAATTTTCTCCTTCATTTTCGTTTTCCGTTATTATACGACAAAGCTGAGGTTCGCTTAATTCTTCACGTTGTAAAGCTGTCGGAATATATATTTCCTTTATCCAGTTGATGAATATTTCTTTTATATTGTCGGATGCGTGGTATGTTGTATTGATTATGATCATTGTTTTTATGTATAATTAGTTTCGATCGAGGTAAAATAAATTCGATTTTTTAGAATTTGAAATGCAACTTATTAACTATGAATGAGCTGTCAAAAGGGATTTTCCTAAAATTTGAACAGCTCTGAATTTTCTGTTTTTATATATTGCAAAAATAGAAAAACTTCGTGATATATTGTGATTATTCGAAAATGATTCTATCTTTGCACCAAGAAAAGGGGGCATTAGCTCATCTGGCTAGAGCGTTTGACTGGCAGTCAAAAGGTGGCAGGTTCGAGTCCTGTATGCTCCACTTTAATTTTTTTACAAAGCGTTTATAATCAATAAATTATAAACGCTTTTTGTTTTTAGGGGTCAAAATAGGGGATGAATTTATTTTCTATTTATATAGAATACTAAGTATTGAAGTATATCAAAATTGCTTATATTGGTAATCAATACCTTTTTATCTCAATTTTTTTGTTACTCATTCTGTTTACTAAGTGATGTATGAGAGCATTTAATTGAATTTGAAAAAGAAGTAATCAAATATTTATGTGATATAACAAATACTGATGATCGTATTCGAAATTAAAGGTTCCCATTTATTTTGAATTTATCGTGAACAAAAAGGAATCCTCGCCGGTTAATCAATTGCTTAATCTTAATTAACGGTGCACAAACATACACACGACGAGGATTCCAAAGATCTTCTTCGTGCATGTTTGTGCATCCGTACGTAAGATTAAGCACCTAAATGTACATAAAATTTTCATCGTATAGCTTTGTGGAATCTTATTTTTTCTTTTTGCTCAAAGACTTGTTATGTTAAATTCATCTTTGATATTGTTAATAATATGGGGCTTTTATGAGAAGTGATATATCTATAATAATTATAATATATGTGTAATTTAATATATTTATATTATATATTTTTGAAGAGGATAAAATTTTCTCGATCCGGATTTGTTTATATATTCATTTGTATGTTACCGATAGGTAACATATATTTGTTTCTGAATGTTATATTTGAACTATATGGAGAGAGAACCTTTAAGAAACAGAAAAGCGACAGAACAACGTTTATTGTCAGCTATACAAGAATTGATTGAAGAATCTGGTTTCGAGAAATTAGGTATAAATGCTGTTGCATCTAAAGCCGGAGTATCGAAGATGCTTATATACAGATATTTCGGATCATTAGACGGACTTGTGGCGGCTTATATTGAACAGTATGATTTTTGGATAAATTTTGAATCGGATTTGCCGGATAGAAGGGGATTGGAGAATTTTATAAAAGAGATGTTTCATTGTCAGATCGCTGTTCTTAGGGGGAATTATACATTACGACGGTTATATCGGTGGGAGTTGATGTCTGGTAATAAATTTGTCAAAGATTTGAGGAGGCAGAGAGAAAACAAAGGGGTATGGCTCGTAGAGGCTGTGTCTCGGTTATCCAGTCATCCTTGTAGAGAAGTTGCCGTTATTGCGACATTGTTGAGTGCGTCGATCAGTTATCTTGCTTTACTTGAGGAAAATTGTGACTTCTATAATGGTATTTCTCTTCAGACAGACGAGGGATGGGAACAATTACAGGAAGGGATAGATGAGCTTATCTCCCTTTGGATTTCAAAATTATGAAATTAAAATTTAGAGTTATGAATAAAGAAGATGCCTTGTTTATAATAGAACAAACTGTAAAAGCGCCTTCGGGGCATAATACTCAGCCTTGGTTATTCGGAATTGATGAGAATTGTATACATATATATCCGGATATGAGCAAATGTTTACCGATAGTTGATCCTGATAATCGGGAGCTTTTTGTATCGTTAGGTTGTGCTGTTGAGAATTTTTTTTGGGCTGCTCAAAAGCGGAGATATAATGTGACATTTGATATTCGGAAAGATGGGGAAGTTTTTGCAATTCTGACATATGCAAAAGAAAAAAATGATTCAGTTTTAGAGATGTTTGATCAGATTTCTGTACGGCAGACCAATCGAAAAATATATTCAGGAGAAAAAATTTCGTCAGATATAATTGGGGTGTTGGAGTCGGTATCTTGGACAGATTGTGTAAAAGTACATTTGTTCCCGAATCGGTCGGATTCGTTTGATTTGCTGAAAAACTATATTGTAAACGGGAATACTATACAATTACGGGATAAGGTGTTTAAAAATGAGTTGAAAAAGTGGATGAGATATAATTATAAACATGCTATGGAAACTAAAGATGGTTTGAGTTATTCAGTTTTTGGAGCACCTGATTTGCCTCGTTTTATTTCGGAACTGGTTATGGAAATTTGTTTGAATCCGCGAGTACAAAATGAGAGTGACCGAAAGAAAATAAAATCGTCATCTCATTTTGCTTTATTTACTGTGTCTGAAAATGATATTGTCGACTGGATTATGTTGGGACGTGTTTTACAACGATTTTTGTTAAAAGCTACACAATACGGTATTGCATGCGCTTTTATGAATCAGCCTTGTGAAATAGCAGAATTATCGGTCAAATTGAGACAAGATTTATCTCTTTCAGGGTATCCGGTAATATTATTGAGAGTCGGTTATGCTTTACCTGCGGCACACTCTTTGCGTCGGCCGTTGTCTTGCTTTATCGAGGAATGATTTGTAAGAAGGAATCGACCGTTTGTTTTTATCGAACTTTTTTATTAAAATATATCCCGAGTATTTTCGTATCTCTCGGGATATGTTTCTAAAAGCCTGAATTTTCTTATCGGAAAATTTAGACCGGTTCTAATAATTTCCTTTAATTTTTTTCCATAGAATATCGTTCGATACCTAAACTTTCATAAGCCTTTTTCAATTCTTCTTCGTTATCGCTGATTACGAGGAGTTTGTCTCCCGGATTAATCGTCGTGTGTCCTTTAGGAACAAAATATTTGTTGTTCCGTTTCACCATTACGGCGAGAGTGTTGTCTGGCAGTGTCAGATTCATTAATTTATTACCGTTTGCAAGAGCGGTTTCTGTAATCTGTATTTCCGACATAGACGATTTTATTTCATCCGGCAATGATACGTCGAACTCTTTTTTCGTTTCGTCTTCAGAGTCCAATTTTAACCATCTGGCCATGGCGCTGACAGTAGTCCCTTGTACCAATAAGGAAATGATCGTAATGAAAAAGACGATATTGAATATGAATTTTGAATTTTCGATCCCTGCGATTAACGGATAAGTAGCAAAAATTATAGGCACAGCCCCTCTGAGCCCCACCCATGATATATATACACGAGCTTTAGTGGTAAAATTCTTGAATGGTAACAGGCACAGAAAAACAGTGATGGGACGAGCGAATATGATCATGAAAATACCGATCAATAGACCGATACCGATAACGGGTAATAATTCGGAAGGATTGACCAATAGCCCTAATGTAAGGAACATGACGATTTGAAATAACCATGAAAAGCCGTCGAAAAAAGTCGCTGTGCTCCGTTTGTGTACCATTTTTTTGTTCCCTACGACCAGTCCGGCAATATATACGGCAAGATAACCGTTTCCTTTCAGCAGGTCTGTAAAAGAGAATATAAAGAATGAGAAAGCTAATAGTAATACTGGATATAAAGATTGGTTGTCTATATTTATACGGTTCATAACCCAGACTGTTACTTGTCCCAGAATATATCCGGACAATGCTCCTACACTTAGTTGAATGAGTAACATCCCGATCGATTGCCATGTATTGAATTCACCGATTTGTATGATTTGTATTAAAAGAATTGTGAGCATGTATGCCATAGGATCATTACTTCCGCTCTCTAATTCTAATACCGGTCGTAATCTTTGTTTGAGTCCTAATCCTTTGGAGCGTAGAATAGAAAAGACTGAAGCTGAGTCTGTAGAAGACATAACGGCAGCAAGCAGCATTGATTCCATTAGTGTCAGATTAGGACAATTCGGTATATATCCGGAGATGTAATAAATAAAACCTCCTGTAATGATTGTGGTGATCAATACACCTATTGTCGCTAAGATTACACCCGGACCTGCTATCGGTTTGATTTCTGTGAATTTGGTATCCATACCTCCTGAAAAAAGTATGATACTTAATGCTATTACTCCGATAAATTGGGCTTCATGCGGATTATGAAATTGTATTCCTAACCCGTCGCTGCCGAAAATCATTCCAACTCCTAAAAACAGAAGCAATGCCGGAACTCCGAATTTGTAACCGGCTTTGCCGGCGATAACACTGATAAATAGTAAAATAGATCCTATTAAAAGAATGTTTCCTGTGTCTAAAATCATAATTCTCCCGAATGAATATATTGAGTTATAACAAATAATATCAAAAGTTGATTATCATCTTTATATGCTTTAGAATGAATAAAAGATGAATAATTCTTATATATGTTTATTTCTTCAAATATAAGTATAATTCTTTAAAAAAAATAATACGGGGGAAAATATTTTATTCGGATTTTTCTCTATGAACAAACTGTAAGTATTTGGGGTTATTTATAGAAGGTTAATTGGTGATTGACATACATATCAAAAAAAATAAATTATGAAAGTTGGAGACTTGGGACTAATCGGTTTGGGTGTAATGGGGGCGAATTTGGCTCTTAATTTTGAACGTAACGGCTATATTGTGGCTGTATATAATCGAAAGGAAGGTGAGGGGAAAGATATCGTATCTCGTTTTATAGAAGAGAATGGGGAAAATAAAAACTTCATACCGACCGATACGATAGGAGAGTTGGTAGATAGAGTATCTCGTCCTCGGAAAATCGTGTTGATGGTAACTGCCGGTGATCCGGTAGATGAACTGATAGATCAGCTTTTGCCGCATTTGTCTTTGGGTGATATTGTAATAGACGGGGGAAATTCCGATTTCAGGGATACGGACAGAAGAGTTCGTTTTATGGAAAGTCGGGGTGTCTGGTTTGTCGGATGCGGTATTTCCGGAGGGGCTGAAGGAGCTTTAAACGGTCCTTCTATAATGCCGGGTGGATCGGTAGAAGCTTGGCCTTTTATAAAAGATATGTTGCAATCTATTGCAGCGAAACTGGAAGACGGATCTCCTTGTTGCCGGTGGATAGGTCCGGGTGGCTCAGGACATTTTGTTAAAATGGTTCACAATGGAATCGAGTACGGGGATATGCAACTCATCGCCGAAACGTATGCGATATTGAAACGGGCGTTGGGTTTAGGCAACGATGAAATATCTCGCTTGTTTGAATTATGGAATCATGGAAATTTGAATAGTTATCTGATCGAGATAACAGCATCGATATTGCGTTATAAAGAAAAATCCGGAGAGTATTTGATTGACAAAATAAGAGATGTTGCCCAGCAAAAAGGTACGGGGCGCTGGTGTGTCGAAGTGGCGTTGAACGAAGGAGAACCTTTGACACTGATTACGGAAGCTGTATATGCACGGATGCTTTCTGCTTTACCTGAAATTCGACAAGAAGCGGCATTCTGCTATCCGGACAGAGTAACAGAAAAATGGCATGATACGGACTTCGCCGTTAATATGGCACGGGATGCGTTATATGTTTCCAAAATGATTTCCTATGCACAAGGCTTTTCGTTATTACAGCGGGCTTCGTCCCATTATGGGTGGCATTTAGATTGTGCATCTATTGCATATATTTGGCAAAACGGTTGCATAATCCGATCTGCATTTTTAGGAAAGATTGTTTCTGCGTATAAGAAAGATCCGTTTCTCGGCAATCTTTTGTTTGATGATTATTTCAGAAATACGGTTATTTCTTTGCAAAACGGGTGGAGAACTCTGATATCACGGGGATTGCTTTCGGAGATTCCTTTACCTTGTATGACAGCTGGACTTACTTATTTTGATGGTTTGCGTACTGAAAATTCGACAGCTAATTTGATACAAGCACAGAGAGACTTTTTCGGAGCGCATACCTATGAGCGAGCGGATGCGGATTCTGGGATCTTTTTTCATACCGATTGGGAAAATTTTTGATAATTAGGAATAAGGGTTTAGAAATATGGAAAGAGTAAATGCTCAGATGTTGGTAATTTTTGGAGCTTCGGGTGATTTGACTACTCGGAAACTGATACCGGCACTGTATGAACTGTATATTCGTAATTTACTGCCTGAAGATTTTGTCGTTTTAGGTACGGCACGCACGGCACTGACAGATGATGAGTTTCGAAAAAAACAGCGTGACGGTATATTGGCTTCACAAAAAGAGCTTTCAGTTAAAGATGCTCGCTTAAATTTGTTTCTGAAATGTATTTATTATATAGATTTTGATACGCAAAATACGGATAAATATGTAATATTGAAAAATCGGGTAGAGGAGTTGCAAAAACTTTGTTCTTTGCCCGATAATATCGTTTTTTATATGGCAACACCTCCTGAAATGTATGAAGTAATACCTCTCGGATTGCAAAAATGCGGTTTGGCTTATACATCTGGAGGATTCCGTCGGATTGTCGTTGAAAAACCGTTCGGAACGGATATAAAGTCTGCTAAGCATCTCACTCGATTATTAGAATCGATATTCGATGAGCATGATATTTACCGGATCGATCATTATTTAGGAAAAGAGACTGTTCAGAATATTCTTGTACTTCGGTTTTCGAACGGTATATTCGAACCTTTGTGGAACAGGAATTACATAGATCATGTAGAGATTGTTTCTTCCGAAACATTGGGTATAGGGAATAGAGGCGGTTATTATGAATCATCGGGAGCTTTGCGAGATATGGTACAGAATCATCTATTGCAGTTAATGGCTTTTATTGCAATGGAACCTCCTGTGGCATTCGATCCGGAATCTATAAGAGACGAGATCGCTAAAGTATTCAAGTCTTTGCATCATTATACTCCTGCGGAAATGCGAAAGCAAATTATACGTGGGCAATATACGGCAGGAGTGACAGACGGGGAAAATGTATTGGGTTATAGAGATGAAAAAAACGTAAGTGATGATTCGGTTAGAGAAACGTATGTGGCTATGAAAATCGAATTGGATAACTGGCGTTGGGCAGGAACTCCGTTTTATATTTATACGGGAAAGCGACTGTCTGAGAAAAAAACAGAAATTATTATTCATTTCAAATCGACTCCGCAGCAGTTATTTGTAGGACAGTGTTCTGGAAGTTCTTGCAATCAGTTGATTATTCGTGTACAGCCTGATGAGAGTATTGCTTTGCGTTTCGGACTTAAAATTCCCGGTTCGGGATTCGAAGTTCGTCAGGTGAGTATGGACTTCTTATATAGTTCGTTGTCCGATAAAAAGCTGCCGGATGCTTACGAACGCTTATTATTGGACGTTATGTTGGGAGATTCTACGCTTTATTCCCGGGCAGATGCACAAGAAGCGAGTTGGGATTTTATAGATCCGATCATAAAAAGTTGGGTTAAAAGAGGAAAGAATGGTCTCGCTTTTTATGCTTCTGGAAGTACTCCTGAAGAAGTAGATCGTTTAATGCCTCATAATAAAAGATGTAATCGTTGCAATGATATTATAAAATAAATGATATATGGAAATTTATTATGCTAAATCTCCCGAAGATGCTTTGAGGAAAATGACGGATAAACTGATAAAGATCATGCAATCGAAGCAAGGTCTTGTTCCTTTTAATCTGGCACTGTCAGGGGGAAGTACCGCACAACAGATTTTTGCTCTTTGGCAAGAGGAATATAAACAACAAATAGATTGGCATCGAATCCGTTTTTATTGGGTGGATGAGAGGTGTGTACCTCCTGAAAATGATGAAAGTAATTTTAAATATGCCGATCAACAATTATTCAGGCCGTTAGGAATACCCCGAACGCATATTTACCGTATTTGCGGAGAAAATGACCCGTCTATGGAAGCTAATCGTTATTCGGAACTTATAAATCAACAACTCCCTAAGAAAGATGGGCTTCCTTATTTTGATGCAATTATATTGGGAATCGGTCTTGATGGACATACTGCTTCAATATTTTCATCTTGTAATTTTTTATTGAATGATACGAGATCGTATGCTGTGGCAGTACATCCGGAATCGAAACAGTTGCGTATAACGTTGACCGGTCCGGTAATATTGAATAATACACCGTTACTTGTTCCGGTAATAGGGGAAAATAAAAAAGCTGTCTTTGGGCGATTGCTGGAAGCCCGTACGATTACTGAGAGTTTCCCGGCAGCGTGCATTATGTATCGGGCGGTATCGGCATCGGTCTTTACCGATATAGAAAAAGGATAGTTTTAATCATCGAGTAAATCCGGACGAAGGCGGCGAGTTCGTTCAATAGATTGTTCATGTTGCCATTCTTCGATTTTTTTCTGATGCCCCGATAGGAGTATCTCGGGGACTTTCCATCCTTTATATTCAGCCGGTCGTGTATATACGGGCGGTGCTAATAAATTGTCTTGGAAAGAATCCGATAAAGCCGATTGTTCGTCTCCGATTGCTCCGGGTATAAGCCGTATTATGGCATCCGATATTATGGCTGCCGCTAATTCTCCGCCGGTGAGGACATAATCTCCTATCGATATTTCTTTGGTGATCAAATGCTCTCGAATACGGTAGTCGATACCTTTATAGTGTCCGCATAGGATAATCAGGTTCTGGCACAATGATAAGGAATTTGCCATCGGTTGATCGAATGTTTCTCCATCGGGAGAAGTATAGATGATTTCGTCATAATTTCTTTCCGATTTCAGTTTAGAAATAATTCGATCTATCGGTTCGACCTGCATCACCATTCCGGCTGAACCACCGAAAGGATAATCATCAACGCGTCGATGTTTGTTGGTAGAGTAATCTCGAAGGTTATGTACTACGATTTCTGCCAGTTTCTTGTCTTGAGCACGTTTTAGTATGGAGTGATTTAACGGTCCTTCCAGTAATTCCGGTAAAACGGTGATAATGTCGATGTGCATAGTTTCCTGATTTGGCTGCAAAAATAGGACTTTACGGATGATTATGCAACCCTTTTATTTTGTTTATTTTTTGCATATAAGCTGTAAAGTTCGCTTAATTGCCCGTATGAATCATTTTAAAATTTCCTATATTTGCATACCGTAACAGGCATAATCGATGAATGAAATAAAAGAAAAAATAGAGCGTTTGCGGCAGGAACTGAATGAACATAATTATAATTATTATGTATTGAATGCTCCTGTAATATCTGACCGGGAATTTGACCGGATGATGGAAGATCTGCAACAATTAGAGAAAGAATATCCTCAATATAACGATCCTAATTCTCCGACTCAACGGGTAGGCAATGATATTAATAAGGCTTTTACTCAGGTGAAGCATAAATATCCTATGCTTTCTTTAGGAAACACTTACACGATCGATGAAGTGGCGTCGTTTTATGATCGTGTGCGTTCGGGGCTTAATGAAGATTTTCGTATTGTAGGAGAATTGAAATATGACGGCACGTCTATATCGCTTACATATAAACATGGGAAATTATTTAGGGCTGTAACGCGAGGTGACGGTGTGCAAGGTGATGATGTCACGGAGAATGTGAAAACGATTCGTAGTATTCCTTTGCAATTGAGAGGAACTGGATATCCGGATGAATTTGAGATACGAGGCGAGATCTTGATGCCTTGGACGGTTTTTGAACAATTAAATGCAGAGAGGGAAAGAGAAGAGGAAACTCTTTTTGCCAATCCTCGTAATGCCGCATCCGGTACATTGAAATTGCAAAACTCCGCAATTGTAGCATCCCGTAATTTAGATGCTTATTTATATTATCTTTTAGGAGATAATTTGCCGTCTGATGACCATTATGAAAACTTGCAGATAGCACGTTCTTGGGGATTTAAAATCTCAGATGCCATGCGGGTGTGTCATTCTTTAGAAGAAATGAAAGCATTTATTGACTATTGGGATATAAACAGAAAGAATCTGCCTGTCGCAACTGATGGTATCGTTTTTAAAGTCGCATCTTTAAGGCAGCAAAAGAATTTAGGATATACCGCTAAATCTCCTCGTTGGGCGATGGCATATAAATTTCAAGCGGAACAGGCGCTTACCCGGTTAAATTCTGTCTCTTATCAAGTAGGACGTACCGGAACGGTTACTCCGGTTGCTAATCTTGATCCGGTTCAGTTGTCGGGAACTGTCGTAAAACGGGCTTCGTTGCATAATGACGATATTATACAATCTCTTGATTTGCATATCGGAGACATGGTATTTGTGGAAAAAGGAGGAGAAATTATTCCGAAAATTACAGGAGTGGATTTTGATGCGAGAGGGTTATTGATAGGAGAGAAGGTAACTTTTATAAAACAGTGTCCTGAATGTGGAACACCTTTGGTTCGTTATGAGGGTGAAGCTGCACATTATTGTCCGAATGAGATGGGATGTCCCCCTCAGATAAAGGGACGAATAGAACATTATATCAGTCGTCGTGCTATGGATATAGACGGCTTGGGGCCTGAAACGATAGATTTGTTTTACCGGTTGGGGATGGTGCAAACGGTTGCGGATTTGTATGGTTTGAATGAGTCGGAAATTGCTTCTTTGGAAAGACTGGGAGAAAAATCTGCACGCAATATTATGGATGCTGTAGAAAGATCTTTACAAGTACCTTTTGAACGGGTTTTGTTTGCGTTAGGGATTCGTTTTGTAGGAGAAACAGTCGCAAAGAAGTTGGCGAATTCTTTTGTTTCGATAGAAGCTTTGGAGGCTGCAACATTAGAAGACTTGGTCGGTGTCGATGAAATAGGTCCTCGTATAGCGCAGAGCGTCCGGGCTTATTTTGAGAATGAGCAAAACCGGGATTTGATAAGACAGTTGAAAGAAGCTGGGGTTCAAATGAAAATTTCTGAAGATCGTCTTTCTGGTTTTACAGATAAACTCGATGGAGCTACGATTGTAATCAGCGGAACATTTACACATCATTCTCGGGATGAGTATAAGCAGATGATAGAACGGCACGGTGGGAAAAATACCGGTTCGGTTTCTGCTAAAACGACATATCTTTTGGCCGGAGAAAATATGGGACCGGCTAAACTTGAGAAGGCTCGGAAATTGGGAGTAAAAATTGTTTCTGAAGAAGATTTTTTGCAGATGATACGATAACCCGGGTAGTAATTTAAAATCGGATGATATGTGGACATACTGGATAAAAAAGGAGATTGCCCGACAGCTCGCTCGTTCTCAAGAAAAAAGGAAAAAGCGATTTGTCGATTATCGGAAGACCGAAATCTTGACGCTATTGATAGAACGGGAGAGTATCGATTCGATTCTTTCTGTTGTTAAGGATTTGTCGAAAGAACCGATAAGGCTTTCTTTAGTTGTACTGGGAGATGGTAATGCCCTTGATATATCTGCTTATCCTGAAATAGATATATTGGAATTGACTCCGGAAAATTTGAAATTTGGTAAACGTCTGCCCGATAAAAACGCTGTTAAAAAATTTATCGGGTTTAATACCGAAGTGTTATGCGATTTGAGTCTTGTCGAGCGGTTGCCGTTTTTATATTTGATGAGTATATCAATGGCTCGTATGAAGGTCGGATTACAAAAAGTTTCGTTAAACCCGTATGATTTTATGATTCGTTCGGCCGAAGATATAGCAGCTCGGGATTTGTTGGAAAAAATACTCTTTTATTGGCGTAATATTGATATAAAAGATAATAATTTATAACTTTGAGCCCTCAAAATGATATTTTTTGAACAAGAATATATATGGCACAAATAAATTTAAAAGGAATGGGGGTAGCTTTGATCACGCCATTCAAGAATGACGAATCGATCGATTTTGATGCCCTTTCCAAATTAATAGAATATCAGATACAAAACGGTATAGATTATTTGGTAGTATTGGGTACTACGGCCGAAACACCTACTTTGACCGAACAAGAAAAAAATGAAGTGCTCTCTTTCGTTGTCGAGAGAGTAAAAGGACGAATACCTATAGTTTTAGGGTTAGGCGGAAACAATACAAGAGGAATAGTAGATCGTTTGAAGACTGAAACTTTTCATGGCGTAGATGCGATATTGTCTGTCGTACCTTATTATAATAAACCTTCTCAAGAGGGGATTTACCAGCATTATAAAGCGATTGCTTCGGCGACTAAACTCCCTGTTATTCTTTATAATGTGCCCGGTCGCACCGGTGTGAATATGACGGCGGAAACAACCTTGCGTTTGGCTCGTGAATTTGATAATATCGTAGCGATCAAGGAAGCGTCAGGGAATATAACCCAGATGGATGATATAATTAAAAACAAGCCAAAAGATTTCATGGTAATATCCGGAGATGATGGCATTACTTTCCCTTTAATAACATTAGGTGCTGTTGGGGTAATATCGGTGATAGGAAATGCATTTCCGAGAGAATTCAGTCGTATGGTGCGTTTGGCATTGCAAGGAGATTATACGAACGCTTTGTTGATACATCATAAATTTACCGAATTGTTCGAACTTCTTTTTGTCGATGGAAATCCGGCCGGAGTAAAGAGTATTTTAAGCTCTATGGGATATATTCAAAATCGTTTGCGGTTACCCCTTGTTCCTACCCGTATTACCACGTATGAAAAAATACGGGTCGTTTTGCAGAAATTAAATATTATGTGTTGACAATATTAAATTTCATCTTGAACTAAATAAAGTGCGGACTGTTAAGGTATCGTATTTTGTAATAGTAAAATATTTTATATGGCGTGAGGGAGTGGCAGAAGCTCCGTGATAAAACCAATATTTTTAATTATGATACAACGTATTCAATCTTTTTATCTTTTTTTAGTCGCAGCATTGGTGCTATCCATGTTGTTTATGCCGTTGGCCGGTTATTCTAATGCTGATGGAAATTGGCAATTTTTGGCAATGGGAGTTTATACAATGGCAGATCCAGCACAAATGGTGTTGCCGGCTTGGCCTATTGCTATCTTGATTGCTTTGATGGGACTATTGGCTTGTATATCTATATTTTTATATAAGAATCGTATATTGCAAATGAAATTCTGTTTGTTTAACGGTTTAATGCTGGTTGCCTTTTATCCTATATTTTTCTTGTATTTGTGGGTGAACGGTAAATCATTGGCTGCAACATCATCGTTAGCTGCGGCATTAGTTATCCCTTTAGTCGCAATTATTTTAGAATATATGGCGTATCGGAAGATCAGTCAAGACGAGCAGTTAGTGCGTTCGGCCGATCGCATAAGATAATGTAGAAAATAAATTTATGAGGAAGGCGCTATAAGCGCCTTTTTATTTATCCGATCAGAAAGTCTGATTCTTGATGAAAGACATGATCTCGTTTTCCTGTTCAGGAGAAAACCATGTAATTTGAGGGTCTCGCTTGAACCAAGTCATCTGTTTCCGAGAATAAACTCTTGTATTTCGTTTAATTTTTTCTATGGCTTTTTCAAGACTCCATTCACCGGAAATATATGCGAACATTTCTTTATAACCAACTGTATTTAATGAATTGAACTCTCGGTGAGCATAAACTGTCCGGGCTTCGGATTCGAGTCCGTCTGAAATCATTTGTTCTACTCTTCGGTTAATACGTTCGTATAATTCTTCCCGATCTCTGGTCAATCCTATTTTTAAGATGCGGAACGGGCGTTGCTTATTCGGATGCGTACGCAATTCGGAATACGGTTTTCCGGTCATATAACAAATTTCGAGTGCATGGATAACCCGTTTGTGGTTTTTCAAATCTACTTGTTCATAATGGACAGGATCGAGGCGTTTTAGTTCATTGCATAAGCTCTCCAATCCTTCATTCTTATAACGTTCGATCATAAGCTCCCGCACTTCATCTGATACAGTAGGCAATTCGTCTATACCGTTGCAAACAGCATCGATATACATCATAGATCCTCCGGTCATTAAAACGACATCGAGATTGGAGAAAAGACGGTTTAGAAGTTTTATAGCATCTTCTTCATAGCATGCGGCACTATAATAGTCTTGCAGTTCCAGAGTCCCGACAAAATAATGTTTGATCCGTTGCAACTGTTCTTCGGTGGGAGCTGCTGTTCCGATCTCCAGCCCTTTATACAATTGTCGACTGTCACATGATAATATCGGACAATGAAGCTGTTCGGCGATACGAAGACTGAGTTCTGTTTTCCCGACTCCGGTAGGACCTAACAAAACAATTAAAGTTTTTTCAGACATATAATAATTACACAGATATAAAAAAGTTGTATCGAGAATGTCGTTTGCTACATACTGATACAACTTTATAGTTTGTTTAAAGGCCCTAAGAGCTTGTCTAAATTTTACTTGGGTCAGGTTTGAGAGTTTCTTTCGAGGATGTTTTGTTGTTTTCACGAGGATGATAGTGGACTATCTGACGAGGGAAAACGGGAAAAAAGACCGGAAGAAAGCACAAAGATAACCTGATGATTATTTTTTATTGAAAAATTTTAGACAGCTCTATAAGACTCAATTATTTTTCTGCAGCCAATCGAGCGATTTGTATAACGACATCGCGGGCTTTTTCCATGGATTGTATGGGTATGAATTCATATCGTCCGTGAAAATTATGTCCACCTGCAAATATATTGGGGCACGGTAATCCCATAAATGAAAGCTGAGCTCCATCTGTTCCTCCTCGCACCGGTTTTACGATGGGTACGATTCCGACCTCTTTCATTGCTTGAGAAGCTAAATCAACAATGTGCATAACCGGCTCTACCATTTCACGCATGTTGTAGTACTGATCTTTAATTTCGAGGCTTGCACAATTGGGGAATTCTTTATTGATTTTACGCACCAGATGTTCGAATTCTTTTTTGCGGCGTTCGAAACGGTCGCGGTCGTGATCACGGATAATATAAGTCAATGTGGTTTGCTCGACAGTCCCTTCACAAGAAATTAGATGATAAAAACCTTCATATCCTTCGGTATGTTCTGGAGTTTCCCAGCGAGGTAGCATGATAGCATATTGGTTGGCGATGCGTAATGAATTGATCATTTTATGCTTGGCATATCCCGGATGAACGTTGCGTCCTTTGAACAGAATTTTAGCGACGGCAGCATTAAAGTTTTCATACTCCAATTCACCTATTTCTCCTCCGTCGAGAGTATAAGCCCATTCAGCTCCGAATTTTTTAACATCAAATTTGTGAGGACCTTGCCCGATCTCTTCGTCAGGAGTAAATGCTACACGTATTTTCCCATGTTTAATTTCCGGATGTTGTATCAGATGTTCCATAGCAGAAATAATCTCGGCAATTCCGGCCTTATCATCAGCACCTAATAACGTTTTGCCATTTGTGACGATAAGATCTTGTCCTATATATTTTTTTACTTCCGGAAAATCTTCGGTACGTAAAATGATATCTTCCTCAGGGCATAATGGAATGTCATTGCCGTCATAGTTTTTTATGATACGAGGGGTAACATGCCGCCCAGAAAGATCGGGACTTGTATCGAGATGGGCGATAAATCCGATGACAGGGATATTTTTAGACGTATTAGAAGGAAGGGTCGCCATCAAGTATCCGTTCTCGTCGAGCGATACTTCGGTCATACCTATTTTTTTTAATTCTTTCTCAAGTTCTTGTGCAAAAATCATTTGTCCCGGAGTACTGGGGGTCATGTGTGTCAGTTCGTCCGATTGTGTATCGAAACTTACATAGTGCAGAAAACGGTCGACTAAATTCATAAAATTCTTAATTAAGTTTGTCGTCTTTGAGACGTTTATACTTTTATGTCGCAAAGATAGAAATTTTTAAAACAAACTGCTTGGTAATTGGGTTGTAAATATAAGAGCTCGTTTAAATTCTGCTCAAGATTATTTTGAGAAATCTTTTCAAGAATATTTTTGTAAATATTATTCTATCTGAGAAATGAAATTATCGGATAAAAACTAAAAATAAGAGATGTATGAAAACTTATGAGAAGATGACAGTCGGTCAAATTGTTACCGAAAATTTTGATACGGCAAAAGTGTTCGATAAATATGGAATTGATTATTGTTGTCACGGATTTACACTTTTTCCCGAAGCTGTGAGAAATGCAGGGGCTAACTATAACGAGGTGTTGAATGCCCTTCGAAGTATAGATTCTCCGGTTATGGAAAATATTGATTTTAAAAATTGGCCTATTGATTTATCGGTAGATTATATTCTTAAAATATATCATCGAAATATCCGTTTGCATGGACCTGAAATTCAAAAATTATTAGTTAAAGTAACTCGAGTTCATGGAGAACGCCATCCTGAGTTGTATGAGATACATGAATTGTTTAATATTTCGCTCGACGAACTCTATTCCCATCTCGACAAAGAAGAAATAGTTCTTTTCCCCTATATCTATGAAATGGTTAAAGTGGAAGAGGAGCATAAACGTTTGCCGGATTTTCATTGTGGGAGTATAGAAACTCCGATCTCGGTTATGATGAGTGAGCATGAAGCGGAAGGTGAGCGTTATAGGAAAATTGAGAAACTGACAAATAATTATACGACTCCGGAAGATACATGTAGCAGTTATCGGCTCTTATATGAAAATTTGAAAACATTTGATGAAGCTTTGCATCGACATATACATTTGGAAAATAATATCGTTTTTCCGCAAGCTATTCGTATGGAACAGAAATTAAAAATAAATGATTAATTAATAGCAATAATTATAGTTTTGATTGTACAGCGTATATGGCTATTTTTTATACCGTATGCGCTGTTTTTTATGAATTATATTAGTGTACGAGGTAATTTTACCTTTGTAAAAAGGTATGTTTTTATAATTGTAGGCTAAAAAAACTGTTTCAATTTTGCGTGGGATTTCTTTATCGGAAAATTTAAACAGGCTCTAAAACAAATTTTTGTACATTTGTGTCCGCTAACTTTTAAATATGTATTTTTTGAATGGCTAGAAAAAAACGTAAGAAGAAAAAAAATATAAATTGGTCAGGTAGGTTTCTTTGGATATTTTTTTGGATTACGATTTTACTTCTGTTTGCTTATTATTTCCGTTTAGAAATAAAGTCGGCATTATCTGCTTTTTCTACTAAGATCGAGCGATTAGGTGAAGCGAGTCGGAGACCGGGCATTAGATATAAAAGTTTGGAATTGCCGCTTCCGTTAGAAGATCGGGCAGAACAAATTATTGAACATGAAGGTTACACTGTATCGTACAATAAAAATTGGCGTTTGCCTAATTGGGTTGCTTATGAATTGACTCGTGACGAATTGCGGGGAACGGCTACCAGGACGGATAAATTCGTAGTAGATCCGTATGTAAACGGTGTCAGTGCGACGAATACGGACTATCGTAAAAGTGGGTTTGATCGGGGGCACATGGCTCCTGCAGCGGACATGACATGGAGTGAAATGGCGATGAAAGAATCTTTTTACTTTTCGAATATGTGTCCGCAGCATCCAGGATTAAATCGAGGAGCTTGGAAAGACTTGGAAGAACATATTCGTAAATGGGCGAGGAGAGATAGCGCGATAGCAATAGTTTGCGGACCGTTGGTCGATGAACGGAATACAACGATCGGACGAAATGAAGTAAAAGTTCCTCATGCTTTTTTTAAGGTTATTGTCTCACCTTATGTCTCTACACCGAGAGGAATCGGATTTGTATTTAAAAATGAAAAGGAAGATGCCCCTCTATCCGTATATGCCGTGTCGATAGATAGTGTAGAAGTACTTACAGGAATGGACTTTTTTTCGGAACTTCCGGATGAACTTGAAAACCGTTTGGAATCGCAAAACAATATCTCCGATTGGGAATTATAAAATAAAAAGATTTATGATGACAAATGATACAATATGTGCGGTATCTACTGCACCCGGAGTAGGAGGGATCGCAGTAATCCGTGTAAGCGGGAAAGATGCGGTTATGATAACTGAACATATATATAAACCCGCGAGGAAAGAACATCCGTTAACGGCCCAAGAACCTTATACATTGAGTTACGGTAAAATTATCGACGAAAAAGGTATGATTGTAGATGAGGTTATTGTAGCTCGATTTGTAGCTCCATATTCTTTTACGGGAGAAGATACGATCGAAATATCTTGCCATGGCTCACTCTATATTCAACAACAAATTATTACATTACTGATTCAGAACGGATGTCGTTCCGCTCTTCCCGGAGAGTTTACACAACGGGCATTTGCCAATGGAAAAATGGATCTTTCTCAAGCTGAAGCGGTAGCAGATCTTATAGCTTCGACATCAGAATCTGCACATCGTTTGGCATTGAACCAGATGCGGGGAGGATTTAGCAATGAATTGGCAAAACTTCGTACCCGGTTACTTGATTTTGTTTCATTAATAGAATTGGAACTTGATTTTAGCGAAGAAGAGGTCGAATTTGCTGATCGTTCGAGATTGATAGAACTTGCATTGCATATAGAAACCGTAATCCGTAAATTAGCAGATTCTTTTAAGGTCGGTAACGCCATAAAGAATGGGATACCTGCAGCCATCATCGGAGAAACGAATGCCGGGAAATCTACCTTGCTTAATTGTTTGCTGCATGAAGACCGGGCATTGGTGTCGGATGTACATGGAACGACACGGGATGTGATTGAAGATACGACAGTTTTACAGGGTATCACGTTCCGTTTTATCGATACTGCCGGAATACGGGACACTCAGGATAAGATAGAAAGTATGGGAATAGAACGTACTTTCCGAAAACTTGATCAGGCCGCTATAATATTGTGGATGATTGATGCTACTGGGATGAATGAAAATATTATACGGTCTGCCGGGCGCATTATACAACATTGTGAAGGAAAAACACTATTTGTTTTGTTGAACAAAGTGGATAAGCTAACCATACAAGAATGTGAAGAAAAAAAAGAATTAGTAGAATCGTTAATACCGTTCAACCATTCGATTCTATTCATTTCAGCCAAAACAAATCAAGGAATAGCCGATTTGGAAAGCCGGTTGGTATCAGCAGCTTCATTGCCGGAAACGGGGACAGACGATGTAATAGTTACCAATGTTCGACATTATGAAGCATTACTGCATGCTCAGGAAGCTATATCTCGCGTATTAGATGGGTTACATTCAGGTATTTCCGGAGATTTCTTGGCACAAGACATACGGGAGTGTATGCATTATCTTGGGGAAATAACTGGACAAATTTCTACAGATGAAATACTCGGAAATGTTTTTAGTAAATTTTGCATCGGCAAGTAAATATATGATTATCAAATAGTTAAATTGATTATAATCGATTAATATGGCGCTCTTTACGGGCGCCTTTTTTGTTGCACAAGTATCGTTGATAATCGTTGCTAAGCCTTTTTACGCCATTTTTTGTACCTCCT